>JBNKVX010000039.1:0-33539 GCA_050299435.1 Cellvibrionaceae bacterium | reverse complement strand
GCTCAAGAACACTTAGTTGGTAAACGGGATGGCTACCAAGAAATACTTTTCGAAAAAGAAGAACTCTATAAAAAAACAGGGCTTTCTTCCGAATTGGACAATGATTTTATTCCCATATATGGCTCTTGGACTTCACCAGACGGTGTAGATGTTTATTTATATTCCGCTATAACTCGAAGAAAAGGTGCTGTTGGTAGGTGTAAAAGTTTCTCCAAAACTCCTGACTATGATTTTTGGCTACCAACCTTTTCCTCACATAATGGGCTTACGGATCGATACCAACAAAAAAGCATTTTCGAACCACTAATATGGAATCCCGAGAAATACCCAATTGGCATTGATGAGCGAGACAAATGGGCATCAAGAAGTGCTAAGTGGCGGCCACAAATTGGATTGATTATAAAAAGAACTTTAAGGTTAACACCAGACGATGAAAATCGCCTATGGCATGACAAAGAGGGAAAACTTGTATTAAAAAGCGAAGTCTGGGGTGAGTGGAGAGCTGATCAGAACGATCATCGAAGTCAATATCTAGATGACGGGTCAATTCTCTGGGCAGATAAGAGCTGGCTGGACAAAGTGCTAGCAACTCACCAACGTAGCCTAGTTTACAAGATAGATTTCACAAAATATAAATCAAGCAGGAGTTACGATGATTCGTCTGGAATTAAAGAATTATATGTTGGCTTGAAACAAAATGGCGCACCTATCCGTTTTTGGTACGCTAAAAATGCGTCCAAAACTGTTTATTGAAGATCACTACAGTTGCGTAAAACATTCTGAATTTTTTCGTGATGCTAGGGGCACAGAGGGGTCACACAGAGAGAGGCAAGAGATAGGGGCAAGTCTTGAGTCGTCAATGTCCGCTTCTGGCCGTAAGCGGACTAAACCGTTGGGTACCGAACTTACCCTTTTTTATTTTCTTATTCTCAGTTGTACATTTGTTTAGGATAGATAAATGACTGATACAAACATTCCTCAAGAATGTAAATTACGATCAGGTGGATTCTGTTACTTGCACCGCATTAATGGAGATTTAATACCGAATTATTACCTGTTGGCGTTCCCAAAGAATCAAGGCGAGCCCAACTCGGAACAGGTTAATGAAATGCTCACATTTGGCATTGAGCAAGCGAAAAAGTTAGCGGATCAAAAAGTAGGTGATAGCGAGGCTTTTACTTTGCTTTACAGCGGATATAGCGCTCGCAGGGAGAAGGGTTGGCATGTGCATATCGTTTTATTCGGTAATCGATGGAAGAAGGCTTGGCTTTACTTTGTGCTAGCTGGAAAGAATCTGTTGCAATCTCTCGGATTAAGAAAAGACGATGCACCTAAACTAAGATGATGCAACTTTCACGCTGGGAAACTCTCATGCATGCTTTCGGATTCTCTGAAAACGAAGCAACCTGGTGCGAGCTTGCTGCGGCTTATGCCGAAAAACATCGCCATTACCACACCAGCGAACATATCAATGCCTGTTTGTCGCATCTGGATAAGGTACATCAATATACTGATCATCCTGAGGAAGTGGAATTGGCGCTGTGGTTTCACGATTCGATTTATATCCCACGTAAATCAAATAATGAATTGAAAAGCGCTGAGTGGGCGCAGGCCTTTCTTAATGCGAATCAAGCACAGGTTGATGTTGTTCGGCGAGTCTACAATCTTATTATGGTTACACGTCACAACGTTCCTGCTTCCACCAAAGATGAAGAAGTTTTGTTGGATATAGATCTATCAATACTGGGGGCGAAGCCTGAAATTTACGAACAGTTTGAAAATGCAATTCGTAAGGAGTACAAGTGGGTGCCTTGGTTTTTGTACAAAAAGAAACGAAAAGAAATCCTTGAGAGCTTCCTAAACAGGGAAAGGATTTATATCACGGATTACTTTTTTGAAGAGCTGGAATCACAAGCGAGATTCAACCTTGCTTCTGCAATTTTAAAGCTTTAATAATATTTAAATGGAAGACGATAATATAAATTGTGTTCAGTAACACAAAAAGAAAAAAGCCCGGCAAGGTCATTGCCGGGCTTTTACTATGAAGGAAATTTATCTGTTTGCGCAGAATCCAACGGATGAGTTGCTTTGTCCTGGCTGGAGAACGCTATTCCAGCCGATGCCTGAGACATTTAGCGTAGAACCACTCTGACTCCAGCTGCCGTTCCACAGGTTTGAAACACTACCTTGCACAGGAACGGAAACATTCCAGGTTACAGCACTGCTGCCATTATTGCTTACCACCAGCGCCGCACAATAACCGCTGCCCCAATCATTGTTGATATCAACGCTTGCCGTCACACCGCCAGTGCCTCCTGAACTTGATGACGAGCTGCTTGATGAGCTGCTTGAACTTGAGGAAGCACTACTTGAACTCGACGAACTACTGCTGGAACCTGATCCAGATACGGGACCAAAGCCAATCGAGCCATTGCAGTGCAGCCATTCCGAAAAGCTGCCACCACCACAACTGTTATTGCCCCAGGCGCCGGTATTGTCATCCTGATCTTCTGCCTGACGCACTACGCCGTTAACAATGATGTAATCCACCTGGACATCGCGGCTGCCACTGTCGTTAGTGAAGGCCACACGAATTTCGCCATTTGCATTGGTGCTTGCGCTGTAATCAGCCATTGCTGTGGTGGCTGTCCAGGTTTGTATCGTAGAGCCGCCGACCTGGAGGCTTACGTTTTCGTTGCCGACAACTCCGCGCATGCGTACAACAATATTGTTGCTGCCAACACCGCCGCTGCTAGAACTACTGGAGGAACTGGAAGAAGAGCTGGACGAGGAAGAGGAGCTGCCGGTATCCGCTGGTGGTGTACCGTTGTAGCCTTCCTGACCTTCACGGGTCAATGCCAATACCAGGTAGCCATTACGCACAACCGCATTGGCTGGCGAAAAATCGGCCCTGTTTTCTTCAAAGGACCAGTCTGCAGTGCCCCAACGACCAGTATCAAAGGAATTGAAGTCGTCACGCCAGGCAAGGTTAAAGCTTTGACCATTCCAGCTGTGATATTCAATCCAGTTCACGAACATATGTACGGGGAGAATATTATCGTTCCAGTTGCCCACCCACTCGGGAACGTTGGGCGGCCAAATGTTAAAACGGGCCTGTTCGCCGTTAATCAGTTCCCGGGCTTGACCACCTGTTGTGGTGCGTGTGACCTGGCCGTCAACCAGCCATCTTACCTGGTCTGGTGTCCACTCAATTGTGAAGGTGTGATAGCCATCGCCAAAGGAACTGCCAGAGGAATGGACCTGCTCCGAGCGTTGGATATTATCCAGGCCGGTAATAAGATTGCTTTGCCAGGATTGGGCGTTGCTTTTGCCGAATATTTCAATATCCACTTCTTCCCAGGGAACGTTCGAGAGTTCCGATCCTTCTTTCCAGAGGAAAAAGTTTGATATGACGCCACTGCCTTTTGCTGCGCGCATACGTATAACAAATTTGCCATAGAGTTCAGAATTGTGGGTGAATATTTCTGCGCCTTTATAAGGTTTTGCACTTACCAGTAGAGACAGGCATGACAGCAGGCCTAATATGGCTGCGCAGCACGCAATGTTGAGTGTTGATTTATACATGGATCACTCCTTATCAAACATGATTTGGTTCAGTTATTGTTATGTTTTACCGTCAGCTTCTGCCTGTTGGCAGGAACGGTTTATATTGTTTGCCGCAGATTTTTCGCGGCTGGTTTGATTATGAATTGGACAGCAGGGCAAGTAAAGTTGCAATACATGCAGAACGGTTTTGAGACGACTACTTGAGGTGGGTATATTTGGTATTATGCGCCATTGTAAATATTAAGAAATTACAAACCAATGTTCATGTTACGGAATGGAATAAGCTAAGGAAAATATGAGCGCTATGCTAGCTAATAAAAATGAAAGTGAAATAATCGGTGACATATTAAAAGCAGAGCAAATTGATACTTCGCTTCCAAAATAACAAAATAAAAGGGACTGATTTATTTTTTTAATGTCCGCTCCTGGCCGAAAACGGACCAAACTGTTTTAAAGTGGTGCCCGATATTAAATCAACTAAGCAAAGGCTAAGGTGAATTAATTGGATCACCAAACAACAACGTTAGCTGAATTGGGTTGGCAGCATTTCTTTCAGCAGCAACTTTCGCTGGAAGAATGGGATGAAGCCCATCCGGCGCGTATTGTTGAGCATCACCGTTCTGAAATTGTCGTGGTGGGGGAGGAGGGCGAACTTAAATTGAGTTTGCTTGCCTCTATGCCGGCATTGGTAGTAGGTGACTGGGTTCTGTTAAATGATGAACAACACTTTGTTCGTTTGTTGGAACGTAAAACCTGCTTTTCCAGAAAAGCGGCGGGCCGTGAAGTGAAAACACAATTAATATCTGCCAACGTGGATACGGCTTTTATTATGTCGTCAATGAATGACGATTTTAATTTAAATCGAATTGAGAGATTCCTGGCATTGGTAAATGAATCAGGCGCTGAACCGGTGGTGGTTCTCAGCAAAAGTGATTTAACCCAATCGCCAGAGGAGTTTGTTGATAAAATTCACGCACTGGATTCATCACTCATGGTGGAGGCCGTTAATTGTTTAAGTGCAGAAAGTATTAGCAAATTATTACCCTGGTTAAAAACCGGTAGTACTATTGTTGTTTTGGGTTCATCTGGCGTTGGCAAATCCACTTTGGTGAATACTTTGTTGGGTGAACAACACCAGGCCACCAGAGGCATACGTGAGGACGATAGCAAGGGTCGCCATACCACTACAAGTCGTTCGTTAATTCGACTTGATTCCGGCGCTTTGATCCTGGATACACCGGGTATGCGAGAAATACAATTGGCCGACGCGAAAGAAGGGATTGCGCACACCTTTACCGACATTGAAATACTGGCAGAAAAATGCCGATTTAGTGATTGCGCACACGCGAGCGAACCTGGTTGTGCGGTGCTGGCAGCGGTTGAAAATGGCGAACTGGATAGCCGGCGTCTACAAAACTACCAAAAGCTGTTGCGTGAAGATGCTTTTAACTCTGCGTCATTGTCAGAACGGCGAGCGAAAGACAAAGCGCTCGGGCGGTTTTATAAATCGACGTTGAGTGATGCTTCCAAATTTAAGGGAAGATAGCGCATTTGGTTTTGACAATTAGCGACGCATTGCGGGCCATACTGTTGTCGCTAAATCTGAAAATATCACGCGTTTTCGTGGGTCTCTTCGTGGGCTTCTTCTTGTTGCCGTTGAAGATTTTGATATTTGTTACGCCAATGTTTGCCCTGATAAGCTTTTGAATTAACATGCAAACTCCACATTGTAGACACGTCCATATTTTCCAATGTTTCCGCTTCTAGCTCATCGACAAATTGTCTGAGAAAATCTGCAATAATTTCCTTGTTGTGACCGTGGCTTTCCAATTTGTCCTGTGCTTGCCGGTAGAAGGTCGCCAACATATGACGAACTAGCGACGGACTGCAGGGGACTTCATCAATGGGCATATTGATTGCCAGATTTACCTGCCCGGAATTGCTTACGTCGTGGAACCAGAAGGAAGGCCAGTACAAAATATCTCCCGGCTTAATGTGCGCCTCATAAACAGGTATGGATTTTCCAATAATTTCACCGTCACTCTCGCGCATTTTTAGCTTACTTATGCTGAAGTTTTTGCCGCTGGTAATGGTATTTAACTGCAAATATTTTGCATGTTGCGGCGCTACCAACAGTATATGTTTTTCTCCTCGCAATTGTGCAAGCGCTTTGGCTTCACCACCGTAGTCGTGATGTAAAAGTGTGCCATTTTTTCCTGTACCCATTATCATTTGCGCCAGAACCACTTCACTTTCTTTCAGGAAAGAGGGGATACTAAGATCCTTCGACAGGCTTGTAATATCTTCATTTAGTCGGGCTTGCTTGTCTTCGCCGCCCCAGAAATTCGCCGATGATGGTCCTTCAAACCAATACAGGGTTTCATCATTACCGCTTTCAAGTTTTTGACAAAATTGCGAAAAGCTCATCTCAACAAAACTTGCCGAGCTGTAATCACGCTTATCGCCGCAGTAAACCAATGGTTGAATGGTCGCGTTTCCAATTTTTCCGGTCAAATACTCAATATCCCATTTTTTAAACGCTTCCATATGCCTTGCGGCACCGCGGGCAATGACCGGGCGCTTAAAGCGATAATTTTCCAAAAACACATCACGCTCTAGATTATTTACTTCATCAACGGGAACAGTAGGCACCATTTTTACCGACTCCAATAATTCATGTTTTTACTACCGGTTCATTTACCATTAAGACATCAGAATTTTTGATATTTATATCCAATTTTTTGGACATTCTATTTTTATTATTTTTACGCAATTTATCTATTGGCTCACTAACCAACTTGTTTTCAACAACAGCAAACACCAAAACCAATGCGATCGTTGTCAAAAATAGTCTAATATCTCCAACCGAATAGCCGGTAACCAGCATGACAGCAATGCCTGCTTGCCAGTGCAGGAGATAAACAGGATAAGACTTATCGCCTAACCATTTATCTACGTTTTTAATACTCATTGGAGGCGCATGCCACAAAACAGCCAGAAGCAGCGCAGTTATGACTATGTTGGCATAGAGCAGTGAACCTAGGGGGTTTTCAACAAAAGATGAAAGCACAAACAACCCGACATAGGCTAACAGTGAGGCTGAAAATGCTTTCATCCAGGTTACTCGATTTATGATATTTTTTACTTTATCCAAATAAAAATATAAAACCGCTCCCATAGCAAATGGTAATGCGCCTGCTTTAACAAAAAAATATCTCTGTACAAAACCACCATCTTCAAATATATATACGTACGCCACATATGACGCGCCAATAGTCAGAAATATCCAGGCATTCAATTTTGAGCGCCCGGCCCACAATGAAATTACCAGGTAATAGACCAGTTCAATGTAAAGCGTCCACCCCGGAGGGATCAACGAACTTTTGTCTTCTGGCCAATCGCGTAAACCAAAAATGAATAAATTATTCATAATCTCGTAGAGTGAGTTCGGAACCGTTATATGGCTATTTAACGCCTTTACACTGGATTGCGAGTAAACCGCTATCAACAGCAGGGAAACTAAGCAAGCAAAATAATACGGCGGAAATATTCGAAGAACTCGATTCAACCAAAATACACGCAATCCTGCCCAGGAAAAGGAGTACTGCTCATTTAGTATCAGCGTCATTAGAAAACCACTGATTACATAAAATGAGAAAACTGCAAATGCTCCGGGCCACCACGGTTTAAATAGGTGTGCACTTACCACCATTAGCGCAAGTGTCAAACGCCACGTTCCAATCATATCGATCTCCCCATCTCCGATTTATTCCTCTATCCTCACACCTGGCAGTTTTCTAACATACATAAGAAAACAATACGTATCGTCGCATATAATGAATAATTACGAAGGCCGTTAAGATAGTCTAACCAGGCGATTCTTTCCCTCATCAGCTATCCGATCCCTTCAGACGATCGATATAAATGCCCGGAGTTGAACCTGTTATTGGCATAGCTCCAACTGTTTTAGCATAAAAGTCGACGGCGGTTGTGGGTCCGCCAATAATAGCGTATGAATACCCAATGTCCCGCAAAGCATTTAAACTGCTAAGTAATAAGGCTGTTCCCAGGTTTTTATTTCTGAATCGGCTATCTACGCCTACTGGTCCAAAATAATTTTTGTTGGTTGATTCGTAACAGGAAAAACCGACTATCTCGCCTTCAAACGTCGCAATGTGTGCAGACACTGGAAAATTTGAAAAACAGACTTCGCATTCACTGGCCCATCCGCGACTAAAATTCAATTCGACCCACTCTAAAAGCTGATGCTTTTCATAAGCGCGAGGGCGTCTTATTGTAAATTTTCTTGATTCAAGATCATCAAGCATTGACTGCACTGGCGGCAAATCATAAAGCCTTACCAACATATCTATCATTTTTTGGGACATTTGAGTCTTCCAATATCTTATAAGTTAAAATGAACAAGCATATCTTTTCTAATAAATGCAATATTTTGAAACCCAAATATCTCGTTTTGCCAGATTACATAGGGTTTTAGAGGCAACAATTTACCGCCAGGCAACAATCGAAATGTTTCAAATTGTGGTGGAACAATATCGATCAATTCCCTAAGAAATGTTGAACTGCTTGCATTCATTTCGTTAAATTCAATTTGAATGAATTTCAGTGCATCACTTGCGAGCACTTGGCTTGCTCCCAGCAGAACATCTTTTTCCGCACCTTCCGTGTCCACCTTGATAAAGCCAACTCGATTGATTTCGTCTTCTTTTAATAGTGAATCCAGGCGATTTATTTTTACCTGATATTCTACTGCCTTTCTTTCACGAATTTCTTCGATTGCCGATTTATAAAACGACGCGTAGGGCGAACCATCTTCATCTTCGCAGTCGTAAAAGCTTGTTTCACCTATATTGTCTCCGATAGCCGTATTGAAAAGCTTTACTCGGTTTTGGTGCCCCTCAACATTTGTTTGCAATTGTTTAAATGTTTTTGGGTGGGGTTCAAAAGAAAATACCCTTAAATCTGATGACTTATTTAGAATTAAGCTTGTATATTCGCCGCTATTTGCTCCAATGTCTAAAACAATTGCATTGCTTCCATCTAGAATTTTAATAACTTTTTCGAGAAAACCTATTTCACCTGACAAATGCATATCTCGCCAGTTAAATATGCCCAGACCTCTCATTCCAAGAAGCAATATGAATGTATTTAATCTCCGAAATGCGGGCCTGGCGAATAAGGTGGCGTATAAATTTAGTACTCGTAGAGACACTGTCTTAACCCGCTATCGCTGTGGTCTGAACTTCATCGTTTTTTGTTTTGCCAAGTATTTTGATTAACGCTTTCGATACCTTGGTTCCTTCGGTAAAAACTGCTGCTATACTCTCAACTTGACGACCAGAAAAGCTACTATTCAGTAACGGACCAACAACAAACAACCCCGGGTATCTCTCCACTTGGTTATCGTCATTCGTTTTAAACCCACGCCCCTCACGATTAATCGGAAATTTAGAACGAATATTTTGCAATAAAGTGCTATTTGCATTTTCTAAATCGCCGCTGCCTGTGCAGTTTATGATAACGTCCGACATAACATTTTCTTCGTTTTTCAGTTTGTTGCTGATACGCACTGAAAATTTTCCTTCAGATTGTTCAATATCACTGACTTTACCTTTAATTACTTTCAATAGCCCGGCTGAATATAAGGCTCCGATAGTATTCAGATATACACTGGAAGACGTTCTTAAAAATACATATTCCGGTACACCGGCATAGTCAAAGTCTTCTGAATGGATTCCTCCGATTAGCCAGCCACTGGTAGAGATCACATTGATTCTGGATATTTTCTTACAGATATTTTCGTTTTTCCCGATATAGAACAACATCTCGACTGCCGAAGCCGCCGAACCGATAATACTAATTTCAACCTTGTCTTTATCAAGGAATGCTACATATTCTTCGAGATTGGATTTAAGTTCAAAACAGGCGGAAACCTTGGCATCGTCAATATAGCCGTTAAATCGTTCAGCACATTTATGGGAATTAAATGCAGAACGCTTTGGAATGGAGCCTATGGCCAACACTACGTTGGGTGTTTCGAATCGTCTTTCACCTTTCGTTTCCAGAAAATAACGTCCGGTGGGTAGCCTATCAATATTAATGACTTCGTCTTCGGAAATTTCCACAGAGACCGATCCTTTTGCTTGTGCGTCACCCAGTACGCCTTCCATTAATTCCTGAAGGAAAATGCCAAATATAAATCGCGGAAAAAATAGATCGTGTATTTTTCCCGCTTTTAAAGCATCACTGTTTTCCTTCAACCAGTGATTCAGAGTTGGATTATTGTCAGGAAAATAGTCTGTCAAACCAATTCCTTTTTTTAATAGCCAGTCTTCAAAAATAGGGGCTTTCGTTTTCGCGAGGGTATCTATCAGAAAAAAGTCCTTCTCTGCATGTCGTCCGTAGGGTACCCCGGTCCAGATGTTTCCGGTTTTTTCCAAAACCAGAATTGATAGGGGGCCTGAAGTTGTAATGTGACTGTTGAGATTCTCGATCAGGTTGTACAACACCGCAACCGATGACAATCCACCGCCGACTACGATTAGTTCATATTGCCTATCAGGCACGTTTCGCTACCATGTTGGATTGACTTGAAAAATAATTTTTAATTATTGTAATTTTGTGGCGGTCAATCAGTTCGGAAAACCAGTCGGACAATATCAATCTGGTATCATTTCGACGATACTCAGAAGACCAGGGATAATTTTCGTCCTCCGGATGTGCTAAATTTGACTGCTCATAGGAATCAACGGCACAGTGGCAACTCAAATGATGGACACCTTCTCCAAGAGACGAAATGAAACTCTTGACTCTTGCTCGTTCTTTTGAAGATATGCTTAATCCGCTGTCGAAATATTTAAGCTTTCCGGAATCGACTTCGTATGCATAGGGCACCTTATATTCTCGCGCCAATTTTGCTACCAAATCCATAATTTCCAACTCAAAGTTGCTATTCGGTAGTACACCACTTACAGAAGGTATGCACATGTGAAGGTCAATATAACTTGGGCCATGCTCTCTTTCTAAAACTTCTTCAATTTGTGCTCGACACTCATTTTCAATATCTCTTTCACTGGCATTTAACATCATCTCTTCAATGTTGGAGTAAAAATACCCGGAGCTATCCGATAATGTATTTCTGCCAGTAATAGGGCGCCAACGATAAAAGCGCCACTCACTGGTCAAAGTTAAATGGACACCTATATCAATATTCATATTTTGGGCTAGAAAGCTAGCGTGCTCGAACCAGGGGCAGGGGACCATCAAATTCGTGCTGGATAAAACACCTTTGTTATGAGCAAGGCGTATACCTTCATTTACACTGGCAGTCATACCAAAGTCATCACTTGAAACAACCAGACATTTTTTCATAGCGGTTTATCGTCAATGTTTTTAAAACGAACATGGGATAGCGCGAAAAAAGCTGCAACGATTTGCGCACAAATAATTGCTGTCATCCCGGCTATCGTGTAAATACTATTTAACCAATCTATTTGATAAAAAATTGCATAAAGCAAAATGTTTGATACTAAAAAAATACTAATCGCGGCTGTTCTGAATCGGGTGTAATGAGCCTTGAGCTGAGTATCCTGATCGATGGGTCTGGCATCCAGCCCCTTTGTGCCCCAACTTGTATCATGCGAGTTGAATATTGAATAGGTCATCAAAAAAGCTTTTACCGGTAATCGGCATACGGTGTACTGAACAACGTTTTTCAATATTTGTATTGAAAGTTTTTGACTGTAAAAATACGCAAGCAATATATATCCAGAGAACATCCCGAGCGCGAGTGTTGTGAACAGGAAATAACCGCTCATCACATTTCCGAGCGAGAATATAATTAGTACATTTATGAGAATGTTTACAATTTGAATATTTAAACTGAAACGAATTATTTTTTCGGAAAATTCGTTTAGTTTACCATAATAAGATAGTGCAAGCTGGAAGATTAATGCTGCTACAGTCAAAATCCAAAATGTCTCAATGCCACTTTTAGCAATGTCATTATGCAGTAGCGATAGCGATACATTGGTCAGTGTGGACTGTAAGATAAAATGCGATGCGGGCGCCGTCCATTCCAGTATCGAATAAACCAAAAAATACAAGGTCGCCAACAGTTTATGCCCGCGCTCAAGCCAACTCCGCCCTGAATTACGAAATATCTTCGGTAGTTTCGTTAACATTGACAGACGACATGCCATCGAGCTACATATCCATCGCCTCCGTTGTCGGCACAGCTCCCCCCATGTTTCACAAGAATCCACCAATGCTTCAGCGTCTGTCTCGTAGCTCAATTCCCAGACGTCGCTTTCATGGAATACCATTTCGAGCCCCAAAATTCTGTCTTCAGCGAGATACATATTGGATTCAAAGGGATTCAAATCCTCCAAACCACGATAATAGGTATTAAGTACACCTCCCGTGTTTCGGTTTTGATTTTCAACTTCTTTATGACCTGTAACGGACGATATTCTCGTCAAGCTAAGTTGCCCTGGTAATACGCTTAAATTACCCATTAATATTTCAGTCGGCCAGTTGACGATGCGCTCTATCGCGATATCAAAAAATTGCCAAATTCCCAGTATATCGCTTGGTTTTTCCGGGTAGGGCAAATGTGACCTGGCAGCAGTAGCGGCAACATTCGGATTGTTATCCAAATCTTTCCACATATGATAAAGAGCGTCTTCGTTCGGAGATGTACCAACATCAATTTGAACAAAATAGGAGGCGGAGTAAAATCGACATATTGTGTCAAAGAAGCATCTGTGAGAATCCAGTTTTCCGCGATTTTGGCTTTTTATAAATAAAATTACACGTTGCAAAGACCTGCATTGCACGGGGAAGATACTTTCTCTATTTTCGCTTATTGGCTCACCATACGAAGGAGCATCAGTTTCAAGCAATTTCTGTCAATTCGAGATTCAAACATATGGAAGTCGGCACTTGAAATCAGCTCGGCCGGATTATAAATTCCAATTCGTTGAGCATAATCGGAAAAATCTTTCGACATTTTTTCCAAGCCATCGACGATTATACAAATTACAAACTCTCTTGAAATTCTCTCTTCGCCTTTTGACTTAAAATACTCGGCACACTTCGCAAGTGAAGACAATGAAGTGCGGTAAGCCTCCAAAGATTCGTTATAGGCTGTGAGACAACATGCTATTGTTTTACCTGTTGCCTCTATGCCAAGGTCCGAAAATAAATTGTAACCGTATAGGCTACGATTCACTGCGTTGCTATCACAAGAGGATTGCATTTTTATCGGCGTATAAAAACATTCGACTGTTTGCCTCGTTTTCGATTTTCCTGCGTCTTCTAATACCTCACTGACAGAATCAAAAGAACCTATTTCATTGCCTGACTCGGTAAACATTAGAAGCTACCCTCAGTTTCATGCGCTTCTTTGTTTTCCTGAACAACACTGTTGGCTATTAAATCCAGCGTTTGCGCTAACTCCTTCTTGTAAGCTTCTGCCAAAGCCTTTACTGATATTTGTTTGTGCAAGTTATCGCTATACTCCCATATCATGTTTAATTTTCCGCCTACAACTTGCCACGGCAAAAACAAGGTTCTGTTTCTGGGCGCGTCAGGCAGCATTGATACAGGTTCAATATGTTTAACAAGCTTGGAAATCGGAGGCAAATCTCCATTTTCCGATTTTATCGAGTCACTCACGCCATAATAGTTAAACCATAACTCGGGTACCGGCAATTTCTTCATCCTGTTACAAAGATTTTTGTTCTCCTCACTGTGAAACAGAACGCGATAAGAAAACCCGCGCATCGGAACCTTATCCATTTGCTTTTTTGTAGCAAGTAAAGCTTCTGTAAGATTGCTTGATTTTTCATTTTCCAGAAATAGACAACGAGCTATTGCAAATGACGCCAAGGTTCTGGATAAGTCGTAATTTTCGTAAAGCTCCGGAACCATACTTCGCCCTGTATCAAACACATTGAGAAATACCGCCTCACCATTGGTCCAACGCGTTAGCACAGAGACCAACACATGCACCAATAATTCCATTTGATCAATTCCCATTTCATGCAGGCTGGAAGAAAGAAATATCGCTGTGTGCTCCAAATCCAGGTCGACAGAAATAGTTCTAATACTCCGTACCGTGTTTTGGTGTTCATTTTGTGGATAATCAAGCGGATACTTCCGCAACTTCGACCAATTCAGTGATTCCCAATATTCAATTTGGGATTGAAGTGCATTTGAATTTACAAATTTATCGTACTCTCTCGACCATTGCTGGATTGGTGTATATACAGGAAGCATAACGCGTTCATTGCCTTGAGACATTTGACGATAACAGGAGAAAATATCTTCAATTACGATTGGAACGGAAAATCCATCGCATATTAAATGGCTGATTGAAAACACCAGTTTTTGCTTGCTGTTATTATCAGTAATTAAGGCGGCCGCCATCAGAGGGCCTGCTTCAATGTTCATTTTTTTGTGTAGATGACTTAATATTTCAGCAAAACGGCTATTAACTTCGTCCTCGTTTAAGTCAGTATTTACCGAATATTGAAGTATCTCCGTAGCGTCTATACTGCTTTGAATATACTGCTTCCATTCCCCACTTTCGATTTGCCTGAATGTCGCCCGTAGGGATTCGTGCACCTCGCTGACCCGATCCATTGCTTTTTCTAAAATGCCAACATCGTAGCTGTTGTTCAGGTCAAATATTATGTTAATAAAATATTTTTCCCGTGCTACCGGCAAATAAAGAACACTTTTTTGGTCGATAGTTAACGCGGCCTCGCCAGAAAAGATTTCGCTATCAAATTCCATGTCATAATCAACACAGACATTTTCAAGCTGCGAAATTGTTGGATATTTTAGTAAGTCCGTTGCTTTTAAACTGAGACCCTTTGATTTGGCACGGCCAATAAATACCATCCCCGACATTGAATTGCCGCCTAAAGCATAAAAATTATCGTATATGCCGATCTCTTCTTGCTTCAGTGACAATATATCCGCCCAAATTTCTGCCAGAACCTTTTGCCGCGGTGTGCTGGGAAACACTTTTTTTCGAACTGGTACAACTACTTTTCTGCGTTTAAGTTTTTCGCTATCTATCTTTCCATTTGGTGTTAATGGAAGCTCGGGTAAGTGCTCAATAGTTGAGGGGACCATATACTCAGGAAGAATTGCACTTATATCTTCCCTGAGCTTGTCGACGATATTTTCATCTTCAAGGCTTGCCACGACATAGGCAGCGAGTATTTTTTCCTGATTTACATCTGTTTTCGTAACAACTACTGATTCTTTAATATATGTGAAGGAGTTAATAACCTTGACAATTTCTTGGGGCTCAATACGAAATCCGCGTATCTTGATTTGGCTATCTTTTCGTCCAAGGTAGATTAGTTCTCCGTCTTCGGTCCATTTAACGAAGTCACCCGTTTTATAAATGCGTTCTTCTTCAATATGCGCGGGTAAATCTCGAATAAATGCTTCATCGGTCAGCAATTGATTATTGACATACCCCCTTGCCAGAACTTGTCCGCCAATGTACAGCTGACCGCGAACGCCGATAGGTACAATATTTAAATTTTCATCCAAAACATATAATGACGTCCCAGCGGTAGGCCGGCCCAATGTTACTTCCTTCTCTACTTTCTTGACCGAACACCAAACACTGGCTTCGGTCGGGCCGTACATATTCCATAATTCAATATTATTATTCGTAAGCAGCTTGTCTTTAAGCTTATCATCCAGCGCTTCGCCGCCACATAGAACACGAATTGGCGTTTCTGGCTCCCAATTCGCATCCAGTAACATTTTCCAGGCCGAGGGCGTGGCTTGCATTATCGAGATATTTTGTTTGGACAGGTGACCTATAAGTCGTTGAGGATCCGCATAATCGACCGGATTAACCATCACTACGGTCGCACCACATATAAGTGGTAAAAATATTTCCAGTGTGTGAATATCAAAGGAGATTGATGACACGGCAAGTATGTTATCTGATTGATTCATACTTGGCTCTCTTTGCATCGAAAGCAAAAATAGCAACAAGTTACTGTGCTCTATCATTACCCCTTTTGGTTTTCCCGTTGATCCTGAGGTATATAAAATATACACCAGGTGTTCCGGTAATATCGCTAAATTAAGGTCTGCATTGTCTTGGCTTTCCACTAGAGACATAAACTCACTGTTATCCAATAGCAGAACTCGGCTCCTATCAATCGATGTGTTTTCCAGCATATTACTCATGGTAATTACAATGGAAACGTTCGAATTTTCCTGCATATATTCGAGACGTGCTTTTGGGAATGCCGGATCCAGGGGTAAATAAGTGCCTCCGGCCTTCATTATTGCCAAAAGACTGATAACAAGTTCTAGCGACTTTTCCAGCCCTACGCCAACGATTTTATTTTCGCTGGAGTCAAACATATCTACCAGTATTCGTGCCAGCTTGTTGGCGCGGCTATTTAATTCGCTGTAAGACAAACTTACGTCATCATAGACAAGCGCAGTTTTATTTGCTTGCTCCTCGACCTTCCGTTCAAAGTAAGAATGCACAAGCGCGGGTTTGCCGCTAAACGAAGCTATTTCATCCCTGACTTGTTTGCTTAAATGTTCATTGCGTGAAAATTCATTTAATATTAATTTACTTTCAGTATTTTCAAGTAGCTGTGTTGAATTCAGGGGTAAATCAGGATTCGCAATTAGTTGCTTTAGCAATTTTTCGTATTGAGAAGCCATTCGCCGCACGGTACTCTCAACAAAAAGATCCTTTGAATAAATCCATTCCAGTTCAAGATTGTCGTTGTTTTCCGTTATCGACAAGCTCAGGTCATACAGCGATACATTGGTTTTTACTTCTGTTGTTTGGCATTTGGCGTTTTTCAGTTCCAACTCTGATATTTCATTATTTTGCAGATAAAATGATATTTGAATTAAAGGGGAATAGCTCAGATTCATGGCGTCGTGTGAGAGCTCTTTAATTATTCTATCCAGCTGTACACCTTGATGTTCCATATCCGCTAGATATTTTTTTTGAACAGCGTTTACAAATTGAGAGAAACTTTGTTCTGGCTCATAGTCAAATAGCATTGGCAGGTTATTGGTAAATAAACCAACGATGGGAAATAAACTTTCTTTTGGTCGGTTTGCAACAGAGGTACCAATAACAAATCGGTTTTCGCCAGAGTATTTATTCAACAGTACAATATATGCCGCCAAGGTTACTACGTATAACGTCAACCTGTTATTTTTTGCAAAATCACTAATTGGCTGTATGTCTGGTTGGCGAATATATGAATAATAGTAGCGCACGCCAAATGACAAGGCACTTGGTCGTGCAATATCATGCGGTACTCCGTGTATAACAGGTGCATCCTTTAATCTATTTTTCCAGTAGTTTAAACCGGGCTCCTCTGCACCGTTCGCATTTTCTTTAAAAATCCAGTTTGCGTAATCATAGTAATCTATTTCTAACTCAGGTATCTCAGCCTCGTTATTTCCTAAATATTGATTGTAGAAGTGGCCAATTTCTTCTATCAAGATACCTATGGACCATCCATCGGTTACCAAATGGTGCGTTACAAGAATAAGCTTATATTCGTTTTCAGATAGTTTAACCAAATGTAATTGCAACAATAAATCACGCTTAAAGTTAAAAGCTCGCGATGCACATTTCCTCATAAATACTTCAAATTCGGTCGCGTCAAGCTCTAGGTATTCAAGTGTTACGGTATAGTCCTCAAACGGCGATTGATATGTTTTGCCTATAGATTTTTCAAAAAATTGGGACCGAAGCGGAATATGTCGCTCTATAACCTTTTTATAGGCAAACTCCATAGCCGGCAGACTCACCTGACCCACTATGTGTGATACACAACAATAATTGAGTAAGCCGTTAGCGTCTGAAAGTTTTTCAGCTAGCCACATGCTTTCCTGCAGTTTTGTTAAAGGTGTTTCAGTTTTATTTTTTTTATGTTCCAAAGCTGTAGTAACGGCTGTTTGCCCGCTCTGGGCACCTTCTATTGCCTTTAAGATTTCCGGTTTTAGCTGTTTAATATTATTGAGCAATAGGTCTGAAATCCCTGTTTTAGACATTTTTATGCGCAAATTTCCATCAGAAACCGAGAACTGTACCCCCTCTAGATGCGCCATTTTTAGCACATCAGATACATTCAAAGCTGGCGTTTCAATGTGATTCATTTCAAATATCCTGCCTCGATACAGTTTTTCAAGTTAGACAACTTCAAGCGGCTGATTAGCTTGAGTTTGTCTTGCATTTTCGTTATCCAATTTATAATCGGTAACCTGTCGCACAGCGCCGTCTTCCATTTGAATGACCCGATCTGCACAATTGAAATATCTGTCGTCATGCGTAATTACAATAACCAGCTTTCCTTGATTGCGCATTTCTGGAACTATCTCTGTGTAAAAAGCATTTTTAAATTCCGGGTCCTGGTCCGCGGCCCATTCATCAAATATGTATATTTCCCTGTCTTCAAGCAGCGCAACCATTAGCGCCAGTCTTCTTTTTTGTCCGTCGGATAAATCAGTGGTAGTAAATTCGCCGTCAATCACTTGTGTCTTGTGATCTAGCTTCAGAAGTTTTAACCAACTTTCTGTCTTGGCAATTTCTTCGTCAGATAAATTTTTGTATAATTTGTTGAAGAGAAAATAATTCGAATAGATAACAGCGATTTTTTCTCTTGCGTTTTCGATATTTTCATTAGTTATTTCAGTAGAATCGAATTCAATAACACCATTTGCCGGCTTGTAATGAAGTGACAGAATTTTACCCAAAGTCGATTTTCCGGATCCATTTCCTCCAACGATAAAAGCAACCTCGCCAGGCTTAAATTTCAAGGTGGTCGCTTTAAGTGAAAAACCGTTTTCATGTTCACTTGCTCCATTTTCATAGTGATACTCTACATCCCTAATGGAGTATTCTTTCCAGTGTGCCAAACCATCATTTTTTCCAGCCGGTTCTTCACTTAGTTTTGTCAGCTCGACCACTCTGGAGAGCGCCACGTTTCCTCGTTGCACATTCGGCAATAGATTTAGCAGCATGGAAATTGGTCCTATCAAATATAAAAGCACCATGACAATTCCGTAAGTATGCGCAGACGAAAAGGTAATCAATTCAGGTAAAACGAAGGCAACAAGGCCGATTATCAAAAAGGACAACAAGGTGCCGAAATTTCCGGCAGAATGCATAATGGCGTCGGCGGTCTTATCCAGCTTGACAGAGCGGCGTTCCGGTTCTGCAATTTCGCTTTCGATATATTCTCTCGCCTTTTCACGATTGAGTTTTAGTTCATACAATCCAAACAGAATACCTCTAATTCCACCCTGGACCTGATCTCGCACACTTCTTGATTTGTCCATATATTTGCTTGATAGTCTCATTGGAAAATGAAACATGGACGTTCCGATAACGACAGCGGCCAGGATAAACAAAAATACACGCACATCCATGTATGCCAGGTAGGACATCAATCCCAGTATTGTTACTGCCTCTATACACATCATTGGCATACAAACTGCGGCAAAACTAATATTATTAATATCGTCCATCAATATGTTAATAAGTCTGGATAAGCCCATTGTTTCTACGTCCCTGACGTTAGCTCGATTTATCTTCTTGCATAGATTAATTCTAAGATCGGCCGATACGTCTTTCACAATGACATTAACAATAATTAATGAGATAGCTCTGGCTGCCACAATAGCGGTACATATCAAAAAGTAAATTCCAATATAATGACTGTCTATAATCGAACTAAATTTGTTTCCTGCTTCTATTCCTTCATTAGCGAGATTTGCCCCCTGATTTAACTCCAATCCGTGAAGTAAAAAGGGTATGATAAAGCTGTAACATGCACCGGCAACCAAGCCTAAAATCATAGAAAAGGCCAGTAGTTTTGGTGCTCTGTTACTAATCAGTCTGAAAAGCGTTAGAGGCTTCTTGTTTTTGTTCATACAATTAACTCCACCATGTTTATACAAGCATGGATTTTTAAATAATTAGTTCGTCTTCAGTTAACTCTTCACTGGTGCTTTCATAAACCAGTGACGAAACAATATTCTCCTGCAATTTTTCATCAACTGCCTTTGCCAGCCGTCTAATGGTTGGTGATTCAAAAATAGTGGTGAGCGGGAGAGGGATGGAAAATCTATCTTTTGATTTATTTATTATTTTTGCTGCAAGCAAGGAATTTCCGCCTATTTCAAAAAAATCAGATTCCACACCAATACAGTCGGTGTCGAATGATTCCAGCCATAGTTGTAGCATTTGCTTTTCGGTGTCAGTTCTCGGCGGATCCAACTTATGCTCCAGCTTGGGAACAGGAAGAGATTTTCTGTCTATTTTTCCGTTCGGATTCAGAGGATACACATCTACAAATTGATAAATGCCTGGCCTCATATAATCCGGCAGATTCTCTTCCATAATTCGCCTGGCTTCCTTTAGCAGGTTTTCCGTGTCGATATTTTCATTTTGTGTTTGTAGATACGCGACCAATACAGGGTCTCCATTCGATAGCGTCATAACATGCGATACCGCTTTCTTTATCTCTTTATGTTGCATTAAGAGATATTCTATTTCTCCACATTCTATTCGCACACCGCGTAAATTTACCTGATTGTCTGTACGACCCAAAAATTCATAGCTCTGGTCATCCAGCAGCCTCACACGATCACCTGTTTTATATAAACGGCCAACACCATTAATAGTGCTTTCTATAAACTTCTCTTCGGTAATTTCAGGCAGGTTCAAATAACCGTTAGCAAGACACGAGCCGCCGATATAAAGTTCGCCCGGTACTCCCTTTGGTTGTGGTTGCAGATGTTTGTTTAACACATAAAATTCTGAACTATCATAGGGCGTTCCAATACAATAATTAGCCGCATATTCAGTTCCAACTCGGTAAGCACTACAAACTACGGATACCTCCGTCATTCCATAAAGTTCAATTAATGAAATGTCAGGCCGCCATTTTTGAATTTTATTCAATAATTCATCCGGCACGGGCTCGCCACCTATAAGTAACAAACGCAAATCATCGTAATTGACGTTTCGCTCTTTGCTACGCTCAAGCCACTTTTCCATTAAGCTTGGTACGGCATGTAGCACGGTCGCTTTTCCCGTAATATCAATGAGTGTATCCAGATCTTTGACATTTTCGTGGCTAATCATTTGCACGCAGGCCCCATTGGTCAAAGGCAATAACATTTCTAAAAGCGATATTCCAAAAGCTTGAGAACCGATACATGGCATGAGATCACTATTACAAATTCCCATTAATTGCGAATTTGATATCAACGATTGGTACAGGCTGGAGTGCGGCACTACCACTCCTTTGGGCTTTCCAGTAGAGCCGGATGTATAGATAACGTAAGCCGGGCGATGAGCTGATTCTTTGTTATTTTTGATCGCCGGGCGGCTTGAGTTTTCCTCGTTTTTGAGAATATCTTTGATATTAAATAATTGAACGGCTAAGCCATCAAATATTGATGAATCGATAGAATCATCGATCAACACCAGGCTTACACCAGAGTCTTCCAGCATAAATCGTATTCTATTTTTCGGGTAAGCCGGATCGAAAGGTACGTAGATTGCGTTGGCTTTGAATACGCCCAGCATTCCCAAAACTAATTCAGTTGATTTCTTTAGAAAAATACCGACAAATGTGTTCCCGGAGGCGCAAGGAAGTTGCGCTCGAATGAAATTGGCAATTTTATTTGCACCCTCATCAACCTCCCGATAATTCAGTCCTCCAGCACCATCAGCTACGGCCAGTTGTTTTGGGGATTTTTCGCACTGCTCCTCGAAAGCCTGATGAATCATTAAGGGATGCGGTAAAGTCTTCTTAGGTTTATTTATCGCTTCTTCTTGATCTGTATAAAAGCTTATTTTTGACAATGATAACTCGGGGTTATCAATAAAGTTGCTCAACAAGTTATTAAAATGAAGTGCATAACGTTCAATGGAAAGCCTTTTAAATAAATCCGCATTGTATTCCCACCTGAATTCAAGTGTTGTGTCCTTTATAAAGACGTGCAGTGTAAGATCAAATCTGGATATTTCAGGCAGATTCACTATGGGAGATACTTTACATTCGTCGAAGTGTAAATCGCTTGCCTGGTCGTTTTGCACAACCAGCATAACTTGCACCAGCGGGTTATAGGAGAAACTTCTTTTTGGATTGATATCATTTACAATTTTGTCGAATGAAACCTGTTGGTGTTTCAATCCTTCATTAATGACATCTTTAACCTGAGCCAAACATTGGGTAAATGATTTCTCCATGTCTAACTGATAGCGAAATGGTAAGGTATTGACGAAACAACCAATCATATCGACAAATTCAGATAGATTGCGGTTACTGGCTGCGGTACCTATAACGATATCTGTCTCATCACTGTACTTTGCGACCATGCAAGCCAATACTGCCTGCAATACAACAAACATCGTTGTATTATTTTTGGTTGAAAAGTTATCCAGTTTTGACTTTGTGCTCTCATCGAGAGAGGATTCATATATGCCCCCTCTAAATAGTTGATTGGACGGCCTTATGAAATCTGTTGGTAAGCCATGCAGTTCTGGTGCACCCTGAAGAGATTTCGACCAATATTCACATGACAAAGAATAAGCCAGACTGTTTTGAAATCCTTTTTGCCAAAAAACGAAATCGCGATATTGGTATTTATTTGTACCCGTAAATTGTTGAGTTCCGCGTATTGACGCGTTATACAATTCTGAAAGTTGTTTAAAAAATGAAATAGCACTCAGGCCATCGCACGCAATTTGATGAAAGTTAAAACATAAAACGTACTGATTTTCATGCAGCTTGAGCAAGCAACATCTCACTGGCAATTCCGACATCAAATCAAAAACATAGTTTGCCTCCCTTCGGAGAAGGGCATTTTTTGATGCCTCTTTATCAACCTCATTGCAGACGTCCTCCACAATGATGCCGGCGCTGTGCTCATCCTTTATGATCTGGCTCGGTGATTCACCAGTTGCACTGTAAATTGTGCGCAATATTTCATTTTGAAATACCAGCTGATTAATGCTCGTAGAGAGTATTTTTAAGTTTACTGGGCCTTCTATATTAAAGGTATAAACATTATTGCTATAGGGTATGTCCTTGGAAATTGAATCCATTATCAACATGTTTTCCTGTGCGGAGGATAGCGGCACAGATTTGGATTGATAACTGTCTGAATAAACGATCGCGTTGTTTGCTTTATCCAGAGCAAGCAGAATGCTTTTTTTATTTTCTCTAATATTTTCGATGTCAATTTCTGACATTTCGCCTTTAGGTGCATCAACCAGAAGCTCCCCGTTTGAGACGCTAAGCTTAATACCTCGGTTGTACATATTTTTTATAATATTTTCAGCGTTTATCATATTGTGAAAACCTCGCGTTCTGCTGGCTCCTCTTCTGCACAAGTAGATTTATTTCTCAATTTTTGATTCGCGATCTGCAAGTCGAAATAGCTTGCTAACATTTTTACCGTCGGATATTCGATGATATCGCTCGGGTTAATTTGAATCGTTGGAAAGGCGTTTCGTAGCTGGCCTATTAACTTAATCGAGTTGAGAGAATTTCCGCCTAAACTAAAGTAATTGTCATTGATGCCTATAGTTAATTCAGGAAAGATACTTTTCCAAATACCGTATATTGTTATTTCCAGTTGCGTACTTGGTAAATCAGATTCTTTAATTAGTTCAGTTGAAAATGGCGGGGGCAAACTGTGTCGATCTACTTTTCCATTAGGATTTAGGGGAAATTCACTTAGAAATATGATTCTTGTTGGTAACATATACTCCGGCAATATTTTTGACAGAAGTGTCTTATATTCTGATTCCAGCAATCCCGCTTTATCTGAATTTTCAATTTTTTCGAAACCGGGCATTTCTACATATGCCACCAGAATTTTGCTCTCATCAGAATTGTTGATCTTCACTAGATCGATAATTACCTGTTTTACACCGGTAATTGTTAATAATGCATTTTCGATTTCACCGATTTCAATTCTATAACCACGAATTTTAACTTGATGATCGATTCTTCCAACAAACTCGTAAAGATCATTCTCAGATAGTTTGACAAGATCTCCAGTCTTATAGATGCGTACCGATTGTTGGTTGTCGTCCTCTATATAAATAAATTGATTTTGAGTTAACTCGGCTTGATTCAAATAACCCTTTGCGAGACCGGGGCCACTGATGCATAACTCACCTGTCTCTCCTGTGGCCACAAAATTTCCGTTGCCATCAAGCACGTAATGACAGTAATTGGGCAATTGGTTACCCAAATACAAACTGGTGGTAGGGTCGTCGTCTACCGTTATATTTCGTATCAGTGACCATACCGTTGCCTCGGTCGGCCCGTAACAATTCCAAACCTGACCGCAGCGCTTACGCAAGTCTTTAAGTAGGGTAGTGGATAAAGCTTCACCGCCACAAAGCGCTATTAAGTCCGGATTTCCTTTCCAGCCCGAATCGATGATTTGTCTCCAACGCGAAGGTGTGGCTTGCAAAACATTGATATTCGCTTTGTCTATCAAATTGCTCAGCGCGTAGGGGTCGTTGATAAGCTGCTCTGTTGGTATAACATAAGTTCCCCCGGTGGCTAAACAAGCGAGCCAATCGGCTACAGACATATCGAAACTAATTGGCGCTATCCCGAGCCATTTATGTTGTTGTCCAAAGTTTAATCGCGCCGAAAAGCCCGTTAATAAGTTTGCCACCGCATGATGTTGAATCATTACCCCTTTGGGATTTCCCGTTGATCCAGATGTATAAATGACGTAAGCCAGATTGCTCCCCTCAATTTCGGGAAGTTTATGTATCGCGGTGACAGAATTTACGTTTTGGGATTTTGGTAATAAATCAATGTCTATAAGATGAATATCTAAAGAAAACTTTCCGGGATCAAGCTGTGAAGTAGACAAAACGGTGGTTATTCCGGAATCTTCCAGAACGTAACGCATACGGGGTTCAGGTAATATCGGATCGATCGGAACGTATGCTTTACCGGCTTTGAGTATAGCCAACATGGCGATAATCATATCGGGTGATCTTTCGAAGCATACACCCACAAGGGTTTCCTGAGCCTTATCTGGACCAGCAAGCATTTCTGCAACTTTTATTACAGAATGATTCAGGTGTTCATAGGTTATTTTTTTACCATTAAACTCCAGGGCAATCTGCTGAGGAAAATGCCTAACCGTGCGGTCAAACAGAGCGCAAATAGATGTTTTGTTTTCAATTTCAGGTGAGATCTCCATTACTTTTACTCTGTTTCTTCCTGTAATTAAAATGCGTTGCTTTGTTCGAGTTGGTTAAACAGGTTCTGAATATTTTTCTTTTGAAAGCCGCTGACGTCTTTCCTCTCAATAAACTCAAACATCATTCCGGTATTCTCATCTCTTTTTGTAAATATTTGGCGCAAACCATCGCCAGTAATTATGTCTGTGGCAAACTGCATCCCCTTGGCGGCGATTTTTCCAGCAACCTTATCCAAATCATCAACAACTATTGCGACATGTTGAACCCCGCTGCCGTACTCCTTGATATAGCGGCTTATTTGCGAATCGGGGGACGTGCCCTGCACCAGGACTATTGAAAAGGACCCTGCGTCCAGCTCTGCTGAAATCATTCCCGAAAATTTTCCTCTAATTTCACGTTTCCGCTGTAATGTAAAACCAAATATATCCACGTACAACTTGATTGCTTTCTCAAGATCAATAACGGCGATAGCCAGATGGTCTATATGGCCGTATTGGCATGATTCAGATAAATTCATACTTCCACCTTGTGGGTCATTTTAATTTCTATCAGGCACAAGCTATCCACACCCAATTGTTCATCATTGAGCAAGAAAAGAGATGGCTTTTAACTAGTGGTTCGTTCGGTAAGTTTTTCATGTTCAGCGTAGGCCTTGCTGTGCTGGTAAGGACGCGCCATTCACCGCGCACAGTGCCTTGTATCCGAATACCACATGAAGAAACTTAACGGACGAAAATCTAACTAATTATTATTATATCGATACACTTATTATTAATTTACGCGAAGAGGTAATGACAACGGTATGTCCACACTATTAATCAGCTACTAGTTATTTTTAGTTATTTTGTAATAATATGTCAGATACGACTTCACTTGAATTTTGTGGATTCTAGCACCATTTTCTATAAATAAAATACGGTAGGTTCCTCAAATAATAACAATTTCTCATCATTATTCTTTCTTGGTCAATCTCTCTGATGTGAATCCCATTAATTTTTTTATTAACAAGAGGATGGTGGAAACATTTTTATGAATATCCATGAAAAATTAAACTACGTCGAGTTTCCTTCAAAGGATTTAGACGCCACAAAAACATTTTTTAAGACAGTATTCGACTGGAAATTTACCGATTATGGCCCGGAATATACCGCCTTTGCGAATGAAGGGCTCAATGGTGGGTTTTATAAAGCTGAGCTGAATTCAAGTACTGCAAACGGTGCTGCGCTGCTCGTGTTTTATAGCAGGAATCTTGAGAATACTTTGGTGAAAGTCACTCAGGCGGGTGGCGAAATTGTTAAATCTACTTTCGATTTTCCCGGCGGCCGACGCTTTCATTTTGCTGAGCCCAGTGGAAATGAATTTGCGGTGTGGTCCGATAGGGCTTAAATGGGCTAGAGTTCAGTCACTTACCCATACTTTAAAGTCCTTAACGATTCGGCCATAATGCCCGCCCTCACAAACCGCGATTACGCTGAATATACTTCACTTTCATGCGACGACAAGATTTTCATTACGCGCTTCCCGATGAGTTGATTGCCAGGCAGCCTGCACAAACGCGGCGGGCCAGTCGTTTGCTCTCGCTGAATGGTGAGAGTGGCGAAATTCAGCACGGGGTATTCAGCGATATTCTCAATTACGTGCAAGCCGGTGATTTAATGGTGTTTAACGATACGCGTGTTATTCCCGCGCGTGTTTTTGGGCAGAAAGCCACGGGCGGCAAGTTGGAAATTCTGGTTGAACGCATTGCTGAGCCAACGCTGGTACTTGCCATTCTGCGCAGCAGTAAAACGCCCAAGGTAGGTGCCGAACTGATTTTGGAAGATGCCACAACAATTGTTGTGGAAGGGCGTCAGCAGGAATTTTTTTTATTGCGGTTTCCCGAGAGTAAACCGGCCTTGGAAGTGCTGGAGGCCATTGGGCATATGCCGTTGCCTCCCTATATTGATCGCGCGGATGCAGCCTCGGATCGTGAACGTTATCAAACCGTTTACGGAAAAAATAAGGGTGCGGTTGCCGCGCCTACTGCGGGTTTGCATTTTGATGATTTACTCTTACAGGAATTAAAAGACAAAGGCGTTGAGCTTGCCTTTGTGACTTTGCATGTGGGCGCGGGTACGTTTTTGCCCATGCGTGTTGATAATATTCGCGAACACGCCATGCATTCAGAAGTGATGCGTGTGGACGAGAAAGTTTGCAGTCAGGTAAATGCATGTAAAGAGCGGGTCGGTCGTGTTATTGCCGTGGGAACAACGTCGGTGCGCTGTCTTGAATCGGCGGCGAAAGAACATGCTTTGCACCCCTTTCAGGGTGAAACCAATATTTTTATTTTTCCAGGCTATCAATACCAAATAGTTGATGCGCTGGTTACGAATTTTCATTTGCCCGAATCCACCTTAATTATGTTGGTGAGTGCTTTTGCGGGTTATCGTCATACCTTTGAGGCCTATAAGGTTGCGGTTGCGCAACAATATCGATTTTTTAGTTACGGTGATGCAATGTTTATTACGCGCAACCCAAATGCCGCAAGTGAGTTTGCGCATGGCGTGAGCAAAGGAGGGGAGCATGAAGTTTGAATTGCAGGCAAGGGATGGCGCGGCACGACGCGGACAGCTGCTCTTTGAAAGGGGCGCGGTGCAAACCCCGGCATTTATGCCAGTGGGGACTTACGGCACGGTGAAAGGCATGTTGCCTCGGGATATTCATGAGATCGGCGCCGAGATTGTGTTGGGGAATACCTTTCATTTGATGTTGCGGCCTGGAACTGAGGTCATCAAAGCGCACGGCGATTTGCACGATTTTATGCAATGGGACAAACCCATACTCACGGATTCTGGCGGCTTTCAGGTGTTTAGCCTAGGAGATTTGCGCAAAATCAGCGAAGCGGGCGTGAAATTTCGCTCGCCCATTGATGGCAGCGAAGTGTTTCTGGACCCTGAACGTGCCATGCAGGTTCAGCGAGATCTGGGTGCGGATATCGTGATGATTTTTGACGAATGCACGCCATACCCGGCCACAGAAAAGGAAGCCAGTGACAGTATGGAGTTGTCTTTGCGCTGGGCCTTACGCAGTAAAGTTGCGCACGAAGGCAATGAAGCCGCGCTGTTTGGCATTGTGCAGGGTGGCATGTTTGAATCGCTGCGCTCACGTTCTTTGCAGGGGCTGATTGAGATCGGCTTTGACGGCTATGCCATTGGAGGCCTCTCGGTTGGTGAGCCCAAAGAAGACAGGCTGCGGATTCTCACGCATCTCCAGGCTGAAATGCCGGAAGACAAACCACATTATTTGATGGGTGTGGGCAAACCGGAAGACATTATTGAAGCAGTGGCACGCGGTATAGATATGTTCGATTGCGTGATGCCAACCCGCAATGCGCGCAATGGCCATCTTTTTACCAGTTATGGGGTGATTAAAATTCGCAATGCAGTTCACCGCCATGACACTGCTGCGCTGGATCCCCATTGTGACTGTTATACCTGTCAGAATTTCTCGCGTGCCTATCTGCATCATCTGGATAAATGTGGCGAGATGCTGGGTGCACAGCTGAATACCATACACAATCTGCGTTTTTATCAAAATTTGATGTCTGATCTTCGCAAGGCCATTGAAGAGCAACAGTTCGAGCAATTCTCTCTCGATTGGTTACAGCGTTATCAGGGCGGTGAAAAGCGCCCAAATACTTGAATACGGGATATTGCCCCCAATTTAAGGGTATAATTCGCGCCGCTGATTTGGGGTCAGCAGACTAAGCGACAAGACAACTTAATAAAGAATCCATAGCAATGAATCGTTATCCTCTCTGGAAATACCTGCTTTTAGTTTTCGTAATTTGTGTGGGGGTCATCTACGCCTTACCCAATATCTATCCCGAAAATCCTGCTGTTCAAATATCCGGCGTGCGCACTGGCATCAACACTGATGCTGGCGTGATGAAGCGTGTGGAGCAACTGCTGGAAAAAAATGAGATTGCCTATTTTGGAGTCGAGCAAGACGGAGAAAGCGGCCTGGTGCGCTTTTCTTCGCGTAAGGATCAGGAAAAAGCACGTGTGCTGATTCAGAGTGAATTGGGCATTGATAAATATGTCGCCGCTTTGAATATGGCTGCGACAACGCCAGATTGGTTGGTGAGTCTTGGCGCGAAGCCCATGAGCAAAGGTTTGGATTTGGCCGGCGGTGTGCATTTTTTGCTGGAAGTGGACACCACAGAATTGTTGAGCACAGAACTTGAAAGTATCGCTGACGGCATTCGCCGCGGTATTCCGCGTGAACGACTCTACGATGTGTTTGCACGCAAAACAGATAGAGGTGTTGAAATCACGGCACCCGATAAAGAAAGAAGTGATAAAGCACTGGCGTTAGCACGTGAAGAAGCCAGTAATATGAATTTTGAAGTTGAGGAAGTTGACGGGAAGTTTGTTATTCGTGGCAATTTGAAAGAAGCGTTTGTCCGAGAGAAAGAACGTTACGCCATGCAGCAAAACCTGACGACCTTGCGTAATCGCGTAAACGAAATAGGCGTTTCCGAACCGCTTGTACAAACTCAGGGTAGAAATCGTATTGTGGTTCAATTGCCCGGTATTCAAGACCCTGCCAATGCGAAACGTATTCTGGGTAAAACCGCGAACTTGGAATTTCGCTTGGCGGCAGATACCAATACTTTAAGCAGCCAAAAACAAACATTCGCCTGGCGGAATCCAGAGTATCAACGAGAACGCGGCGATAAAGAATTGCTTAAAAATGTTTTTGTTACCGGTGAGCATGTGACAAATGCTCAGCCTTCTGTTGATCCGGAAACTAATTTGCCGCAGGTAAATATCACCTTGGACAGTGCAGGCGGCAAACGGATGCACGAAGAGACCTGGACGGAAGTTGGGAGATCAATGGGAATTGTTCTCGTAGAATATGATTCGCTAATTGAAAAAACGTTTGACGATAATGGCGAAGAGCTTGATGAAAAAATACGTTTGGTTAAACGGCCGCGTCTTATCAGCTTCGCAACAATCCAGGGTGCCTTGGGTAAATCATTTCGTATTACCGGCTTGAATCAATATGAAGCTTCAGAACTTTCGCTCTTGATTCGCGCCGGTGCTTTGGCGGCGCCGATGACTTTTGTTGAAGAGCGAACGATTGGCCCTTCATTGGGTGAAGAAAATATCGCCCTGGGTATTATTTCAGTTAAATTGGGCCTGGCCTTAGTGTTGATTTTTATGCTGGTGTATTACAAGGTCTTCGGTATTTTTGCCAACTTGGCGCTTGCGATGAATATGATTGTGCTTGTGGCCATGATGTCTATTTTAGGGGCGACGCTCACCTTGCCGGGTATAGCGGGTATTGTGTTGACGGTGGGTATGGCCGTGGATGCGAACGTGTTGATCTTTTCAAGGATAAAAGAAGAGCTTAAAGCAGGCGCCTCGCCTCAGAAGGCGATAAACGACGGCTATAACAATGCCTTTTCAACAATTATGGATGCAAACTTAACAACTTTAATTGTTGCGGTAATTTTGTTTGCCATCGGGTCTGGGCCTGTTAAGGGCTTTGCGGTGACTTTGGCCTTTGGTATCGGCACTTCGATGTTTACGGCAATTATGGGAACACGTGCACTCGCCAACTTGGTATTTGGTGGTCGTAAATTGAATAAACTTTGGATTTAAAACGCGAGCGAAGAGAGAGTTATGTCTGAGAAAGTTATTGCTTTTATGAGTAAACGCTACATCGCGGCAGCGTTTTCACTGATCTTGTTGGTTGCCTCCATCGGCTCTCTGGTGACGCAGGGTTTGAATTTTGGTTTGGATTTTACTGGCGGGACATTGATTGAGCTGAAATATGAAGATGCAGCAGATCTAAGTGCGATTCGTACTACGCTCGATGAAGAAGGCTTTGAAGGTGCGATTGTAATTAATTACGGTTCTGTTGATGATGTGCTGATTCGTTTACAGCAAACTGAATCCAAGCACACCGAAGCTGCACCCACCGAAGAGAAAGAAGTGCAAGAGGGTCAGCCAAAAGAAAAACTTTCTGTTGGTGAAGTTGTTGTCAACCTACTTAAATCTAAAACAACTGAAGAAATTGAGCTAAAACGCATTGAAGTTGTAGGCCCGCAGATTGGTGATGAGCTGCGAGACGAAGGTGGCCTCGGTATGTTGTTTGCCTTGATGGTGGTGATGGCGTATGTAGCAATTCGCTTTCAGTTTAAGTTTTCAGTCGGGGCTGTTGCGGCCTTGATTCACGATGTGATTATTGTCTTGGGTTTGTTTTCTCTTTTGCAGCTCAATTTCGATCTTACGGTACTGGCGGCGGTGTTGGCGGTAATTGGTTATTCATTAAATGACACCATTGTTGTATCCGATAGAATTCGCGAAAATTTTCGTGTAATGCGCAAGGCTGATGCGATTGAAGTAATTGATACATCGCTAACTCAAACCCTGGGCCGTACAATGATTACCTCATTGACGACTTTGATGGTGTTGCTGGCTTTGTATTTTGTCGGCGGGGAAATGATTCACAATTTTGCTGCTGCATTAATTATTGGCATTGCTATTGGTACTTATTCTTCCATTTATGTTGCTGCCAACATTTTGATACTGATGAACATAAGTAAGGAAGATTTAATTCCGCCGAAAGTGGAAGTGGAAGGTGCTGATCAGGAAAGTTTACTTCCCTAAATGCTTGCCCTGTTTGAAGCCGAATACTTCAAACAGGGGCTTTGACTAGTTTATTCCTATTTGTATTTTACAGAACAGCCGTAAGCTTGGGTAACCGGCTCACTGACTTCCTTGCCCGCTGCTAATTCCATCATAGCCTGAGTTACATAATTCGTGGCTTTTGGAATATCTGAAGTGTTGGTTGAACGAATACTGTCAATCGCACCCATGTATTTCAGTTCACCTTGTTCATCAACAATGTACATATGCGGTGTGGTTTTTGCGCCGTACATTTTGCCGAGGGTGCCTTCCGGGTCAAGCAGCACGTGAGTGGGTTTGGCTCCTCTATCGTCAGTCAATTTATTCGCACCCTTACCATCGACATAACCTTGTTTGCCTTTGGCAGATGAAATAACCGATAACCATACAACATCTTCATCAGTGTATTTGTCTTGCAAACCTTGCATGTTTTGACTGGAGTAATGTTTTACTACGAAAGGACACTCGTTATTGGTCCATTCAAGTATCACTTTTTTTCCTGCAAAGTCTTTTAGATTTACTGTTTTGCCATTTGAGTCAATCGCTGAAAATTGCGGTGCTGCTTGATTGACTGCTGGAACGGCATAAGCGAATGAAGCAAGTAAGCTCGAAATAGCGAAGCAAAAAAGATAACTGAGTTTTCTCATGGGGCTCTCCTTTGTGGTTTAACTGAATTTTCAGGGTGTTTGTGTTTTAAAACTAAACTCCCAAGCTTGATCGTCCATCACTAATAAGCCTTGAATCAACGAGGGATATTGATAAAAACTGTCTGATTTTTTTTGTTGCAAACTGAGATAATTGTTTTTCCATTTCAATTGCGTTTTCGCGCTGGAATCGAAAAGTGATTCGTTGATAGGAAAAAATTCAACATTTTTTACCTCTTTAAAAGCCTGCGTTTGCGCAAATAGCTCAATAATGTGGCTATTTTTATCTTTGTCTTTATGTTCTTTAATGCTTCCTTGCATCAGCGGGAGCGTACGCGCTTCCTGGTCAGCATAGTGCGCAATCATCTCGCTGTTTTGTGACGGCTTCGCGTTTTGTCCAAGTGGAAGCGGTAATTCAAACTCGGCAGAGCCGGGGATGCAGGTTTCCTTGCAAACTAACCAGTTGGCCGTTGCTTGAATGTTAATTGCATTAGAAGTGGCGTCATTTAATTGTGCTTTCAGTGGAATGATGATTTCTCCTTCGTATCCAAAATTTGTAAGATCGCCAAACGGAATTTTATGCGGTATGGGCCAAATCAATTTTTCAATTGTAAGTTGAGTTGTGGCGTCAAAATTGATACTAATCGGCATGCCTGAATCGCCAGGATTTTGCCAATAGACATGCCAATCTTTCTCTGGCTTTAAGTGCAGGCCCAATAAAAATGTTTTTCCGCTTTCAGCACTATTCACACTGCTAAGCAAGCGTACCTGAATGTGTTCAGCTTGTTGCCAGCCAGTTTGTATTGCTTGAACAAACTGCGAATACAAAATTGCGGCAAGTAATAAAGGAATAAATGTGCATTTCATACGAATATTATTCTCTCGTCTGCGTCGATGCTAGGTGAAATGGCATAATTACATTTGTCATTGCAAGTGGTGACAAGCCTCAATACCGGGTTGAACGCTAAAAGTAGAAACTGACAACATCAACGCTAAATGGGTTTAGCGTTTTAATTGAACTCAATTGGAGGGTTTATGCAAAACATTCTTAAAAATCATGTTATGCCTTTAGGGATTATTTTTATTATCAGTGTATTGCTTACACAAGCAGTCACTGCAGGAGAGTTCACCGTTGATGATGTCGACACGGCAACCTACGCAATGGATGTTGAAACACTTGAGAAGCTCTATGAATCAAGTGACGAGCGGGTAAAACAAGCAGCAGGCTATCGCTTGCTCTCGCTGGTGTTGTTTGTACAAAACGATCAGGTGAAAGGGAAGGCATTGCTTGCAAAGCTTGTGGCTGATCTGGAAAAGCAACTTGAAGAAAATCGAAAAAACGGAGAAGGTTGG
>JBNKVX010000038.1:0-34966 GCA_050299435.1 Cellvibrionaceae bacterium | reverse complement strand
GGATGGCGATGGCACATTGGGAGTTACATGCCTGGGTTCTAATCTTACTTTCTGGTATTTTTGTCCCTTTCTACTACAAATCCGGCGTCGAGACGATCCCACAATTTTTGGAAAAACGATTTGGCTCTCTAGCACGTACTTTACTATCAGTTGTATCCTTGGTTGCCTATGTCGTTACCAAAGTGAGCGTCACCGTTTTTGCCGGAGCAATTGTTTTTCAAGCCTTGTTACCCGATACCTTTGGCTCACGTGATAACGCATTTTGGGTGGGTGCATTTACCACTGTAATTCTCACCGGTGTTTATACCGTATTTGGTGGAATGCGAGCGATTATGGCGACCGCAGCACCACAAGCTGTCATTATTTTATTAGGCTCTGCCATCATAACTTACATTGGCTTGGATAAACTTTCAAGTGGTGCTGGTATTTTTGCAGGTTGGGATGTGCTGGTTGATTCCGCACGCGCAAACAAAGAACAATTTGCGATGTGGCGCCCCTTGTCAGATCCGGATTTTCCCTGGCTAGGCATTCTAATCGCTTCTCCAATTGTCGGAATCTGGTATTGGTGTACCGATCAATACATTGTGCAAAGAACATTGACAGCAAAAGATTTGGCGACAGCTCGTCGCGGTGCGCTTTTTGGCGGTCTACTTAAGGTTTGGCCGGTTTTGATTTTTTTAATTCCAGGTTTGATTGGCTGGGCCTTACATCAAAAAGGATTGCTGGCTTTGCCAATGAAAATTGTAAATGGTCAAAGTGTAATAGATGGCGATACAGTTTTTCCCACTCTCGTTACCACGCTTTTACCCGAAGGAATTCGCGGACTGATTGTAGCCTGCTTGCTTGCAGCGTTAATGAGTTCCCTGGCGTCTCTGTTTAATTCCAGCGCATCACTCTTTACCTTTGATGTCTACCATAAAATGTTCCCCAATAAAAGCGCAGAGCATTTGTTAATGGTTGGACGCTTGGCGACAACTGTGGTGGTTGTGCTCGGTATGTTATGGATTCCGGTAATGAAAATGATTTCAGGTGGAGGTTTGTATCAGTACTTACAAAGTGTACAAGGGTATCTCGCACCGCCTATCACAGCCGTATTTATTTTGGGTTTGTTCTGGCAGCGAATGAATTCGCGCGGTGCGGTGTGGGGGCTTGCCGGAGGATTTTTGCTCGGCATACTTAAACTCACCTGCCAAACATTTTTTGGTGCTGAGAAAATTTCGAATCCCGCAGTGCTTGCAGCCATCGGTGATTTTAATTTCCTTTATGCGACAGGTGTATTACTGGCTTTGAGTATCGTACTCATTATATTAGGTTCACTCAGTTCACCCGCGCCAGACAAAGAATCCATCAAGGGTTTAACATGGAAATCAATACATGAAGATTCCTCGGATGAAATAAGCGAGAGCTGGGATCTTACCAATAAATTGATGGCTGCAAGTATTTTGATACTTGTTATAGGCTTGTACACATATTTTAGTTTCTGGTTAAGTTGAGTCTGTCATCAATTGTTAATAAACGCTGGGTAGGGTGTTTTGTTTTTTTCTTGAGATAAAACTTGGGTATATTCGAACGCTTTCTGATAATCCGGGTTGGGCTTTCCACTTCGCTTGGCATTTTGTGCGGTGTTATTTTGAATAATCGCACACGCAACAGGTTTGCATAATCAATTTTGATTAAATTATCACCAAAACTGGCGACTGCATTTGGAAGCGTGGTCCGACCGCGTTAAACTCCAGCTTTTACTTGGGGGCAAGCGATGGATAAAACGATAATTCAAGTCCGTATTATTTTAGGCGCCACCCTGGTTTTACTGGTATCACTTAGCTTTGCGACTTTCGCTGATTCGAAAACCTCACCCGAAATTAAACCTTATTTGCCTCCAGCACAGCCTCTGGAACTCATGATCAATGACGAAGGTTGGGCCTATTTGGAATTGCCGCAATTGGCGAAACCTGAAGATACCATGCTCAGTTTTGGTCAATTTCAAAATCAAAAAGGTGAAGGGGCGATACTTGAATTTGAAAACAGAGAAAACTCGTATAAACCCGGAACAAAAAACCCGATTAAATTATTCCTTAAGGATTATGACAAGGCCGCCAATGTGTGGGGAAAGTTTTACCTCACCAATAACGAAAAGAGCTACACCTATGATTTGGTTTTGGGAAAAGTATCTCCACGTATCAATAATTTATCTGATGAAGGTGTAGTCGTCGCTAAATCAGGTTCTACAATAAGTCTCGAAGTCGACCTCAGTCAGCATCTAAATTTTGGGAATAGCGTTTCTTTCAAGCTTGTGTATCTTGAGGGCGAAGAAGAAATTGAAATACCGCTATTTCAGCCTTCCAATAAGACTCAAAGTCAATTTATTTTTAATCACGGTCACCCACGAGTGTGGTTGAGTCTCGATACCAGCTTGCTGGAAAACGACATTGTGTATCGGGCATATCTCTATAGCCAAATCGGCAAAAATGCATTTGCACCCAGGCCCTTCTTTATTAAAGTTACAGGTTGGGATAAAAACACAGTCCTCAGGAAAATTTCACCTATTGTTACCGAGCGCAGGCAAGTAAAACTCGGTCTAAGCTCGGAAGATGGCAAAGCCGTTTATGGGCTAAGTGTTGAAAGTCTCGGAGAGGGTAATGAAAACGTCGATCCCAGAAATGATTTTGATGTGCAATTGAATGGGCAGTCTCTGTGGTCCCTTGATGTTAATGATCCTAATGAGTTTGCAGCGAAGTCTTTGCAAACGGCTGAGAAAAATGAAATTGTGGTTTCAAGCAATAAAACTTTACCGGTAGGTAAACACACTTTAAAGCTGGGCATAAGCGGATTAAACACGAGCAAGGCAGTTGAAGCGCAAATCACTTTTATTGTGAAGAAACACGCAGTATGGGCTTTTCTCGCACTTACGAGTGGTGTCATCCTGTCATTTTTTATGACAAAAGGAATACGTTTAGCTAACAAACGCAATGCGTTGCGAAAAAAAATTCAATCTTTAAAATCTCGCTCGTGGCTTAAAGAAGATCGTTGGGGCGCTTTACCCATTGTCAAAGCCTTTGTTAGATTAGAAATGGCCGACAAGGCACTCAATTTCAAATACCGGAAAAATCCATTTAAACAATATTTTTACCGTTTATTGACTTCGCCGGAGGCCATAAAACAAGAGGTTGAAGAGGTCGAACAGCGACTCGATGCATATCAAAAACTCAATAAAGTAGCGATTACCTGGGGAGTCGCCCCATCAAAAACCGGTTCCTTAAAAGGCATGGACTATCGAATTGTCTGGAGGGCCGACAAAGAAATTCGGTATCTGGTTGATCAGTTAAGTGAACTTCAGGCACATGAACCAATCCCCGATAAACTGCTGGGGAAACTGGATCGCTTGGCGAGTTGGACTGACATGGATTCCTTGATAGTCGAATATAAATCGTCGCAAAAAAGAGATATAGATCGCTTAGTGATTCAGGTAGATGAAAATTGGTTTAAAGACAGTGAAGCTACCAAGCTAGTCAAAAAACTAGTTGAACAACTTAGGAAAGTCGAAATAAAAAGTCTGGATGATGCCCTCAAAATTGAAAACAGCTATATAAAGCTAAAATTAATCTGGGAGCAACGGTTTTGGCTGGATAGAGTGAAAGACCTCGTTAAGAAAATCAATGCAGATCAACAGTTGGAACTGATTCTGAACGAATTTGATGAAGAAGTTTGGGCTATTTTAAGTGAAGAGAAAACCCTAAAGCTAGTGAGCCCGGTCGTAAATAACTTGCCGGTAGAGCAATACTCCTTGGTGGAATTCAAAGTTGATTGTGTAAGAACAGAAGCGAACACATTTTTATTCAAACACGGCTTACAGTATGAGTGGAATATTCAGTACCAGGACGATCGCAAACCTTTAACGCCTATTACCCGTTGTCCTATGGTGAGTCAATTTATCCCCCAGATTCCTGAAAATCAGGAAGTCCGTGTCAGCGTGGTTGTGCGCTGGAAGGATAATACAATTGAATTAATTGATGAACGCAGTGTTACTTTTTTCACGCGTTCAACGACTCGTTTCAATGAGCTTTGGCCAATCAATACACCGGAGGTGATGAGCATTGGTATAGCCCTGATACTGGCAATGATTGCGGGCTTACAGTCTGATGCATTTAGTAATGCCTTGATAGGGTCCTGGAATGAGTTGCTGGTTTTAGTGGCTTGGGGAATAGCTGCAGATCAAACTAAAAATCTTATTCAAAATATCAATGAACTATCCAGTAGTACTTAAATTCGCTTGAAAATGTGAACAGAAGGGGTATTCTTTGGCTGATGACTTTATTAAATCACTCATATAAATCCAGGCTGGCAAAGGCACTGATGGTGCTTTGTTTGCTCTATGCGAGCATAGTCTCAGTGTCCGTATGCGCTATGGGTGAAGATCTAAATCGGCTTACCCAACAAGAAATTCAGAATATCGATCAACATGCGGGTTGTCATGACGGCATGTCTGTCGAAAATACGACAATAACATGTTGTGATGTATCTGCTTGCTCAATGTCGGCGTGTTACATGGCCGCTTGCATGTTGCAAATGGTTAATAGCTCAGATAGCCATACTATTAATGCTTCCGGTATGCGGCTGCATTCACTTACTTTTAAACAATTTTACGTCTCCCCACTTCTTGATTTGACCTACAAACCTCCCATTGCTGTTTAATCCAGGCTAGGTGCGCCTAATTTAGGTGCATTTCACAATTTTTAGCTTTTTGGAGGCAGAAATGAAACCTAAATACGTCCTTTTATTAGTCCTTGCATCATTCTTCTTCGGTGTAACACTGATCTATCTGCTGGCTGATCTTAAAAGTATCGGAAATTCAGCTTCCAGTGAAAAAAAACCGCTCTACTGGGTTGCACCCATGGATCCAAATTACAAAAGTAGTCAACCCGGAAAATCACCGATGGGAATGGATTTAGTCCCAGTATATGAAGAATCTAAAAACGCACCGGGAGAAGTGAGCATCTCATCTACAGTTGAAAATAATCTTGGTGTTCGTATTGCGAGAGTTGAACATAAAAAACTGCATGAGCCAATAAAAACGGTAGGCTATGTGAAATATGATGAAAATGAATTGATTCATGTACACCCACGTGTCGAGGGTTGGATAGAAAACTTGTTTGTTAAAGCGGCGGGTAATCCGGTTGATCAAGATGCGCCACTTTATTCTTTATATTCGCCGACTTTGGTTAATGCGCAGGAAGAGTTACTGCTGGCTTTAAATCACGGTGATACCCATCTGATCAAGGTGACCGAAGAGCGTTTACGCGCGCTAAAAATACCTGAAAAATTTATACAAAATTTTCGAAAAAATCGCAAAGTAGAGCAGACTGTGACCTTTTATACGCCACAGAAAGGCATAGTGGATAATTTAAATATACGTGAAGGTTTTTACGTTCAGCCGGGTACAACACTGATGTCCATTGCCAATCTTGATGTTGTGTGGGTGGAGGCGGAAGTCTTTGAGCGACAAGTTTCACAAGTATCTGTCGGCTTGCCTGTGAGTATGACTTTGGATTATTTACCGAATCAATCCTGGAAAGGATCTGTGGATTATATTTATCCCACACTAAACTCACAAACGCGCACCGCTCGTGTACGTTTGCGTTTTAGTAATACCAGTCATGCCTTAAAACCGAATATGTTTGCACAGGTCTTAATACACACAGAAGCTCGTGAAGTGACAGTCATTCCCCGTGAAGCACTGATAAGAACCGGTATGCAAGAAAGAGTTGTTCTCGCACTGGGAGATGGAAAATTCAAATCTATAGAAATTGAAAGTGGACAATTTTTTAATGACTATGTCGAGATAATCAGTGGCTTGAAAGTGGGCGAACAGGTTGTGACTTCCGCTCAATTTTTACTGGATTCGGAAAGCAGTAAAAGTGCGGACTTCAAACGTATGAGCCAAAACGACAAAACAAAAATGGTAGACGAAGAAGCAGAAGTTGCATGGGTAAACGCTGAAATTGCCGCAATCGCATCAAATAGGGACGCTTTGACTTTAACTCATGGTCCAATTAATGAATGGGGCATGCAGGGTATGACGATGAATTTCTCCCTTGCCGAAGGGCTTGATATTCATAATCTTGATGTTGGCATGCATATTCGTGCTCAACTAAGTAAGGCAGAAGGATTGTTTCGTGTTGTTGCCTTTGAAGTACAAAACGAAGGGCCATGAGATGATCACATCAATTATTCATTGGTCTATTAATAATCGCTTCTTTGTTGTAATTTTTACACTTTTGTTGATTGGTTTGGGATTGTATTCTGTAAAGAATACACCTATTGATGCGATACCCGACCTGTCCGATGTGCAGGTAATTATTAAGACATCTTACCCTGGTCAGGCACCACAGGTAGTTGAAGATCAAGTGACTTACCCACTGACGACCGCCATGCTTTCTGTACCTGGTGCTGAAGTGGTTCGCGGATATTCTTTTTTTGGGGATTCCTATGTGTATATTCTTTTTAATGAAGATACGGATTTATATTGGGCACGCAGTCGTGTGCTTGAATATTTAAGTCAGGTAGCGCCTGCATTACCTGAAAATACGAAACCTCAATTGGGCCCAGATGCAACAGGTGTTGGATGGGTATTTCTTTATGCACTAACTGATAAGAGTGGGAAACACGATATCAGTCAACTACGTAGTATTCAGGATTTCTTTCTTAAATATGAGTTACAAGCTGTTCCCGGTGTGTCTGAAGTTGCAACCGTCGGTGGCATGGTGAAGCAATTTCAGGTTACTGTCGACCCTGAAAAACTCCGTGCTTACAGTATTCCACTTGTACATATTCAAAATGCTATAAGAGAAGCCAACCAGGAAATAGGTGCTTCTGTTATAGAAATGGCTGAAGCCGAATATATGGTGCGCGCTTCAGGCTACATTCAAAATCTCCAAGATCTTGAAAATATTCCATTGGGTCGCAACGAAAGTGGTACGCCCTTATTGTTAAAAAACGTTGCCGATATAAATTTCGGTCCACAAATGCGACGCGGTGTTGCTGAATTAAATGGTGAGGGCGAAACGGTGGGCGGTATTGTGGTTATGCGTTATGGAGAAAACGCGCAAACTACGATAGACGCAGTAAAAAGAAAACTGGATAGCTTGAAGCGCGGCTTGCCAGACGGGGTAGAAATCATTCCTGTTTATGATCGATCGAATTTGATCCAACGAGCCGTTAATAATTTGTGGCATAAACTCACCGAAGAACTGTTGATGGTCGCATTGGTCTGTTTTGTTTTTCTTTTTCACTTACGCTCTTCTATGGTTGCGATTATCAGCTTACCTATAGGTATTCTCGCTGCTTTTGTCGTAATGAAAATACAAGGCCTGAATGCGAACATTATGTCCTTGGGTGGTATTGCTATCGCTATAGGAACAATGATTGACGGAGCCATTGTATTAATCGAAAACTTGCACAAACATTTGGAAAAATACCAAGATAGTGATGCTCTAGATAATCAATCTCGCTGGGAGATCGTCGCGCGATCAGCAAGTGAAGTAGGGCCGGGGTTGTTTTTCAGTTTATTGATTATTACGGTCAGCTTTTTGCCAGTATTTTCGCTAGAAGCGCAGGAGGGAAGAATGTTTTCGCCCCTGGCTTTTACTAAAACCTATGCGATGGCAGCGGCAGCCGCTTTATCCATAACACTTATTCCCGTCTTAATGGGATATTTCGTTCGCGGAAAAATACGGAAAGAACAAGATAATCCTATTAATTTTTGGTTAAACAAAATTTACCGTCCAATGCTTGCTTCAGTGTTGAAATTTCCGCTAGTAACTTTGTTGTTTGCAGTTCTTGTCACAATCTCAACCTTGTACCCCCTGACAAAAATAGGCAGTGAATTTATGCCGGAGTTGGATGAAGGCGATTTGATGTATATGCCAACCACCTATCCTGGTATTTCTATCGGAAAAGCGCGCGAATTGTTACAGCAAACAGATAAACTCATTGCTACTGTACCAGAAGTGGCAAATGTATTTGGAAAAATTGGACGCGCAGAAACGGCTACAGATCCTGCACCGTTAACAATGATAGAAACCTTCATTCAACTCAAACCAAAAAAAGAATGGCGACCGGGTTTAAGCACTGAAGATCTCAAAAATGAGTTTGATACCTTACTAACTTTGCCGGGTGTGAATAATGCTCTGGTCATGCCAATAAAAACGCGAATCGATATGTTATCAACCGGTATAAAAACTCCGGTGGGTATTAAAATTTCCGGGCAGTCATTGTCTCAGATTCAAAAAATCGGGCAGCAACTAGAAGTCATCTTGAAAAATGTTCACGGAACCGTATCGGTGTATTCTGATCGTGTTGTTGGTGGGCGTTATATAAAAATCGATATTGATCGAGAGAAATCAGCTCGTTTTGGATTGAATATTAAAGATGTGCAACAAGTGATTGGCACTGCTGTAGGCGGAGTGAACGTCACCCAATCGGTAATGGGTTTAGAACGCTATCCCGTAAATATACGTTATCCACAAGCTTATCGAGAGTCACCGGAAGATCTCGAGCTGCTGCCCATTGTTACCCCTTTAGGTGAACGAATTACTCTGGGTGATGTTGCAAAAATATATTTGGAAGATGGTCCGCCCAAAATAATGAGTGAGAATGCACGCATGAACGGCTGGACATTTGTGGATATAGAAGGCATTGATGTGGGTACTTATGTAGAGAAAGCAAAGCTAAAGGTGATTGAAGAACTGCGATTGCCAGTAGGATATGGTATTACGTGGTCAGGTCAGTATGAATACATGGAAAGAACAAAGGAAAAACTGAAATATGTTGTGCCCCTAACCCTGGTAATAATCGTTATTTTGCTCTATTTAAATTTTCGCCGTCTATCCCATGTTGCTATGTTAATGGCGACTGTGCCGCTTTCATTGGTGGGCAGCGTGTGGTTTATGTATTGGCTGGATTTTAATTTTTCTATCGCTGTTGGGGTAGGGCTCATTGCTTTAGCGGGTATCGCTGTTGAAACAGGCGTAATTATGTTGGTTTACCTTGACTTGGCGTTTAAGGATTTAGATGTCAGTAACGAAAAACTAACTGATTTGAAGGTTCATATTCTCGAGGGTGCAACAAAACGTGTACGTCCAGTGTTGATGACCGCAGCGGCTACAGTAATAGGTTTGGTTCCTATCATGTACGGTAAGGGTACGGGTTCTGAAATTATGAGCAGACTTGCGGCACCCATGGTCGGGGGTATGCTGACTTCAATACTGCTTACCTTGTTTGTCCTGCCCTGTGTGTATTATTTGTGGAAATATTTAGAATTGAAATTTCAGGTCAAAGAATAAAAAAAGGGCTCCTTTAGGAGCCCGCAATGAGAGTTACATCTTCGAGATACTTCCAGGGTCAAATTTCTTCATATGGCAAACCTACATTGCTGCTTACCAAAATCATGCAACATGTTAGACATCCACCAGGAAAATCGTTCCCCATGCCAAACACGTCGCAGGGCAATTTCTGAGTACCGATTTATACAATCCCTATCCTGATCCTGGTAAACGCGACACATTATTTTATATAGCGTGTATACATCTGAGGCCGCGAGATTTAATCCCTTCGCTCCAGTAGGTGGCACAATGTGGCCAGCATCACCCACCAAAAATAGGTTTCCGTATTGCAAGGGCTCGCAGACAAAGGAGCGCAAGGGGGCGATACTTTTTTCAATGCTTGGGCCAGTTACCAAATTCGCCACCGCATCTTCTGGAAGTCGAAGTTTTAATTCATCCCAAAAGGCTTCGTCACTCCATTGTTCAACACTGTCAGACAAGGGAACTTGCAAATAATATCGAGAGCGAATGCTTGAACGCATACTGGCAAGCGCAAAACCACGCTCACTTTTTGCGTAGATTAATTCATGGCTCACTGGAGGTGTATCACTCAACAAGCCTAGCCAGCCAAAAGGGTAGATGCGCTCGTGCTCAGTACGTACACTTTCTGGAATGGTTTTCCGGGATACCCCATGAAAGCCATCACAGCCTGCGATGTAATCGCAATCGAGCTGATAAGATTCATTTTGATATTTAAATGTAATAGAGGGGGCGTCAGATTTTACATTGTGAACTTGCACGTCACTCGCTTCGTAATACGTTTGCAAACCCGCTTGTTCACGCGCTTCCATTAGATCCCGGGTGATCTCAGTTTGCCCATAGCAAACCACGGTCTTTCCACCCGTCAAAGTGTGCAAATCAATTCGTGTGCGTTTGCCGTAAACGGCAATATCAAAACCGTCGTGAACACTGCCTTCGCTATCCATGCGTTCCGCGACACCGGCTTCTCTCACCAAATCAGCAAAGCCCTGCTCGAGAATCCCAGCGCGAATGCGGCCCAGCACATAGTCCCCCGTGACGCGTTCGACAATAATATTGTCGATTCCCTGTTTAGCCAGTAGTTGGCCCAGCAGCAAACCGGAGGGGCCAGCACCAATAATGGCTACTTGCGTCTTGATTTTATGCACTATTTATTCTCCAAAACTAGCAGGTAGTGAGATATTGCACGAAAAAAATCAGTTCTGTTATTCACTTATCCCCCAAAATCTTGTACTTTTAACCCAGATTTACTTTTTTTGTGATTGGAGAGCGCCATGTCTAACAAACCCGGCAGTGTGCCGATTTACGGCTTGTATGGCGAAACCCTGGAAAACAACTATCCAGGCTTTGTGCATGTCGAAAATATCGCAGATCGCAGTAACAACCTGGGATGGGTGATCAAAGAACACCGCCATAGCAGCCTCTATCAAATAATTTGCCTCTTTGATGGACAAGCAAGCGCAAGCATTGATGGCAAAGAGCACGAACTAAAGGGCAACAGTGCCGTGTTGATACCTGCAGGCACAACACACGGGTTTAGATTTCAACCTTATACCGAGGGCTTTGTGCTCACGATTGAATGTACAGTTCTGACAGGCTCAGAGTTTGATCAAAACGGCGATCTAAACCAAATGTTGCAAGTAGCACAATTCATTGATTTTAAACCCAGTGATCCGCACTTCAGTCAATTTTTAAAATACGTTGAAGCGATTCGAAATGAATACACACAATTTGATTTAAAGCGTAATGAGGCTTTGGTTTGGCTTTCCAAGCTTTCCTTACTAAGCCTGACACGACAATTGTGGCAAACACGATTATTTAATGAAGCAGGTACAGTTGATACTCAACACCTCACGCGTTTTTGGACTTTATTGGAAGCACACTTCAGAGAGCACTGGCCGATTTCCCAGTATGCGGAACATATGAATATGTCTACGTCTTCGCTGGGGAGGTTGTGTTATGAATATATGGGTGAAAGCCCAAAAAACATTGTGCAAAAACGTATTATGGGAGAAGCGAAAAAACGCCTGCTTTATACTCGACAAACAATTGAAGAAATTGCATTTTCTTTGGGTTTTAAAGATCAAGCCTATTTTTCACGCATCTTTAAAAAAAGTGAAGGTCTAACGCCGGGCGCTTATCGTAAGAAAATTAATTAATGTCTAATCGACTTTTCTACCTTTACCGCTTTCCGCAGGTTTTTTAGTTTCACTCTGTACGTAAATAGTATCAGTCGTAGCCATGCTAGCGTACCCTAAATCCTCAAACACATCTTTCAACGCTCTAACGCGCTCAATGTCCATACTGGCACCGGTGTGGCGTAGCCAATGCGTCGAATTATTCCAGAATATCGGACTTTCGGTAAGTATCGATCGGTGTGGCTTTACTCAGGAAGGCCCAAATTAGAAAACGCTCAACTTCACTTCGGAAGCAGTTATAGGTGTGTTCAGACTTGTTTCGGCCTATGTACTTTAGAAAATCGACGCCCCAATCCCAGTGTTGCTTGCGCCAATCTGGTCCTGTGTCAAAAAACTGTGAAAGCTTCGGATAATCGACCAGGCGAATAGAGGCTAATTCACTGAGAGTAGGGAAGAGCGGAATCGAATTTGGGACAGTCATAGGTTATTGATTTTAATTGAAATTTGAGCAGATTGATAAGAAAAAATACAAGCAGGTAAAACCCGTATAACCCGCTAAAAAATGCGCCACTTAATGGTCTATGCTTAAGGAAATTGGTACCGAGATCGAATTTCTGAGGCTTTTATATGGGTCTGATGAAGACAGAAGATAAAGATACGATTCTTGTCGTAGATGACGAGGAGATTAATCGTGAAATGATGGCCAGTAATCTTGAAGATTTGTACCGCGTTGTTACTGCTGAATCTGGAATAGCGGCACTCGAAATGTGTAGAGACGTTCAACCGGACTTGGTATTGCTGGACGTCATGATGGGCGAAATGAGCGGACTCGAAGTATGTCGCCAGATGCAGAAAGATAAAGAATTGCAGGAAATACCCGTAATCTTTATCACAGGTTTAAATAAGGTTGATGATGAAGATGCATGCTGGGAAGCGGGTGGAGTAGATTTTATCAATAAACCCATTCATTACCGAACTTTACTGCATCGTGTTAAATCACATTTAAAGCTCAAGCATCAAGCAAGCGAACTCAAACTCCTCGCATTTCGTGATGGCTTAACACAAATTTATAACCGTCGATATATGGAGGCACACCTCCCAAAGATATTTAAACACCACCTGCGCGAGAAACAGCCCTTAAGTTTTTTGATGATTGATATTGACTATTTTAAGGGTTACAACGATCTATACGGGCACGTGGCAGGTGATACTGTACTAATTGAAGTGGCAAAAACAATGCAAGAAAGTTTGACACGCCCCCAGGATCAAGTAATGCGTTACGGCGGTGAAGAATTTTTTATTGTGTTACCCAATACAGACCAAGTCGGTGCGGTATTTGTTGCTGAGAGACTTAACCGAAATATCGAAAATAAAAAACTGGGATTTGCGGATAGTCCGTTTGGTTGTGTAACGGTGAGTATCGGTGTTGCAACAGCAACAGTGGAATCGAAATTATATAGTGAATCGTTGATGAAGCTTGCAGACAAAGCGCTTTATTCCGCAAAAGAAAAAGGTAGAAATCAATTTTGTGTTGCTAACTAATATTCGTAAACTCGTATGTGTGTTATAGCTTATAGAAGGTATGAAGAATGACTTTACCAAGTGACGAAATTTGGGATAAAGAAAGCGCCCTGGCGCGCATGAAAAATAGGTCTGAATTATACGATAAGATGCTAGCTATTTTTTTAAAATCAGTTGGAGCGAGTGTTAGTGAACTCATTGCACACGCGCAGGACAACAATCTGCAACAACTTGCATTTAAGGCGCACTCAATAAAGGGAAATGCGGCAACCGTAGGCGCTTTGAAAATATGGGAATGTTGTGAAAACCTGGAGCTAAACTGTCAGAACCTTTCTGAGCAGGAACTTGATGAAGAATGTGAAAATTTGAACCGCGCCGTTGAACAGTTCGAAAATCTTGTACAGGCAAGTCAATAATTACATAAGCTTTTCAATAGATTATATATACCTGGTTTATATCAATGTGATATATTAATTCAGGATTACTAATTGAAAAGACGACTCTGCGTGCGTCTTCCCCTTACAGATGAAAGCAATATTGTTAGCCTGTTGGTCAAACAGATTTTACAATACCAATCTATAGTTTCACCACATAAAAATCTACTTTAGGAGTATAAAGTATGAGTGAAGTCGATGAAGATTCAGAACATAAACTTCATCTTCGCCATCTAAAAATTGGTGATTTTCAGGATGTAAAAAAGATAATGGACGTTGTGTACTCAGATGTGGGAGGTGCATGGCCAGAGAAAAAGTATCGATCTCAACTTAAAATATTTCCGGAGGGACAAATTTGTATTGAGGATCACGGCGTCGTTGTAGCAGCGGCTTTCGCAGTTATCGTTGATTACGATAAGTTTGGAGATCGTCATACCTATGAAGAAATTACAGGTAATGAATACTTGACAACACATGACCCATTGGGAGATGTATTATACGGCGTAGATGTTTTTGTCGATCGTGAGTATCAAGGAATGCGCCTGGGTCGTCGACTCTACGAAGCGCGGAAAGAACTTTGCCAAAATCTTAATCTAAGAGCAATTGTGGCAGGAGGACGCATCCCAAATTATAAAAATTATTCTCACGAACTCTCGCCTCAGGAATATATAGAAAGAGTTAAGAGAAAGGAGTTGTTTGATCCCATTCTCACTTTTCAGTTGTCCAATGATTTTGAAGTTAAAAGACTACTCAAAGCGTACTTGCCGGAAGATAAGGAATCGCACGGCTATGCTACTTTGTTGGAATGGAATAATTTGCATTACAACACAGACAAAATACCACTCATTGGGGGATTAAAAAATACAGCGCGGGTAGGGTGTGTTCAGTGGCAAATGCGATCGGTCAAATCCGTAGACGATTTAATCCAGCATGTTGAGTTTTTTATCGATTCTTTGTCCGATTATCAATGTGATGTTGCACTTTTACCTGAGTTTTTTAATGCACCCCTTATGGGACTCGGCAAGTATGAAACATCCGTTGATTCAATTAAAGCACTGGCTGAGTACAGCGAAGTTATGGTCGAAGAACTATCCAGATTAGCGATCTCTTACAATATTAATATCATTGCGGGTTCAATGCCTGTTATAGAAGATGGAAATTTAATTAATGTGGCTTATTTGTGTCGTAGAGATGGCACGGTTGATTCGCAAGCAAAAATTCATCCCACTCCGCATGAAAAACGCGCGTGGATTATGCAGGGTGGAAACGAAATTAAAGTTTTCGATACGGATTTCGGAAGAATTGGAATACTTATTTGTTATGACATAGAATTTCCGGAGCTCGCGCGTTTGCTTTCCGAGAAAGGCATACAGATATTGTTTGTGCCTTTCTGGACCGATACAAAAAATGGTTATCTAAGGGTGCGTTGCTGTGCTCAGGCACGTGCAATTGAAAATGAATGTTATGTTGCTATCGCAGGAAGTGTGGGTAATCTACCCAAGGTTGATGGTGCTGATATTCAATACGCGCAGTCCGTTGTGTTTTCCCCTTCAGATTTTTCTTTTCCACATGATGCAATTATCGCGGAAACAACGCCAAATACTGAAATGACTTTAATTGTGGATCTCGACTTGGACAAACTGGAGAAACTGCAAAATGAAGGTTCTGTCAGAAACTACCTGGATAGACGTCGTGATCTCTACAAGATAGTTTGGCTGGACGAAGATTCTGAAATAAATAATTAGTAGTTAATCCAGAAATTCTTCATAAACGCCAACACGATCTTCTACTACCTGGGAATCTTCAAATGAAGCAATGTGAAATAAGGCATCGCCACTGTTCACCAAAGGAATGAGAGACATGCCCACAATAACGCCATCTTTTTTTGCGCGCACTTCGATTTTTTCGTTGCCATAGGGGTTAGAAAGTACCCCCAGCAACTCACCTTTTCCAACTCTTTTACCGAGTTGTTTTTCTACCCGCAAACTGCCGCTATGCGGTGCGCGAATCCAATAGCTGGACCTGGCAATAAACACTTCTTTTTTCTTGCGTTTGGTCTGAATTTTTTCTTGTTCTTCCAGCATACCTATTGCGTTCATTACAGACAAAATACCCTTTATTGCGGATTTGATGACCTTTTCCTCATACCGCAAGGCTTCTCCTCCCTCAAATAACAACATTGGAATGCCTATGTCAGACGCAGCCTGACGTAATGACCCATCTTTAATATTGGCATCAATAACCACTGGAACGCCGAATGCCATCGCCAATTCTCTGGTTTCGCCGATATCAAGACTCGCTCGAATTTGCGGTAAATTTGTTCGATGTATCGCTGCGGTATGTAAATCTATTCCATGGGTCGATTTGCTAACGATTTCCTGCATAAACACATGCGCAATCTGACCGGCTAGTGATCCAGTGTCAGAGCCAGGAAAACATCGATTTAAATCTCTTCGGTCAGGAAGGTAACGAATATTTCTATTAAATCCAAAGACATTGACAATGGGTACCGCAATGAGAGTGCCATTTATTTTTGACAGTGTTCTTTTACGGGCAAGCAATCGCTTTATTGCTTCACAACCGTTAATCTCGTCGCCATGAATTGCAGCACAAACGAAGAGAGTCGGGCCGTCATTTTTCCCTCTGATGACTTCGACAGGAATGGACATTTCTGTATAGTCATACAATTTTGCGACGGGTAATTCAATTCTTTGTCGTTTACCCGGCGGCACACTGACACCACCGATAATGAGTTCCTTGTTCGCTTTTGACATGAATATTAATGCCTGATTTGTGGATGTAATAGTATGGCTTAATGTCTTACCGTCACCAACTATTTAGTGATCAACTTGATAAAAGCCCTCCTGATAGGCGAGATTTGGCCAAAGGGCTGTTCCAAGTGCTCGGTTGAGCAACGCTCTTTCCGGCTCTCTGGAGTCCAAATAACTTCCATTAATGTATTCAAACTGCAGCGGATCATGTTGGGCTCGAAAAACCACGATATTGTTCCCTTCCATGTAGGCCTGAACCTGGTCGTACTGCATAATTGCTCTGCTCGGAATATTCGCAATATCATCTCTTGTTATGTCAATGCCAGTCACTGGATGCGTAACTGTTATATTCATAAGTGAAACCAGTGTTGGAATCAGATCTATTTGGCTCGTAATGCGCGTCACTTTTTGCTGTGGTAAATCCTTGCTCAATATTAAAGCAGGTATATGAAATCGTTCAACGGGAACGTATTCTGCTCCATACACTCTCGAATTGTGATCGGCGACAATTAATACCAGAGTGTTATCGTAATAGGACGAAGCTTTCAGCTTATTTATAAATTGTCCCAGCGCGTAGTCGGCGTATTTTACTGCATTGTTGACGGTTTCCTTAGGCTGTTCATAAAGCGTGATTCTGTTTTCAGGGAATTGAAACGGTTCGTGATTTGAGGAAGTGAATACCAGACTAAAAAAGGCCTGCCCCTTTTCCGCTTTTTCACGAAAATACTCATCTGCTTTGTTAAATAAATCTTCATCGGATACTCCCCAGGCACCGTCAAATACAGGTGAGGAATAGTCTTTATGTTCAATTATCCTATTAAATCCATTGTTAGCAAAAAATGCGCGCATATTGTCGAAATGCGCTTCACCGCCGTAAATAAAGCTGGTGTCATAGCCTTTTTCTGAAAGTACGCGCCCCAGGGTAAAGAAATTTTGTTGAGATGCCGGGCGTTTAACAACACTCTGTGCACTTGTCGGTAAGAATCCACTAACAACGGCTTCGATACCTCTCACAGAGCGTGTGCCCGTAGCGTACATATTTTCAAACCACAGCCCCTGTTCTGATAAGTTGTCAAGAAAAGGAGTAAGCTTGAGCCCCCCAAGAGCGCCGACAAACTCGGCACCCAGACTCTCTTCCAATACAATAATTAAATTTTTCGAAGGTAGCTCGGGATTCTTTGTATGCTGTACATGCAAGCTGGGGTATTTTTGGTTTATAAATTCGGAACTGTTCAGATACATAGAATTTTGAACTTCACGAATAACGTCGTTTTTTTCCATTTTCCCGTAAGTTACTTGCATTTTGGATTCATTTAGCACCCCCCAAAAGGCGTACAAAACAGAATAACTCGAATTCAAGGGAAGAGAATTGACCAAGGAATCACTTGAAAAAGCCAGTTTCGCAGGATTAAGTGGTCGGTGCCCAGTAGATGAGCGTATTGCGATGAAAAAAATAACAATGATTACCGGCATACTGGCTAAAGCGATTTTCCAATTCAAGGCGGTTTTAGGTTTGGGAATACGGAACAGGGCGCGCTTCAAGACTGCCGTCAATATGACTACAACGATTAGTGCCAGTATCAGCGGAAGTTTATACGCAGCAATTACCGTTGCACCGATTTCCCTTGGGTAAGCCAAATATTCTATAAACCAGATATTGGGGCGTGTATCAAACTGTCCAATAAATGTTGGAGTTGCTAACTCCATAAAAAGAATAAGTGCAAATATACTGAGAAAATAGAAATTGTTTACTTTTCGAAATACAGTCGCAAAAGTTACGTTCATGTTTAAAAGTGGATTGAGTAGGGCAGGAAGCAATAGCAAAGCGCCAAGCGTCGAGATATCGACTCTCAGTCCCTGAAGAAGGATATACATTATCGCGCCCGGGCCCTCAACTCTGTCAATTTGCCAGATCAAAAGCACGATTCGTGATAATGAAAGGACAACAAGGCTATACAGAAAAGTAAGCCATAAAGGTTGCCAAACACGTAATCCGGCTGAGTAATTTTCAATATCCAGCGGCAGTTTTTTAACAAGCATTAAAATGTTGCTCGACTGGTTATTGTCAGCTGGAGATTGTTTACACCCTCAGATCCATCCAATGGCTTGGCGAGATCAATATGGATAATATCCCCACGGGACGAACGATTACTGGCTATTCGCAATCCAATTCCGACGGTTTTGTAAATCCCACTTTGTTCACGCTCAAAGGAAGTTCCACCCTTGATATTGCCAATATCAAAAAATACGGCTGCACCAAAACTAAAAATTCTCCACAAGTCTTTATCACAAAAATAACGTTGTTCCAGGGTGATTTTCTGTGCGCTATCACCACTTAAAAATCGCAAAGGATAACCTCTGAAGCCAACATCATCATCAAGAAAAAGTTGTCTGTTGTAGCGAAGCTTATAAGCCTTAAGTCCTGTAAAATCCGCATAAAATCTAAAATTTTGAGTTTGGGTCACATATAATCGCGCGTAGTAATTCAGCAAAGCATTACTTAGTTCTGTCTTTTCGGGAGCATATTCAAAATCGACCGTAAAGCCTGCCAAAGAAAAAATATTGTCCGATAATTGCGCATGTTTGGTGGCATAAGATTCAAGCCGTATGTAGTTGTCACTAGAACCAAGCGCTTTGTTAACCAGCCCTAATTGAAATCCAAATTGCGTGCCCAGGTAGCGGTCTTCGGTTCGTGATATTTTGTCTTGATTTATAGTGGTGTCATATCGGTCTTGGAGAAACTCAAGCGAGTAATAGGGATAAACTTCAACGCGTTCTTCTGGAAGCGTAAAATCTGACAAATATTCCTGTATCTGGGGATTATTCACATCAGGCTGAGTCGCTGACACTAAAGCCCGGTTTTCATAAAGATGAAGACCAAGGTTATGTCGCCACACATTGCCTTTGGACAGTCCATTGGACCAACCAGTAAACATATCGGCTTCTTTTTCCTGTTCATCCCAGGAAAAATAACTGTTTCCCTCAAAGTAACGAGAATCTGTTTTACTTTCCTCTCGATACATTACGCCATGGCTTTCGTGCGAATTGAGAGAATAAAAAGGTTTGTCCAGGGAAATTAAGTTAAATTTTCCATCGCTCAAGTTGCTATGTTGTAACTCAAGTCGATAACGAGAATTAAATAGGTGTTTATCTACAATTCTAAAGTTTGAAGAGTTACGATCAATATCTTTACGATACGAAATTCCAAGGTTTATACCACGACCTAGAAAATTCTCTTCCTCTATGCCGATTTCTGATTTATTCTTGCCGCCCACGCGGCCAAATGAAAAAGTAGGCTTCGTTGACCAAGTGTCGCTAGTAATCACATACACCACAACCTCGTCGCCCTGTTGCATAGCATCTATATGCGCTTCACGAATATATTTATTTGATCGTAAAATGCGTTCGGATTCCTCAATGTCCCGCTGGGAATAACTATCACCCTCCCTAAACAACAATTGTTGCTTAATTACTCTGTTTCGCGTTTTCACATGAAGAAAGTTTGCGCTTGTGTAAAACAAACCATTCTCAAGTGTATCGCTTTCATCGAATACATTTTGATTGTTAACGAGGATGGTTGATATCTTTAAGCCATTCGGAACTTGCGCACTAGCAGGAGGGGCCGCAAGAAAAAATATTACTGCGATCAGTATGACAAATAATGTGATACCTCTAACCAGTGAAACACCCATTACCGAAGATATCCAAATCATTTCTTTTAATGTGGCTCTCAACATCAAATAATGACAGCACTGAATGCACTAAAACATCATGAGAAACCGGTTTTCTTTGGCACTCTTCGAGAGAGCTCATTTCAAGCTCCTTTTCATCCCTGAGCGAATCAGACAACCAAATTATCATGGGAACATGTGTTTGGGCTTCAGGTGCGATGGCGAGCGGTAGTCCGTGAAGATATACTCCATCTTCACCCAGGGACTCTCCATGATCCGATGCATATATCATGAATGACTCGTAGTTCTTTTCATTTCTTTTCAAAAACTCAATTGTCCGAGCAAGAAAATGATCAGTGTATAGAATGGTGTTGTCGTAACTGTTGTTTACTTCTTCGTTGGTGCAAGTGTGGGGGCTATTTGATTCGCACGCGGGGCTAAACTTCGCAAATTTTTCAGGATACCTTCTGTGATAAGCTGGACCATGGCTGCCAAGCTGGTGAAAGACAATTAACACATCGGAAGCGCTTGAATTAACTTTTTTATCTAAATCGGAAAGTAGCACTTCGTCGAAATATTCTCCTTCATGATAGTAAATAGAATCGGGATTAATATCTTCTCGGAAATTCAACGATTCAATACGTTTGCAAACTCCTTTGCAGCTAGAATTATTGTCACGCCAAATAGTTTTTACGCCCGCTTTCTCAAGAACATCAAGCAGGTTTGATTGGTTATCTGCTTTCCTGGGGGAATAATTACTGGCATCGAGAAAGGAAAACATACATGGCACAGAATAGGCCGTTGAGGTTCCACATGCGCTCATGTTCTTAAAATTGAGCAATTTCATTTTGGATAGTTCTGGATTGGTTTCTCTTGAATATCCGTTTAGAGAGAAATGATCCGCACGCGCCGTTTCTCCAACGACAATTATTCCTACTCTTTTTTTGTCGACTATTGGTAGTTGATGCGCATCTTCACCGATTACATGAAAAACCTCTTCAGTACTAAACAATTCGCTGACTGATTTTTCAAAAGCCAGCAGTGTAAAACCAGGGTTAATGTACAATCGTAAATCACGGTTTTCACGTCCAAAATAGGAAGTAAATTTAAAGTTTGATACTGTCAATAGGAATATTATCAGCAGCAATGCACCAGCGCTTGCTACTCGCCAGGTAATTTCCGTAGGCAGTGAGCTAAAACGAATTCGTAATTTATATATAAAAGCCAGCGGCAACACCGCATATACAAATACATGCTGTACGAGAGGAATATTTAAAAGCTCAAAGGCTTCTCTCGAGTTGGTCTGGAATACATTTCTTATCATTTCCTCATCTATTACTACTCCCAACTTATTAAACCAGGAGATAAAACAGGAAAGTAAAATAAAGAAATAGAGTAAGGGCTTTAGCGTGTGTTTATGTCCAAAGAACAACAGGACTATTAAAACCGGAAGGCCTATAAGAGACAGAAGAAGCAGGCAAAACAGGGCGCCTTCGATAGAGATCAAATTAAGTCGTGTAAACAACAGGCGCCAAAGGGTCACGTTATAAAGCGTTGCTATGACCAGGGAGGAGAAAAGAATAGTTGTGCTTGCTGAAAGGCTGATTAAAAAAGGGCTTTTTTCGGTGCCACTTTCCAGAATATCACTGGTTTCTAATAAAGAGGAATTTGCTGAGCTCATTAACTGCGTCACTTGTGTTTATGGGTACAAGTAGGAGTCAGATCCGGGCAACAATCAATCGCGACACTGAAAAAATAAGTGAGTTTTTAGAACCTCCAGCTTACGCCGATCGAAGGAACGAGGGGAAGTAAGGCATTTTGCTCCGTTTCAATATCAAATCCACCGAGGTCTTCATTTTCTGTTATTTCAAGCTCGTAGTAACCAATATTTTCAAAATCACTGACATTGGTTATTTCGATAAATGTTTCCAATTGGCTATTTTTTCCGGTCCAAAAATAGCTGGCTTTTAGATCCAGACTAAGGAAATTTGGTAGTCTTGCTCCATATAAGTCATAGGAGATTGGGGTATTCAGATTATCAACATAAGCGGGGAATAGGGTGGCCCGCCAGCCTGAATGCCAGTGTAAGCGGGTGCCGAGGGTCCAGGATTTTCCTAACCAGGTTAGACCACCCTGAACAGTATGTTTTTGATTCCAGGCTCGTGACAAATCAACATTGTTCTCCAGTTCATCCTTAGTCTCACTGCGTGTATAGCTCGCCCATGCCCGAAACCCATTATAGTTTTTATATTCGAATAGTGCTTCATAACCACGTATTTCGGCATATTGAGGCGAAATTAATATTCTATCCGCCGCAATATCTGGAATAAAAACGTAGGGGTGAAACACATTTTCAAAACGAGGGCGAGGAGAGAATACATCTTTGCGATAAACTTCAATCGTAAAGGAAAAGGCGGAACTTAAGTCGTAGCCTAAGCCAAGAATGTAGTGGTCAGATTTTTGCGGTTCATGAAAAATAGGGGAGCCGCTTTCTATATTCAATTCATTTATACCTGGTGCTTGATAAAAGCGTCCGATATTGACCTTTGCATGCAGCTTCTCATTTATCGCTAGCTTAAGCGCTGAGCGAGGACTCAATTGAAGATGTTCTTTTTCATAATAATTTTGTGCATCTGCGCGTATACCTGTCTCGATACTCCAAACTTCTGAAGGAACATATCGGTAGGATAAAAAAAGTGATCCAGCCGAGCCGGATGGGTGGGCTTCAACTTCACGCGCGATTTCTCGAGGAATCCCCAGGAGGTTGGCCAATTCGCCGCGTTGAGCCTGTAGGTGGTAATCATAATCACCTTCTAAATATTCCAATTTAATGCCAGCTTCAAGATTATGTGTTGAAGACGGTTGAAACAGCGTGTTAAATTCAAAGCGATTAAGATGGAAGACTCGATTATCCATCAACTCGCCTACGCTTTCGCTTGGAATGTCTGGTTCATTAACAAAACCGTTGCGATAATTTTTAATATCCGCAACAGTGAGCGTCAATCTATGATCGAGGTTTTCACCTTGAGTAAAATCAAGCTTTAGCCAACCATATTTACTGTTGTAAATTGAGCGTAATGCTTCTCCGACATCACCATCCAGGCTGGTTAAGCTCACATCATCCCGAAAAGCCAGGTAAGATGTTTCCAGGTGCGTATCACCTTCAAATCTCCAGCGTGTACTCAGATATAAATCATCAAAATAGGGTGCGCCCAGGTTCTCGTTCACGCGTTCGAGGGTCTCATCCAAAATTCCGCGTCGAGCTGCCAGCATCCATGCAAAGCTTTCATCCTCGTCCGCACCACTTGTTTTTAATGCTGTGGTAAAGGGTGTTACAGCAAGCGAGTTACTATAGTGCTCTGGCAAACGGGGTGATTGGATTTCCATTACACCACTCATTTTTCCACCATAAGTCGCTGGGTATCCGCCAGTGTGAATTGCTATCGTATCGACCAGGTCCGAACTAATGCCTGACAATAAATTTTGATAATCTTTCAAATGAAAAGGATCAATCAGTTCAATATCATCAAATAACACCAGCAACTCATCCTGCGCGCCGCCGCGTATATTTGGCTTCGCCGAAAATCCTTGACTCGCTATACCGGGTAGCGAATTAATAATTTGTAAGGGGTCGCCTCCGAGCGTCGGAGCGGATTGAATTTCCACAATATCAAATGTTTGCGTAGAGTCGATGCGGCTCGCATCAAAGCGGTATTGACTGGTAACGATAATCTCTTCAATCGAAATTTTTGCTTTACTCATTTTGACAGGTATAGGAGCCGTACTGTTTGAGAATTCCGCACAGATATCGTTATACATGGGCCTGCTTATTTGAACACAGGGTAGGGTGGCTGTATCAATGGTTAAGGTAAGTAAACCGTGCTCATCAGATTTACTGTTCTCCACGGACGCCTCCTGAACTACGGCATCGACGATGGGTAATCCAGTGTGACTATCAGTAATTGAAAAAGTCAGTGTTCTGTATCTTGTATTGCTGGCCACCACGAACCAGGAATGCGTTTCTTCCTGGAATTGCAAAGATAAATTGAAGCCCCGCAGGATGGACTGTAAGCGCTCAATCGGTTCACCAGATTGGGGATTGCGATCAACAACGAGAGAGTCACTGACTAAGCGTGAGCTGAAAATGATGTCATATCCCGCACGCTGATACAGATGCAGGACACCCGCGAGCGTGCGCGTATCCAGTTCGAGAGTTTTAAGATTTTGCTCGGCTGCTTCAGTTGCCTGGATCTGCGAATTTGTAAAGACAAAACACAAACACAGACTAAAACCGATAAAAAATCGCATACCTACTCGCGTTTTTATTGAATTGAAACTACGGAGTCTACCTCAATTCGATCGGTATGTAAGCTTGCCGCTAAACTTGTTGTTTTTAACAAAAATGGTAAAGAAGCTTCAATGAATTCGGGATCAATTGAACCCCCGGATAATCGTGTTCCTTTCGCTATTTGTTGAACCTCGGCACTAGAATAAACTACTGTACGACCGGTCAAGCGCGCAACTTGTTCTAATACATCGGAAACAGATTTACCTTCAAGACTAATTGTATCGGAGGCTTTAAGCACCCATCGCCAATAATTATCTGTAGTTGCCAAACTACTACGGCTTACCTTGTAATTTTTGTCAACATCGAGAACATCGCCTGTACCGTCATTAGCAAAAGCGCTGTGTTCACCATTTGGCAAGCTGAGAATGGTTTTTCCTTCACGCATGGAAATTTTCAAGTGCTCTTTACTTACAAATACTTCGTATTGAGTTCCAACGTCCACAATGCTGCCTTGTTTGGTACGAATGGTTAGTGCTGTATCCACGTCTGGAGAATCAAAATACAATTTGCCAGAAGAAAGAAATACCTCATCTTTAGAATTGATTGTAAAACGTGTGTTTTCAGCGGCACTAAGCGCAATGCCATTTTCGAGCTTAATCGAAAGATAACTGTTCGCTGAAGTAGCGAGTACATCACCGCGGGTTAATTTAGATGACTCCGCATTGTTTTCTCCTTCTGATAACTGCGTATCGTTGAGAAATGCAGAACCATTAATATTGACAAGTGATGCGAAAGCAGGCGACGGGGCAGGGCTTAGCAAACCAAAAAAACCTACACTTAAACTCACCAGTAAAAGCGCAGCAATCGCAGAAATATTTATTAGTCTACGGGACTGGCTCTTGCGGTGAGAAGCAACCGCCTCCTGCCAGGCGAGGCGAGTTGCCCACTCAATTTCTTGCGAAACACTCGGGTCCGGCGCTTTACGTTTACCCGCTTGCTTGAGCAGGTTTTCTATAGTTTGTTCATCTTGCATAATGGTTACCCTCATGGGGTTTACACAGTTTGATATTCTTTTTCCAGATCAGAAAATATCGTTTTAAATGCCTTGCGAGCGCGGGCCAATAAAGACTGCACCGCAATTTCGGTAATAGAAAGTTCCTCTGCGATTTCAGCAACACTTAAACCTTCTATGTATTTTAATTCAAGCGCTGCACCATAGGCCGACGGTAAATAGTCCAGCGATGTTTGTACCAGGGTTTTCAGCACATCGTCATGTAAACTAAGCGCTTCACCTTCGATACTGGTTGGCATACTTTCCAGTGCAGCCTGCAACTCAGGAAGCGCATCCAGACTTGAGGTCAAGTTCTGTTTTCGTCCAGTCTTTTTAAACCAGGTCGAAACCTCATTACGTGCTATCTGACACAGCCACGTAAACAGGGAAGCCTCCCCACGATAGCCAGCCATGCCCTTCATTGAGTTAATCATCACCTGTTGTACCACATCCTTACAGGTATCCTCATCTTCCAATCGCAGCAAACAAAAGCGGAACAAACGCGGAAAATAGGCGCTATAAAAGGTACTAAAGGCGATCTCGTCACCTTTTAGTAGTTTTTTGACTAAAGCAAGGTCTTCTTTATGAAGATGCACGCACTCTCCGTAACCACTTAAGTACTAAAGCTGGGCTTATGTGTATTAGAGTCAATATATAGTCTAAATCAATCTACAACAGTAGGATTAATTTGTCTGAGGTCTCACCACTCCAAAAGGGCAACCGTCAGTTTCCGTTCTTTCGTTTATAATCCCAAATTCAAATGACACGGTAAAAAATATGAAAATAAACCAGAGCATTCTGCTTTTATGCATTGGCATTGCAAGCCTGATTTGTGAGGCGACAGAAAATTCCCGTACAACACCAGTAAGCATAGAAGTTGACGCGAGTGCAAATCAAGAAGCGTATCGACCAATCTGGAACTGGTTTGGTTACGATGAGCCCAATTACACCTACATGCGTGATGGAAGTAAATTACTTAAAGCCTTGTCTGAAATTGGAAAAGGTAGTCGGAATTCACCGATCTACATCCGTACACATAATCTACTTACCAGTGGTGACGGTACGGGTGCTCGAAAGTGGGGATCAACTAATGCCTATACCGAAGATGAAAATGGCAATCCTGTTTATGACTGGACTCTGGTCGATCGTATTTTTGATAGCTATGTAAATTTGGGAATGAAACCGGTGGCTGAAATCGGCTTTATGCCACGGGCACTCTCAACAAAACCGGAACCCTACAAACACAATTGGGTTAATGGCGGTGAGTTATGGACAGGTTGGGCCTACCCACCAAATGATTACAATAAATGGAGTGACTTGGTTTATGAGTGGGTCAAACATTCTGTAGAGCGTTACGGGATTAAGGAAGTCGAGACTTGGTTGTGGGAACCCTGGAATGAACCCAATATTGGATATTGGCAGGGCAGCTACGAAGAATTTTTAAAACTTTATGATTACAGCGCAATGGCAGTAAAACGCGCCTGCGCCACTTGTAAAGTTGGCGGCCCACATACAACCAACCCCGATGCGCCCAAAGCAGCAGAATTTTTAAGGGATTTTCTGCATCACTGTGCAAAAGGGAAAAATTATGCAAGTGGTGAAAAGGGTAGTCCATTGGATTTTATTGCTTTTCATGCGAAAGGAAGCCCAAAGTTAATTGATGGGCATATCCGTATGAATATGTCTCCACAATTAAATGCTGTTAAAACCGGATTTGAAATTGTTGCGAATTCTGCTTTTAGAGATCTACCTGTTTTGATTGGTGAATTTGATCCAGAAGGCTGTGCTGCCTGCTCGATTCAAGAGCACCCACATTATGCTTACAGAAATGGGCTAATGTACCCGAGTTACACAGCGGCTTCACAAGCGAGACTCTTAGAGCTTGCGAATCAATACGAAATTAATTTTCTTGGCGCACTCACTTGGGGTTTCGAGTTTGAAAACGAAAACTGGTTCGACGGCTTTCGAGATCTGGCAACAAATGGTATCGACAAACCCGTACTAAATTTATTTCGTATGTACGGAGAGATGCCCACAGGGAAAAGATTGGCTGTCGTTTCTAGTCGCAAACGCGATGTGCAAAATATTATTGATAATGGCATATATGGCGAAGAATCTGATGTGAGTGCAATAGCCAGTAGTAATGAGAAAAAGATAGCAGTATTAGTATGGAATTATCACGACGATGATCTTCCATCAAGTGGCGATAAAGTTAATCTATCAGTAAAAAATATTTCCGCTAAACGCGTTAAGCTTCTTCACTATCGTATAGATAAAGAACACAGTAATTCTTTTGAAGTTTGGAAAAAGCTGGGTTCCCCACAAAAGCCTACGGAAAAACAATATTCACTACTACAGGAAGCTGGCGAACTGGATATGATGGGACGGGGAACAGAAGAAACTATCAAAGATGGAATATTGGAATTAAGTTTTGATTTACCTCGACATGCAGTTTCGCTTGTGGTGCTGAACATTCACTGAGCGAGTTCCAGCAGAGATTTAGAACTTAGTCCTGAACTTGCTGAAGCACTTTGGGTTATCGACGACGCCCGCCTGTATAGTGGAACTACTCAAGACCACATTGACGATAACACAATAGATATCTGCCCGCAGTTTATATTTCGGCGCCGAAAGATAAATTGGTACGGCGATCTCAACAAGTCGCTCGTCGCCAGCTGAATCTGCCGGCTACTTCAAGCGTGCATTGGTGCGAGTGATGCGCCAGTAGAAGTCCTCGTTTTCGACAAAGGTCTCATAATTGTAACGGACGTTATCTTCAGGGAACCAACCGGAGTATGGGTTCCATATGGTCAGATAATTGAATACTCCGCGGGAGTTTGTGACCTGGCGGTAACCGGTGATAATCACCGAGTGGGATCCACAACCGCTGCAACTCCATTTAATATCCGCCTGTACCGGCCTGCCGGCGTCGATGTGCGACATGATGGAGTTAAAACTGATTACTCCCTTTTTAAAATCAGCAACAACCCCGAAATTACCCATAAAATCACCCACACTGAGGTCGCCCCCTTCGTTTTTGATGTAGCCGGTTTCTTGGAAGAAAATATCGCTTTGCGTCAGGCTGCTGTAGCTTGGTCGAATAAAATGGATCAACATTTGCGCGGCTGCGACGGAACACCATCGTGTTTGTTGTTGGTAGTAGGTGTCTATCGAAATATTATTGGACCGAACGGCCGCTTGTGCCTGGCTTGAAAAGGCGGCACAAAACAGGGTTAACGCAATAATTATGGCAGCAGTTTTGTTTTGGTAATACATGTGTCCTCCAATGAGTTGGCTCTTGGCTCGCCGTCGCTAGTTAAAGTAGTAATATCCGCTATCCAGGATGCCACCTTTCCAGCCGTTATTGTCATTTACCCAAAGGTAGGCTTTTGCTTTTAGGTAACTTTGTCTGGGGCAGGAGGTAACCACTTCGCTTTGTGCGGCAGTGGAGGCATTGCCGTCGTATTGCCATTGAGTGTTGTGGCACACGGTCCAGCGGCTTTGATTCCAGTCCCAGTAAAAGGTCTCCAGGCGGGTCGCCAGCGTGTCATCACCGAGATCATCGTACTGTGTGGCGGAGCCAACATCACCGCCGCCTTCCGGGAGCGGGAAAGAGGGGCAGTTGTCGTAGGCGTGCAGTTGTGCCATGACCAAGTTTACCGGGGCACCGTGACCCACTCCCCACTGTCTTATTTTAACCCAGCCTGTGATACACAGGTCGTTGTCGTAATAAACGATGTCCGAAAGTTCAGATTCTGCCTGCGCCCAACTTAAACTTGCTGTCAAGGAGAACAATGCAAACAGCCACAATTGACAGAGAAGTCTCGGAATATACCGCTTTCCTTCAAATTTTGACCTTAATTGACGCATAGTTCCTCCTTTGTAAATGACCTTTGATGGACGTGGAAATTTTTTTAATGTTTTGTGGGTATAGGAAAAAAATCATGCACCTTTTTATTACCCCTCCGGCCTAGTATCTTACTCGAAATTCCATCACTTGTTTACCATTTAAACCCCTTTTTCGCCGTAGGCTCAGCCCAGTTACTGAAGGGTCGTGTCCAAATTCCTCTTCTATCCCGCTTCTATTTAGAATTACAGCGAATTTCAAACTGGCGACCTAGAGCGTCTTTAATATGGGTTCGCCCCCACGCAACAAAGCCAAAGCCCTTGAGCTTAAAGCTAAATCCATTAGCTGTACGACTGGCGAGATAAAAAATGCTGCACTTCCCGCCATCGCGCGCGGCAAGGACGGGAATTATTTTGTTCTTGCAAAAATCGCAAGATCGGACAAACCCGAATCAGATGAGAAAGAAAATAAATTTCTAATTCACGATCTGCGTGAGAGCGCACCCAAAATACTGTCAGAAACAGAATTTGTATCTCTCTGGTCAAACGAGCTTATTTATATTGGACGTCGACCGACGTCTGGCTCAAGTTGTCATGGACAAGGTATTGGTGCACAGGGGATTCACAACACTCAATGTGCTCGCAATCGGATTTTTCTTTGTCATTGTATTCGAAGCGCTCTTGGGTGGAATCCGAGATCTTTTGTTTGTTTTTGTTTTTCTTGGCTTGATGTGGTTTTACAGTCCAGCCTTGACCGGTATTGTTTTGACTTCAATTCCATTTTATCCAGGCCTTTCAATTTTTATTGCTCCGATCCTAAGGCATCGCTTGAATGAAAAATTCAAGCAGTGGGGATCTTGGGGAGCCGATGGAAAGAAACGTTCGAAAAGCGTGAATGGTCGTCTGTTAGAAGGGCGTACAGGGGATTACATTCCTCTTGTAGCAGTGTAATCCTACTCGTTAGTTGGGGTAACTTATGAGTAACTATGATTCAGGCGCCAATTGTGAAAATTCACTTGACTTCATATTTGCAGACAAAGAGACTAGGGCTTCGCGTTTTGTGTCTGATACACGCACATTCCCGCCAAAAAATTTATACAAAAGCTTCGTCGCTTTGAATTTATTCATTTTGCTTTTCTGCCTTCAACACCGAATGAATGAGTAGTAAACGGGAATCGTTAAATGGCTTTGGAAGAAGATATAAGAACTCTGCGTAAGATACCTGGTGTTACCAAGGTGGGTTATGGCTTAAAGGAAACCCAAGGGAAAGTGATTCCGCAGATGGTTTATCGCGTATACGTTAAGCAAAAGAAAACGCAACTACAATTGTCTCCTCAAGAACTTATCCCCGAGACAATTTCAAATATCCCCACTGATGTTTTGGTCGATGATGTTAATACTGCGCAAGACGCCTCTACGACTTCGATTGATGCAGGTGACCAGGTATCGCGCTATGTACCTGGAGAACGCTCGCAGTCGGGTACTGCAGGTTTGTTTGTTACCAAAAACTCCAATCGTTATCTCCTGACTAACCATCACGTGCTTAGGGATAACTTCCGCTTTCTCGATGAACACACGCTCAATATTTATTCGCCGGAGCGTAAGGTATGCATGGGGATTGAATGTAATAGTCCGGTTGCCCGGGTCCTTCCTCAGCAAGGTGTTTATCAAAACGTAAGTGATAGTGGCAATCTCTATTACGTTGATGCGACTCTGGCGACGATCAATGATGGAGTAGAGGTCTCTAATGAAGCGCCAGATATTGGTTTGTACAATCAAGGTTTACGTAATTTATCTCCTTTGGCCTTGACGCCCGCTCCGGGTATTGAATCCGGCACCGGCCCTTTAATCAACGTGCAGAAGCGTGGTGCGACAACGGGTGTCACTTCAGGCCAGGTGGTTGAATATTGGCATACACAGGTTATTGAATCTGTTGATGTACCAGTCTGGCAATTACGAATAAAACCTGTAGTCGGTGAAGACCAGGAGTATGAACAAGAAGTGGAAATCATTCTTCCTGAGCATCAGACACGCGAGGACATCGTTAATTTTTTTAGTGGGCACAGCGTCAGTTGTACCGATTTAGGCGATGGCACAACCGGCAGACGCTTCAGATTAAGCGGTCACACTTTTGGTCGTGCGGGAGACTCCGGTTCCGTGATTGTGGATGGCGACCGAAAAATTGTCGGGCTGTTGACCTCAACGCGTGCAATGACGGTGCGTGTGTTTGAAGGCGAGGTTGTGCAGCACGCGAAGATATACTCCGGTGATGCCTTTGCCTGTTATATCACGCCGGTATTTAACGAACTGGGATTAAGTTTAACGGGTTCTGTGATTAGCTCGGGTTCAAGTTCGGCGGGCGCAGCGATCGCTATACCTTCGCCAGCGATGTCGGCAAAGCCAATTCCGGCGATTCCAATTCTGGACAAGCCACAATCACCAGCTTCAGCTCCATCGTACAATGCAAGCTCCACAGTATTTCATTTTACAGAAGTAGAAAAAGCATTATTAAAAACTTCTGCCGGTAAGCTTTTAAATAATCTTGCGACGCGTTTTCTAAAACAGATCGTGTATTTGGTTCATCACCGCAGGCGAGTCACGGTAATGTATTACCGTAGAAAGGGACCCGCGTTTGCCAATTTGATTTTAAAAGCAATGCAAGACCCGGCTGTCAGAATTCCGGCAAATATAGAAGGTATAAGTTTGCAGAATACGCTGCGCGGATTGCGAGATGTATTGATGATGGAAGGAAGTTCCGACTTAAAAGCGGCCATAGAACAGCATGGCGACTGGATTATTTCTCTGAGCGAAAATATTAACTCGGTTGAGCAACTGTTGGAGCGTCTTGAAGATTTTGGCGAAGCATTGGCGATTGTTGAATAAACCTGGAAGTGTTTGCCTGGTCAATGAGAAAGGCATTCCCGGGGAGTTGACATCCATTGTGAAATTGCAGAACGGTGCTTGGGGTGTATTAAGTAACTATCATGTGTTGTTTGGTGGCGGCGCGCGTAAAGGTGCTACTGTTTGGTTGCGAGAAACGTATAAAGGGAAGGAAAATTTTTTTGAGCTTGCAAACAACCACGAAGGCTACATTGGAAGTGTAGAGCATGTAGAAGGCAAGCAGCTCTTTGTGGATTGCGCGGTAGCCATCCTAAAAAATATTGAAACACTTCCTTTCAGAATTCGTAAGCAACTTGCTAAACATAAAAATTTTACACAGTGGGGAGAAGTAACACAGGGTGCGACAGTATCCAAGTGGGGGGCGACAACGGGATTGACGACAGGCACAGTTATTGATGCTCAGTATCCTGATTCGCCGCATATTGCAGGGAAATCCTGGACCGCATTGAATCAATTGTTGATCGCACCACAAGATATAAATAACAGTTTTTCAGCGACTGGAGATTCGGGAGCAGCGATTGTGGACAGTCAAGGCAAGCTTGTCGCGATGTTGTGGGGAACAACTAACAATGGTGAGGGTCTGGCCTGTCCTATTGCACCGGTCTTCAATCAATTGGGAATTACTTTGGAAAAAATATCCAGCAAAAAATCAGTCGGAACCTGGCTGCGACTACCGTTTGAAATATTGAGGAGTAAATATGCCACCAGATGATGGTCCCTATACACCGGGCCTGGAAGTCGGTAATTCCTCCAAAGAATCCGGCGCACTGGGTTGTTTTGCGCGTTTGAACAGTGATCCATCAGTAAGGGTTTTGCTGAGTTGCGCACATGTCCTGTTTGCCAATCAAAGAGAGTTACAAAATTTACCGATTTATCAACCGCCGGGTAGCAGTACCAAACGCGGTCCTATGATTGCGACAACATTGAATCATTGGTATGACGGATTTAATTGGGTGCATTCTGAAACCGGCGGAGCTGATCCTATGGGATACGGGGCGCAGTACGGAAGCCAAACTGATTGTGCGATTGCGCAAGTCGGAGAGGGAATCAGTTTCACTAACGAAATTCCTGGTGGAATCGGCATGATCCAGGGTACACCACCAGCCGGTGATCTCGGCGTGGTTCAAGGCCCGAACTTTTCATCTACCGAGGGTGAATTTGGGGGCATTCCCGAGGCGCATCACTATGTGCGCTTTTACAGCACCACACGCAACAGCGTGCAATGGGGAACCGTTGCGAATCCGCCTTATCACGGAAGTTTTACACCGGCAAGTGCAGACAGAATTCCAGCGCCCGGTATTAGTTCAGATACCCTGGATGAATTTGCTTATCCGATGGAACAACGCACCTTAATGTTCCCCTGGAGATCTGCTGATGCTTCTGATGAATTGGCAGACGCACTTCCCAATGTGGGACAACTGGCGATTCTCCCTCGACCGCCACCGCGGCATTTGGAAGCGAGTTCTCCAGCGGAGCGACGACAACTTTTTGAGCAGTCATACAACGGTGTAGGTGGGCTTGAATTTGCGGTAGGTGGTGATTCCGGTAGTGTTGTCGTCAATCACGAAAATAAAGTGATTGGTGTCGTGGTGCGTGGCAGTGGCAGTTCTAATAGTCCCTATGAAAATGCGGGGCTGGAGCGCCATCCAGAGTGGGCTGCAACGTCCGGTATCACTATGGTGACACCCATACATTGGGTGCTGGAAAAAATGGCAATCAATATTCCAGCCAATTTTTCCTCAAGCAGTTCTTCCGCCGGTCAACCACAACGCACACCGATGACGATCGTTGATCCCTATGAAGTTTCTGTGCGACGCGCCGCCTCGCAACTACGCAAAGATTTGGCAAAATCCTTAAAGGGAAGACGTTTTATCGAAACGGTTTTTCGTCATCATGAGGAAGCCAGTCATATCGTACACACAAATCGCCAGGCCCTGGTTGCCTGGCATCGCAACAAAGGGCCAGCCTTTGTACAACATTGTATGCACAATCTAAACAATACTTCTCACATGATTGCGCATTCTATAAATGGTATTAGTCAATACGATTTATTGAACATTATGGCTGATATTATGCAGCGTTTTGGCAGCGAAAGATTGGTGAAGGATATTCATTATTATCGTAAGTTTGTGCTGCAAAATCTCACGAATGTTAAAAACCTTCGGGACTTGCCCGCCTTATTTAAAGAAACCGAAGATGTAATTTAATAGCTTTTGGGGGCTAAATATGGGAACGATTCAATCGCTTTTGCGGCAGTTGGCTGTGATTCTTTCCCCATTGGAACGCGATTTAACCCGCGAACGTGCAGGCATCTTTTTTTCCCGACTTGGTTTGCACCTGGATGCCACACAGGCAGAAACCCTGGCGACCTCACTGTCAAACATTCGTACCGGGCTTACCACTTTATTTCAACTCATTCAGGAAATCGAACAAGCGGTTGAAGCGGATGATACCGGAGCCATAATAGAAAAAACTGCGCTGACCATCGCAGAGCTTGCAAAAGTTATTCAGAGTTTTCCGGGCATGGTCTCGGCGATAAATTCGCTGGGCCTTTCAGGCGCAACACCGGATGTCATTAATTCTATTCCCGAACGCTTATTCAGCTATTTGCTCGCTCGTTATTTTGAACGCGCCAAAGGTCTGAATGAAGTATTGGAATTCACCGGCCTGCTTGAGCGCACTGATTTCAATGTTGAATCTACTGATCCAAACCTGCCGTTTTATACCGTAGATGAATTTCATTTCAATCGTTTTGCCGATTGGATAACGGATCCGGGCGGCCAATTAACAGATCTCTACGATTGGAACACCGGTGGTTTTGACGGCATAAGATTGTTTACGATTCTGGAAAGGATTTTAGGGATGGCAGGGTTTCCGGTTTTTCTGGATACCTCGGGGCCAGCGCCACGTTTGGAAATTTTATTTTTGGAATTCTCAGCCGATTCGAGCGGCATGGGTAAATTAATTATTACCTTGAATGCGCGCC
>JBNKVX010000037.1:0-35570 GCA_050299435.1 Cellvibrionaceae bacterium | reverse complement strand
GCCGAGTTCGGAAGCGATCACCATGTCCTATATCACCCTTTCAGGTACTGCTGACCAAAGTCTGGATTTCACTGGCTCTGAAGGAACCGTTGTATTTGAACCGGGTGAAACTGAAAAAGAAATCGCCATTCAAATTATCGACGACAACCTGATTGAAGGCGACGAAATATTTACCCTGCAAGTTACCGCAATTGAAGGCGCAGAAATTTCTACCAACAGTGGTTCGGTTGTAATTCAGAATCACGCAGAAGAAACTCCCGATGTCTTGTTGCCTCAGCAAATTGCTTTTAGCGACCCGGGCCCCATTCAGTTATTGGTCGGACAAAGTTTCACTAATCCCCTGGACCCACAAGTCATTTCACCGGGCATAGGCGCCATCAGTTTCGAATCTTCCAATGTACAAGTTGCGACGGTTTCTGCGGCCGGCGAAGTGACCGCTTTGAGGGAAGGGGACGTCACGATAACAGTCAACAAGGAAAGTGACGGCACATTTGATTTCGCAACCGCGAGTTACACCGTCGCGATTCGTGAAGATGTCGACATCGGCGAACCAGACCCGGGTCTTCAGGATCAAAATATCGCCTTTGCCGATCCCGGACCGGTAACCATTTCGGTGTTTACCCAATACCAATCCGAAATTGATGTGGAATTTCCAATCGTCAGCACTGGTATCCAATCCTGGTCATCGTCCAATGGCTTGGTGGCGGCGGTTGACGGCAACGGCCTTGTTACTGCTGGCCTTTCCGGTACTGCTACCATCACTTTGACTGTAGCGGGCGATGACGAGTGGAACCCGGCGTCGATTGCTTACCAAATCAATGTCGAAAGAATCGATCAAACCATCACTCTGGAAGAAGACGGCCCCCTCTCACTTGATGCGCTGCAAAACTTTAGTGTTTTCCTTGCAAATGTCGAAGGCACCGGTGAGATTACCTTTGATTCTTCCGATCCGAATGTCGCAACGATTCAGGGTATTATTTCCGAAGGTTTTTACGGTGATCTCAATACAACCGGAACCGGCACGGCGACAATTTCAGTCAACATCGCTCAAGACGAATACCGCAATGCGGCCAGCGATTCTTTTGAATTAACCGTTTTGCCGCTCGCACAGACTATCAGTTTTACCGATCCCGGTCCCATTGATTTGCTGGTGGGTGACGTGTATCAAAACACCTACAATACCAACAATCCGCCTGCGGGTTCGGGCGAGATAGCGTATTCTTCCTCAGATGAATCGGTCGCAATCGTCGACGAGGATGGAATTGTCAATACGCTATCAGAAGGGACTGCGACCATTACCGTGCAAATTGCTTCAGACGGCATTTACCAATCGGCAAGCGCATCTTATTTACTCAACGTTAATCTGGTGGCAGGTAACAATATCGCACCACTTGCGCGTGTAACTGCAACCAGCAGCGATTGTAACGTGCCAGGCAGTAACGAGTGTTATTTTCCGGAACGTGTAAACGACGATAGAAGAAACAATTTAGAAGGCGGTCTTGAAAGTTGGCGGAATGCTTTCTTTGATGGCGAGACTGAGTTGCCTCAGGATTTGAGGTTGACCTGGCCTTCCGACGTGGCAATTTCAGAAATTCAGGTTTTTACAACAGCAGGTTTTGAAATTCAGGACTACGAATTATTTTATTTTGACGCACAACAGGGCGGCCTGATTTTCTTCGACAGTGTGAGTGCCAATACTGAATTACAAATTACACATTCGGTACCCGGCATTGTCACAAGTCAACTTGTTTTAAGGGTGCAATCCGGTTCAGTGGCGGAACCATTGTACGGACGTATCAATGAAGTAGTCGTGCTCGGCGAAGTGCTTCCTATTGACCCGGCAATTGTGGACACCACGAGCACCGTGCCATTTATTGCTATGGTTGGTGCAACGGATACGGAAATCAGTGTCGAACCCCAATTTCATGACAATTTTAATTTGATACGGTCAACAGACCGGGATTGCCAGTGGTTGGCGCAGTGCAATGATTTACTTGCGGAAACGCTCGTGCCTTCTCCGTTTGTTGACCCTGATCTGGTGACGCTGGATACCCTGGGTGATGTGTTTTTGCGTTTGCATTCGCAGGACCAGAATCAGCAAGATATTCATTCTGATCCCTATCTTTTTGATTTAAGTACGCCACCCACACACAGGGACGGATTGCCTAATCGTTACGGTCACTCGGTGTTTACCCGGGGCAACGATATGTGGTTAATGGGTGGTGCGAGTTCCAATGGCCAGGCTGACATTATCTACCGGGATATGTGGCGTAGTGAAGATGGCATTCGCTGGCGACAGGCCTCTCCACCCATATTATTCGACATTGACGCACTGCGGCTAACCAGTGCACGCGTCGTGGAGTTTGACGGATATTTTTGGCTGTTACTAAACGGATTAAACAGCGATGGCACTACTCTGTATCGCTCCAGAGATGGCGTGGACTGGTGGCCCGTGATAAACCAGTTGGGTGAGCGTGGCGATGAGCCCTTATTGTTTGTCTTTAACAACATCCTGCATCTCATTGGCGGAAGTTTCACGGATGTAGATGGCAACTCCATACCCACTAACGATCACTGGATAAAGGAAAACGCCGACGAAGACTGGCAATTTGTCACTGATAGTGTGGACTTTTCACCCAGGGCCGGTGCTGAAGCCGTTGAGTTCAACGGGCAAATCTGGGTAGTCGGAGGCACCTCACAACAACTCAACGACGCAGTAAGCGGCATTTGGACTTCCGGTGATGGTGTTAGCTGGCAAGAAGTCGACTTTAATCCGTCCGAAACGCCAAATGAAACCATTCCTGGCTTTTCTGGCTCAACGGATCATCAACTCGCGGTTTTTAATGGTCGCCTCTGGATGGTTCGCACTATATTTGGTGGCGAGCTAATGGAAATTTGGGCCACTGATAATGGTGTCGATTGGGAATTAGTCATCGACAACATCAGCATCGTGTCGCCGCTTCGTGAATTCCGCCTGACTGTTTACAATCGCCAACTCTGGATTCAAGGCGGCCTGAGTGGTAGCACAAGCACCAATATCACCTTAATAAGCGATGACGGCGAAAACTGGCGACTGCTTTACCGTGATATATTTCAGTTTTTCCTGGGGCAGGATCAAACTTAGTGAAGTTCTGATCTGCGGCTCCGTTTGAGATTTCGTGTGCCTTTAAGCTAGGGATGGCGGGCCAGAAATTACAAACGGGGCCAATGATCAAGACTTACCGGCAGCTAAACAAAGAGTATGAGTTTGGATAAAAAATCACACAAAATCGAAGATGCGACCACCGTTGTTGTAAGGGAGGAAGAAGCGAACGAAGAGGCTGTCGCCATGGAATCACTGAGGGAAAACACGGTTAGTGAACAACCCACCTTGGTAAAGCCACCTAAATCCGGCAAGCCGAAACAGGCAACACCTTCTCCGGCAAATCCGGATTCGAAAGCAAACAAGGAAACTGAATCGCAACAAAAAACAGAACTGGAAGAAACTGTACAGGTTGAACACTCCACAACCGAAGAAAAAAAAACGGAAAGTGAAATCGACGATGCACCCACGGAATCCAACACCATAGGTTCGCGTAAAACTCACGCAAAAACCCTGCACCAGCAGCGCACACAAGTGCGGCCGGAACAAAACAAATTGACTCAGGATGAAATCCTGACTCAAATAACCGGACCAAAAAGTTCCAGTGACGAAAACAAAACTGAACTCGCTGCAACGATCGCTACCAGTAAACGCCAACCCAAATCCGTTCCCAAAACCCTGAGCTCGGACGACGAAATTGTAGAAGGCAGCATTCTCCGCGGACGTTTTATCCTGGATAAACGTTTGGGTGCTGGCGGCATGGGCCAGGTATTTCTCGCGCGCGACTTGCGCCGTGAAGAAATGCACGATAACACCCTGGTTGCGATAAAATTTTTAAGCCCAAAATTGTCTTCCAATGCTTATGACCACCATATGTTTCTGGTGGCGTTGCAACGCGAAGCAAAAAAAGCGCAAACACTTGCGCACCCCAATATCGTCACCGTATTTGATTTCGATCGAGATGGGGATATTGCCTTTATCAGTATGGAGTACCTGAAAGGCAAGGCACTGAATGAATACCTGGGTAAAAAACGCAGACTTTCCATAGAACAAGCTATGCATATTACCGAACGAGTCGCACGCGGTTTGGCATACGCACACCAGGAAGGTTACGTTCACGCGGATATAAAACCGCCTAACGTGTTTATCACCGAAGACGGTCAGGTAAAAATACTGGATTTCGGTATCGCTCAGGCGATTCAAAATAAACAGAGCGGCGAAAATACGGCAGTCCAAACACACACTAACGATGATGTGAGCATTCATGCGCTCACACCGATGTATAGCAGTGTTGAAGTATTGCAGGGTCAAAAACCCTTGCCGGATGACGATGTATTTGCGCTTTGCTGTACCACTTATAAGCTTCTTACCAACCGCCCACCCTATACAGATGAAAACGGTCGGCCTTTAACAGCGGAACAGGCACGGGCGCTCGGCGTTAAAATAAAACCTATTCCCGATTTATCCCGCAGACATATGCGAGCGTTGCGCAAGGGTTTGGCGTTTGAACGCAAAGACAGGTTTCGCAACGCCGGCGATTTTATTGATGCCATTAAACCGCGCAGTTGGAAAAAAGATTTAGGAATGACGATACTCGCTGTTGCCTTCGTTGCGGCAGCGATTATCGCCTGGGTGGCCTGGTTGCCAGATAAACCTGTTACCCTGGAAGATCTGGATCCGGCGTTAGCCGAAGTGCGCACCACCATTGAAGAAGGTGATGCATTACTGGAAGCAAATGATATTGACCTGGCTCACCGCCTTTATTCCCAAGCCTGGGACACAAGCGTTGAAATGCCGGAACTGACCTCCGATTCACTGAACACACTCAATGCACTGTTAAACCAACGGGCAGATAGAATTGCCGATAAACTCATTCTCGCCGCCGGTGAAGAAAACATGGATGAATTTCGTATTCGTCAATTGCAACTCGCACTGGAATTTCTTGAAACCGACACCCTGGGTACGAAAGATGAAGAGATCAAACAGACACTCGATAAACTCAATGAAAAACTGGAAAAATTACAGCGTTAAATTTTCCCGCAGTTTAATCACTTTGCCTTTGCTTTTTATGGGCTTATCCGGGTGCAATCAGTCGACACAAACGTTGCCCGAGAAAAACAGCGATGCGCGCGTAGCGGAAGATTTATATATTGTTGATTGTCTACTGCCGGGTCAGATTCGAAAACTCGGCAATACCACTTTTCTGACATCCAAACGTCCCATCAAAACTACTGCGGCCGACTGTAACATTCGTGGTGGCGAGTACACTTCTTATGATCGTGCAGACTATCGCACGGCATTAAATGTGTGGCTGGAAAAAGCCCAGGAAGGTGACCCGGAAGCACAAAATTATGTGGGTGAAATATTTGAAAAAGGTTTGGGGCAGGAGGTGGATTACGGTTCTGCTGTGCATTGGTATAGCAAGGCGGCCGAGCAAGGCTATTCGCGTGCACAAATAAACCTGGGCTTTATGTACGAGCAGGGCCTGGGGGTAGAAAAAAACCTGGTAACAGCGCTCAACCTTTATCGCCAGGGTGCCGGAACTGAAAACGATGCTTTAGTGTTGAATTCAGAAGCGCAAAAAGAACTGAACGGTGTGCGCCAGCAAATGGCGTCCAGGCTGGCCACCGCTGAAACCCAGGCCAATGTTTTAAATCGCCAAATAGAAAACTTGCAAGCCTCACTCATTGATATGCAGGAACAAAACCTTGCACAAAATTCTGATCAACCCCAGGCTCAACCCGGTACGAGTTTATCCCACGCCGAACAAGAGATTATGGTACTACGCGATCTTTATGCCCAAACTCAACAGGAAAAAGTCAGCCTCGAACAGGAACTGGCACAGCTGGATGCCAACTATCGAAAAATTGAAGACACGCAATTACTGGAACCGGTAATACTCGGAAAGACTGACGCACGGGTTATAAAAAACACCAATTTTGGTCGCTATTTCGCGTTAATTATAGGCAACCAGGATTACCAACATTTTGAAGATTTACGTTCGCCTGTGCGTGACGCTATTCGACTTAAAGAGTTATTGGAAACTAAATACGGATTCAGCGTTATTACCCTGCCCAATGCCAATGAACAGTCTATGCTGGCAACCCTTAATGATTTGTATAAACAATTGACCCCGGAAGACAATTTGTTGATCTACTATGCCGGCCACGGCAACATGCGTAAAAGCTCTATCAGTAATCGCGTGCGCGGTTATTGGCTTCCGGTGGATGCCCAATTGGACAATATTAATACCTGGCTGAGCAATTCGATTATTAGTGATCACCTGGATCGACTACGTGCACGCTCGGTGCTCATTGTGGCCGATTCCTGTTATGCCGGATCACTGGGTTCCCGTTCCAGCGCATTTTTATTTGGTACTACCATGGGTGAAATGAGCGAACAATCGATTAAAAGCGGGCTGGGCCGTCGCAGTCGTTTGGTAATCAGTTCCGGTGGTGATAAACCGGTACTGGATGGCACCTCGTCGTCTCATTCCATCTTCGCAAACTCACTGATAGAAGTTCTGGAAAGTAACAGTCAGGCAATACGCGATAGCATGTTGTTTTCACAACTTTCTGTAAATGTACGCAAACGCAATGAAAGTATGGGTGGCGGTGCCGAACCGGAAATGAAGCCTATACGTACCGCCGGGCACGAGGGTGGTGCTTTCTTTTTTGTTCCCGTGAACAGCTTGGCGCAGCGATAATAATGCTGCCTGTTGCCTAAATTTCAGGGAGGCAGTTGTGAGTGGTGTACGTGTTCTGTTTGGTACAAAAAAGGGGCTTTTATTCTCAGATCCGATGCAAACAGAAACGTTGGGATGTGAGCGGCCCCTACACAAGCGCGGAATATAGGTTCCATAAAGCCCGCTAAAGGCTGATTCATCGCTCCTTAGCAGCTTTGACCTTTGAAATGAAAGGGGCGGATCAAGAGAGTTTAATGCCTTAAGTTTTAACAGTCTTTTCAAGGGGACTTCTGGCCCCTTTTTTATATTCCTCACTTTCCTTTGATACCAGGACCGCAAGTTGGTCTGTAATTATAAACCGCAATACTTATTTCAATTTATTTTAATAAAAGCAGTGTTAATTTAAACAGTGTTTTGGATCATCCATCTAGTTGCAACTAGGAGGCAAATGCCGTCTTTTAACGGGTGCAATTTTTAACCAGCTCGCAGCCCGGTATTTGTGTGGGTTTCAGGGTGTGTTATAAATGGGTTTACGGATTAAAATTGCAAAATGTCGGATTAAAGCTGGGTTTGATCCAGCTAATAATATTGTTAGCCATCAGACGAGTATTTCCATGAAAATAAGCTTAGTGATTTTATTTTTATTGTCCGAGATGGCACTTGCCAATTCATTTAGGTTTGATGTTACGAAAGAGTTTTGTGATCTACATTTTAATTCAGCAATCGCATTTGCGGGAGAGCCATACAATGCAACTGACGTTGTCGATGATGAGCTGCCTCCTAGGCGAATGGTCGGTGAATTTGTAACAAGTAACATTGCTTATATTTGGTATGAGCATGGAGGTCGTGGTTATCACCAGCATCTCATACGATATAACGTGTTAAAGCCTCAAGAAATATTGGAAAACTATATATTTTATAAATCACAATACAGAGACATTAGAGAAGTTATTAAAAATAAAACGGCTCTTTATTTAGCCCCAGAGGGGGAGTTGTAAAAATGGCTAACAATGCAAGCCAAAATCGCAGCACTTCGTGCTGCTGGACTTCCGCAAGCGCTCGCCTTTGCTTGCGGCGTTACATTTAGTACAAACGGAGTAAGAGGATGGCAGAGAAGCGAAAAGCCAAAAAGCAGACTGAAACCGGGTCGGATGACACCGAGAAAACGAAGACTTATGATTTATCATCTAGCCAGGATTTAATTGATTTATTAAAAACTGGCGATGAAAAATTAGCTAAACAGGAATATGCGCGATATTTTGACTTACTCGCCAAAAAGTATGAATTGGGTGAATATGAAATAATCTTGCTATTCGATGACGTGTTTTCAATAAATCAATATCACGCAAATAGAATATACAATTCTATATCAGAACTTAAAGAACCAAAGAACATTTTAATGGTTTTACTGAGTGATGGCGGAAAGATAGAACCGGCCTACTTGATTAGTAAAATATGCAAACGGTTCAAAAAAGAAAAGTTCGTCGTTTCAATTCCTAGACGAGCAAAATCGGCAGCCACACTAATTTCCTTAGGCGCGGATGAAATTCATATGGGGCTTTTAAGTGAACTTGGGCCTATAGATCCACAATTTCGTGGATTTCCTGCCTTAGGGTTCAGCAACGCGTTACAAAGGCTAGCGGAGCTATCATGTCAGTATCCAGGATCATCTGAATTATTTGCAAAATATCTAAAAGAAAATTTAGATTTGAGAGATTTGGGTTATTTTGAACGTGTTAACGAGTCAGCCGTTCAGTATGCCGAAAGATTACTTGAAGACAGAAACTTAATTAATGAAATAAATCTCGCTGATCATTTCACTAATCATTACAAGGACCACAGTTTCGTAATTGATGTCGACGAAGCGAGAAAATTACTTGGGGATCAAGTAATTAAAGAGGATACACCAGAATATAAATTCGGGAACGAGATATTTCAAACATTGGATTTTTCAAATTTTATTGCTAGGGTCTTTGCAAAGAAAACCATAAGGTGTTTAGGAAATACCAAAAATGCTTTTGAATTTGATAATGTTGACGATGAAAATGTAACAAGTGGTTCAACGGGACGCTCATAAAATCGCGCCCGTTAACCAAGCGTTATGTATGTCGGCAGAATTGAATGAAAGAATGAAAAGAATAGCTAGTGTCACTGATAAAGATGAGGCTTACAGTTTCAAGCTGAGATTGGAGCTAAAAGGAATTCCAGTTCACTTGTCAAACGAACACTCTGGTCCAGCAGTTGGTGCAATAATTGGTGCTGATGCTTATTCTCTTTGGGTGGAAATTGACGATCAATTTGGGTGCGCTGTAAAAGCAATCGAAGACGACTCCTATGTTGTTGAAAATCCTATCAATGTGGTTGAATATCGGAAAGCGCAGGAAAGCATAGAAAAGAATGTTAGGAACAAGCTATCAAAAATCGGAGAGTACATACTCAATAGTTTAATGTTAATTATTGTAGTTATTGTTGCTTATCGAATATATGTTGCAATCAATACATAACAAATCGCCCAAGTTACTCCGGCCACTTAGTGGCCTCCACGGGACATTTGCTGCTTCGTTTCACTTTGGGGTGGCTGCGCCACGTTACCCCAAAGCTACACTACACAACAAATGCCCCTTGGCTTAGTGTTATGCAATATAGGAAATAGGAGAGTTATTTGGCAATTTTCGATTTATTCTCAAAACGCCAAAAGCGATTGCGTGGTGATGTCCCGGATGTGTACACGTATGACGATATACCAAACCCTCTTCGCGTACAGATTGTTCATGTTTGGACTGATACGCTCGGGAATGGAAACCAGTGGTACGAAGGTCAAGTCCGCCATGCCTATGAGCTTATAGTTAACACTCTTTGTCGAGAGTATGGAGTTTTCAAATTACCAGGCGCTAAAGACTATGGTGATAGAGACTATATAAATGAGCTGGCTAATTTCTTCTTACAAACCGAAGATGTAGAAAAGGCATTGGATGCAATTGAGCTTAGTTTCCGTGTTATTGATCGATCAACTAGAGAATGGTCTTATCTCAATCGCCATAGCGCATCTGAAATAGCCGACAAAGCAATTTCAGAACTTAATGGTCGCTTTAAAGAGCATGGAGTTGGATTTCAATTCATAGACGGAGAAATAATTCGCGTTGACTCTGAGTTGATTCATTCTGAAGCAGTTAAGCCTGCGCTAAGGCTGTTGAATAACAAGAACTATAGCGGAGCTCAGCAAGAGTTCTTAAGTGCATACGAGCACTACAGACACAACAAGAACAAAGAGGCTCTAAATGATTGCCTTAAATCATTTGAGAGCACCATGAAAGCTATCTGTGATAAAAGAAAATGGCAATATCAGCCAAGCGCCACTGCAAAGGCACTTATTCAGGTCTGTTTTGATAACGATCTGGTCCCAACGTTTTGGCAACAGCAGCTTAGTTCACTGCGGAGTATGTTAGAAAGTAGTATCCCCACGGGGAGAAACAAACTAAGCGGGCATGGTCAAGGAAGTAGCCCGGTTGTAGTACCTGACTATTTGACGGCTTACATGCTTCACATGACTGCGTCTACACTCGTTTTTCTTGTAACAGCTGAGGAAGAACTTGCATAACAAGGCGCTGCTGTCGGACAAATTTTCCGCTGCGCTCCAAATTTGCCACAGAGCGCGGCGTTAAGTGTCTAGGGAGGGAACGTGCAATTTTTCAAGAATTTTTTTAAGAAGAAAGAACAGGCAGAAGCTTTGATTCATATTGATGGGCTGGGAACACCTCTTGAATGGGACAAAGAGTCTGAATACTGGTTGGGAACGCATAATGGGTACAAAATCAGTGTCTCGTATGACGGCTTCGCTCAGCCTAGCGATGAACTTGTCAGATCGGTGATTGACGCCCTGGTAGACCCAAACCATATTGATGGCATCGTCGCTAAAGTAAGGCGCTTGGCTAAAGAAAAGTATCCCTTGGAGAAGCACATAGAGATTGACTCTCTAGCAGCCAAAGATATCGTGTTTCAAAACCCAAATTTCATTCTTATTCAATTCTTTGAATCCGACGACGAACCCTTCTGGTTTGCAGAGGTTCATGGGGCAGAGGTATATGTTGGTTGCGACACATAAAACACTTAACAAGCCAATGTACTGTTGCAATGCTACGCATTGCGCGGACCTCCACTGCGTGGTTCGCTTATGTGCTTTAATAGCACAACGCAAACCACTCCGTTCCGGCCCGTAATTGGGGCGTTAGTGCAAGGAGGTTAAGTGAAGAAGTTTCTAATTGAGGTTGATTCCGATTTCGGACAATTATGGATCGAAAATGGACTCTATGAAGGTGATGAAACGCTTGATTGGGATAGAGAGAGCTATACGAAACGAGTATCCACAGTAGAGAATCTGATCGGTTTAGGTGTGATAGATTCAGATTCTCATAAAATACCAGTCTCAGTTCATTCATCACGACCCGAGATAACAGATTCTAAATGGGATCATGTTGTTGAAGTAAGTATAGCGTGCAGTAAAAATGAAATATATCTTACTTCGCCGGGTGCAGGCCTAGAAAATCCGATTCCTCTTGATAATGGAGAATATAGAATTCGTTATTCAATTAAAGCTAATGAGGATTTTGGTGGAGAGTACTGCATAGATATTTGGCCAGAAACAATCTCTAAAATAGAGGTTGTCAAGCAAATGCACTAACAATACGTGCCAGTCGGACAGTTTCTTCCGCGGCTTCTTTTGTGCTGGTCGCTACGCTAGCACAAAACGCCACTCCACAAACTGCCGCTGCACTCTGCGTTATATTTGAACCGAGCTTCGGTATGGAACTCATAATAGGAAACAAGAACTACTCGTCATGGTCTCTTAGGCCTTGGTTACTTCTTCATGTAAATGGAATAAGTTTTACTGAAATCCAGGAATCACTTAACCAGGATAATATTCGCAACAGGCTTGGAAAGTACTCAGAGAGTTGCAAGGTACCGGTATTAATCGATAGAGATGTTACGGTTTGGGACTCATTATCTATCTGTGAATACATTTCAGAATGCTACCTAAATGGTGACGGATGGCCTGAGCCAAGCGTCTACAGAGCGCACGCAAGATCAATTTGCTCAGAAATGCATTCGGGTTTCAATGCGCTGAGGAACGAGCTACCAATGAACTGCCGACTTTTCAAGAAAGTAGAGCTTTCTCCAGCAGCAGAACTTGATATTCAAAGAATAGAATCAATATGGTCTAAATTCGCTTCCACAGATCAAAGCGGAGAGCTGCGATTATTTGGTCGTTTTAATATCTCGGATTGCTTCTTTGCTCCGGTAGCACTCAGGTTCAAAACTTACGATATCAAGCTTTCAGGTAAAGCTGCTGAGTATCAGGCCAGTATACTCAATCATTCGGCTGTTGAGAGTTGGGCTAGTATGGCAGTTCAAGAGTCAGAGGTCGTATTAGAAAATGAAATTCAAATATAACAAACAAAGGCAGCGGATAAACCGCTGCTTTGAGCGTTATAGCTACAAGTCGTAAAGGAAGTTGCGAATGTTAAACGAGCTTTTAAAGAAATATGATTTAGATGACTTTAAGGATGAATTTGAATCTCTTGTTAAGGAGTGTTGGGCCGGTGAAGCGTATAAAGGAAAACACTTTAAGGGAGAGTCGAAAGTCGGAGGTGTGCCTGACGCACCTGCGAATTTTGTTTGGCCGGTATTTAAAGGCTTTCCGCTTGAGTTTATTTGTCAAATCAAATGTTCAGATGTTGGCCTGGATAATTTTCCCGAGGATGGACTTATCCTCTTCTTCGTATGCGATGGTTACTGGACCGACAAAATAGAAGACAAAGACTATATTCGTGTGGTTTATGTTCCAGGGAATTCCAGTCTAACCGAAACTAATCCTCCTTTTATATACAAAAAAAGATTATTCGGGCTCTTAAAACCCAGGGAAATACCTAAGGTCTTTGATGAGGCCAGATTGAGAATATCCAAAGGTATATCTTTGCCGGACCCTGAATCTTTGCCGCCAGATTTTTCTAATAAAATGGATCTAAAAGATGAGTGTGAAGGATATTGCGAAATTAAAGAAGAGATAAGTGGTGAACGTTTTATCCAGATTGGGGGTCATCCCCACCCAGTACAATACGACGGTATAGCCGAAAGTGCCGCGAAAGCTTTTGGAATTGGAGAAGCCAAAGATTGGCATATGATTTTAGAGGTGTCATATAGCCCACATACTAATATGATGTGGGGAGATGCAGGTAGGCTGCATTTCTTTGCGCATAAACTAGATATCGAAAACAAGACATTCGGCAATGTATGGATGGAGTTTCAGTGTCATTAACTCGCCCTGAGTTAACAAGTGAAGTGCAACAAAATTGATTATCGAACATAGACTTCCTCCGGAGTTTGTAAGTTTAATATTTTTCTCGGGCGTCTGTTAAGTTTTAATGCAATTTTGTCACAATCCTTTTGTGTAAGATGCTTCATTGATTTTCCTTTTGGTAAATATTGACGAATTAAGCCGTTGGTATTTTCATTGAGGCCGCGCTCCCAAGAGTGGTAAGGGTTAGCAAAATAGAACTTTACGCCGGTTGCTTTTTCGATCTCTGCATAACCATGAAATTCGGTGCCGTTATCCGCCGTGATTGTTCTCACCTGTTTAACCTGTCTTTTGATAAGCGCAATGGTTTTCCGATTGAGTTCATCACACGTACGAGCTTCAAGTTTGCCGATAATGGTGAACTTGCTTTTGCGATCGACGATCGTTACAACGCTGTGAAGATCGTTTGAGCCATGAACAGTATCGATCTCGAAATGGCCAATTCGGCTCTTGTTTTCGGCGCTTTTCGGGCGTTCAGAAATATGTGCCTTATTGGGTAAAACACCACGGGAATCGCGGCTTCTATACTTTTTACGCCGCTTTTTTCGATACTGCCGAAGATGTTGATGTAAGGTGCCATGAAAGAAATACGTGTACCAGATATACCGATATATCGTTGAATGGCTTATGGAAAGAATCCGGTGCTTGTTAAGCCAAAGTGAAACCTGTTCGGGACTCCAGTCAAGTCGAATCAGCGAAATAACCATCTGGAGTTCCAGGTCACTAAAGTACCATTTCCGTCTCGATTCCCTTCGCACCCGTGCGGTGCGGCTCACGGCCTTGCAGGCAGTGTAGATACCGGCATTGGTGCGGTTTCTGCTAATTTCACGCGATATCGTGCTTCTGTGGCGGCCGAGTTCTCTGGCGATCTCGGACAGGGATTTTCGTTGCATTCGGAGTGCAGCTATTGTATATCTTTCGTCTGTGGTGAGTTGGTGATACATCAGGAAATTCCTCTTCTTGCCGGTTGAGAAAAATCATGAGTATCCCAATTCACCCTTAATAAAGGAATAGGGGATTGTGTTGCACTTACTTTGCGAATTCGCCACACTTAACAATACGTGCCAGCCGACATTTTGTCCGATGCTCCGTTTTGTGTATTGCTTCGCCATTTTACACAAAACTCCGCACCAGCCAAAATGCGGCTGCACTTTGCGTTATGCTCAGCGGAGGTAGAGTGCATAAATTGATATTGTTTATCATTTTTATACTGTCTTCAGCAGGAGCAATGGCTTGTTCTTGCTTCACTGGTGATTCGTCTTTGAAAGCGAATATTCGTTCTCACAAGGCCTTGGTTTGGGTAAAAACACTGAGCAGAGAAAAAGTGACCACTGGAAGAGGTGAGTATTACAAAACTAAAGTTTCAATCATTAAGTTCTGGAAAGGTGAATCCACCTTCGAAAAGTACTACATTATGACAGAAACTGAAGAGTCGAGTTCTTGTGGTGGTCCTCCACCGATATTGGAAGATGAACTATTGGTTTACGCTTGGGCGCAGGAGGGAGAACTTTTATATACGGGGGGCTGTTCCTCGTATTCATCTATAAATCTAGAATCAACTAAAAAAGAAGTTAAAAAAATTGATGAACTATTTGAAAAATAAAAAGCGCATAATAATATTGTTAAGCAGAACGAAGAGATAGATCCTTGAAAATACATTTCATTAACGTTGATCTGGAAATTGAAAGCCACGAATCCCTACAGTCAATAGCCGATTCGTTTGGCCAGGATGTCTCAGTTTTAGGCTGCGGCAAGTGGGGCAACCACTATCAGGCTGCTTTTGAAGCCGTTGGTACCTTTGGCGACCCGGATTCAATGATCAACTTTCTTTGTATGCTTGTTGAGTCTTTAGATGAGAAAGAACGAAGCACGTGGAATGGTGCGTTTCTAAAGGTATTTAATATTGGGTATGAATCTGGATTGGAACCAAGGAGCTATGAATCTACATTGCGCAGCGACACAATCTCAAGAATTCACGCAATTGGAGCATCCATTAAAATAACAATCTACCCTCCAGAAGAGGTAACTAGTAATGCTTAACAAAGTTGTCCAGCTGAAACATTTTCCGTTGCGGTTTTTGTGTTTAATAACACAAAAGTCCTCACTCCAAATGTTCAGCTGACAACGGCGTTAGGTTTGGCCAATGAAATATCCACTTATTTTTATTTCATTACTAATTTCAGGTTGTATTAATTTTGACGGAAGTGGATGCTCTACAAATTCCGCATCCGTTGCATATGTAAGATCTTTAAGTGAAGAAAGGCTAAAAAAGTTGTACTACGATATGGAAAGTGTATCGGATAAGTACTCACAATTTTATAGAGTTTATCCAATGGATGATGAAGCAGGTAGAACGCCGAAAGAGTTTTCCGACCTTCAAGTGAGAAGAATTGACCTTGGAGAGGGAAAAATTCTTGTAGAAGGTTGTTTCGATGACTTTGTAATATTATATTTTCTTGGTATTGGGAACTATTCAAAATCCGAAGTTAGAGGAATTAAATTTTCATACGGTGAAGATTATGAAGGAGAGTATCCTACAGATGAAATCATTTGGTCCGAATAAAGCACCTAACAAAGAGTTCAACGCGACATTCACTGCTTCTCTTCGCTTTGCGGTGGGCTACGCCCACTCTACCGCAAAACTACACTACGCAGTAAATGCGCGTTAATCTTGACGTTATGCATACCTAGAGTTCGAGCAATGTATCCAGAAGTTTTAGATAAAGAAAAAGTTGGGACATATAGTGCGGTCGCAAAATCAGGCGGTGGATATGTTTGGGATGAAGTTCTCGAATACAGGGTATGGTGCCATCCACATGAAGGTGCTGAAGATCTAGAAGACGGTAACGACTACTATTATGTGTTCGAGAATTTTGAAAATGCATTGGAATTTTCGAAAAGTACAAAAGGTGCAGAGGAACCTTTGGCTTTGGTGTTTCAGAAAGAATACATTGACGAACCAGAACCGGGAAAGTACTTTCACATGAAAGAGGAACGTATTGCAGAATGGCCAGTAGAGTTTCTATCACGGCCAAGGAGAACTCCAAATACAATCCCGGATTTTTTGTCGCCAAATGCTCCGCCGAACAAACTACAAATACTTAGAGGCCAAGCTTAAATATGCATAACAAGGCCAGCCAGGTTTGCGCAACAAAATACGTTGCGCGGGACAAATTTTCCGCTGCGCTCCAAATTTGCCCCTGCTGGCGGTGTTAGCAATAACCGTAAATTCTAGGAAAATCCATAAATGGAACAATCAAATTCGGTAGAAACTCTTGGCATAGATCATGTCGGTCTTACGGTCGGTCGTTTAGATGAAACTGTTGAATTTTTTACGAATGTTCTAGGCTGGGAAATTATTGGTGAGCTGCCTGAATATCCAGCGAAATTTATTTCTAACGGTAAAATAAAAATTACCTTATGGGCGTCTGAAAGCCCTTCTGAAGCAGTGAAGTTTGATCGTAAGAAAAATATTGGCTTGCACCACTTGGCAATAGGTGTTCCAAGCTTTAACGAGCTTGACAGGCTGTATACCATTCTTAAAACAATATCTAATGTTGAAATCGAGTTTTCTCCAGAATTATCAGGAAAAGGCCCTCATAAGCATATGATAATTAGAGAACCAAGCGGAATAAGAATTGAATTTGTACATCGCCCGGGTTAGTGAGTAAATCAGTGCTAACAAACTGGTTAACTCGACCTACACTGCGTTTTTCGGTGAGAAAGAACGAATATGTGAGGATTGGAGAGAGGAAGAAAAATCTCTTATTTGTCCGATTTGTAAGCATTATTTGGTGAAAACCTACGATGAAAATCCGGAAAATAAACTTGGAAACTGGTTCCTTATTGCATTGGTAATTGCAATTTTAACTTACTTTCTTGTAGTTGAAGTACTTGAAGTTAAATATTACGAAAATATCATTGTAGTTATAGGAGTTATAGTTGTGACTCCATTAATGCTTGGTTATCGCATTTTAAGCAGTAGACGTTATAAAGGTAATATAGGAACAAAAAGCATTGGCAAGTCAAACATGTAACAAGTCCCTCAAATTGACACTTAGGCTTTCTTTCCGTTTTGGGGTGCCTTCGGCACCTTACCCCAAAACTACACTACAGCCAAAGTGCAATTTAGCTTAGCGTTATGTGTAACCTCATGAAGCGAAAATATTTAATTCTTATATTGGTTTTGCTAAGTTCATGTTCCAATAAATTGGAAGTTGAGCTATCTGGTGTTTTTGAAGAAGATATCAATATTGGTATCTTGAATTTAACTACGGTTCACATTCAACCTAATGGCAATCCCATTGCCTACGAATGGCGTGGTTATAATGTTGATTCCGGAGACGCATTCCATGTGCCTTTCGAGGAAATAGAGTTAAGCTACGGTAGTGAACGATATGAAATATCTGATAAAAAAGCCGGAAATAATGAGCTCCAAATTAATGGAGAACTATACAAATTCGATGCTAAAAACCAGCACTTAATAATATCATTCGGTAAGGGTGTTTCAGTTGGAGAAGGAGCTGATTATGAAGCAGCTAAAAAAATATACGACTTGGAGTAAAACACATAACAAACCAATCAACGCCCGCCAGCAAGCTGGCTCGGACCTCCACTGCGTGGCTTGCTTATGTGCTTTAATAGCACAACGCAATCCACTCCGTTCCGGCTCGTTATTGGGGCGTTAGCCAGTAAAGGATCACGATGACTCTTTCTTCATCTATTGCATTATTTATAGCTATGATTATTCTAGCTTTGATCCCGGGTCCAGGTGTTTTATGCGTAACTGCGAGATCATCTCTGGGCGGTTTTGCTCATGGGGTTTCAACTACAGCAGGAATAGTTGCCGGAGACTATGTTTTTATCTCATTCGCCTTAGCCGGATTGGCTACTCTATCTTCTATACTCGGAGACCTGTTTTATATTATTAAATATGTAGGGGCGGCGTACTTAGTTTGGTTGGGTGTTTCACTATTTATAAGCAGCTCAATATCCAAATCACCCAAACCTCTAAGACGTTCTAGCCACGTCGCAGGATTTTCGGCGGGGCTTGTAACTACGCTTGGAAACCCTAAAGCGATACTTTTTTATATTAGTTTCTTTCCCGCTTTCTTGGATCTTACGAGCATTTCCGTATACACAGCAATTCTTATATACCTAATAGCCACAGTATCAGTGGGTGGGGTAATGCTTATTTACGCATATTTAGCTACAAAAGCCGCGTCTATTTTTGTTGGCTCGATAAAAAACCATGTTCTTAAAAATGTTGCTGGTACAACGCTCATAGGAAGTGGTATCTATGTCGCTACAAGAGCCTAGGTTATCAAGCGGCATCAGTCCGACAGCTGGTACTACGCGGTTTTTGTGTTACTCGCTGTAGCTCGAACAATAACACAAAAATCGCTCCTTACCAGCCGCGGCTGTGCCGGGCGCTAGCTGTAACCAGTATGAAATACCAAGAAGCTATTAGAGATCTTTTTAAAGAAGCAGAAATAAGGCTGGCGGCGGAAAGCTCTATAGGTTGCCCAGATGTTGTCCCTGTATGGGAAGCAATATATGCTTTAATTGAATTAAAGGAAATTAGTAAAGAGGAGCTGGAAGCTATTTTTAAAGAAGACCTATTGAAGCATAAAGAAGCACCATGGGAGCTAATACAGTTATGCATGTATCATTTAAAATTACCAAAATTCAAAAACCTTCTTGGCTCACAGTGTAAAGTAGTATCAAAGGAAAATGATTGGCGGGCTATACCAGTCTTGCATTCAATTTTAAATGCTTATGAAAATCCGTGGGAGGATTTTGAACTATTTTACAATTAGCAGCTAACAAAAAGTTCAACACGACATTTCCTGCTCCTTTTCGTTTTGCAGGAAATGCGCGTTAATCTTGGCGTTAGCGCAATAAAAGGACTGAATATGACTAACCGTCTCCGGTTGTATTTTCTTGGTTGGCTAATACTCCTTTCAACCCATCTTATCGCGTCCGGTCAAAATGAATTCCCCTTTGATAAATATGGCGGAGAAAAGTACTGCCTGAAAGCAGATTTTGATGGGAATGGAACTCAAGATTATGTTGCCCCGATTGCCGAAGGCTGGATTAAGGTTTTTAGGAACTATGGGTCAAAATCTGAAAAGACCTTCGATATTGATGCTGGTGGTGTGGTCGAACTATATGAAGCCAGGGATGAAGCAGGCGAACATGGAGAACCCGCTGTAAAAAATCCATCGATCTTGGTCCGGTGGGTAGGCCAGGATCATGTTGTATTCACCTGGGATAAAATGGGATTCAAGAAGATCGTTTTTCCCGGCTTTTATGAAAAGCCCTGAGTTAACAAACAGCTTCAGCGGACGCTGTCCACGAACAGGAACCTAACCCGCTTTGGTGTGGCTGTGCGGCATTCTGCATAAGGAACGAACATGAAGATATTCGCATCAATTATTCTGCTCACTTTATGTTTGGAAGCATTCTCTGATGGGCTAAAAAAAAGTACAGATAATGATTTGGCTCACATTCTGGCAACAATGGACGTTCTCTATAAGAATGATGTTTACCCATTTGTAGAAATCATCCAAAGCTGGGAGCAGATATCTGAATGTGATGGAACTTGGCAATCATGTCCGAACGCTAGATTGTTTATATTAACTACTTTGGAGCATGCCAATGTGTCAGTAGAGTCGCGAAATGAATGGGCCTTTTAATAAAACGAATCAATTATAGGAAAAGTCCAAAATGAGTTTGAACGTTAAGAGAAAGTTTCAGCTAAGCTAGAAGGTTATGGAAATACGAAAATTTAGAGAAAACGATCGAAATAAAGTAATTCTCCTTTGGGAAAATTGTGGTCTTACTCGAAAATGGAATGACCCTAACAAAGATATTGATCGAAAAATGTCTTTTCAAAGTGAGCTATTTTTGGTTGGAGAAATTAACGGAAAAATAGTTTCATCCGCTATGGCGGGCTATGACGGACATAGAGGTTCGGTATTCTATCTCGCAGTTGATCCAAGCCTCCAAGGTAAAGGCTACGGAAAAAAACTGATGGATGAAATAGAAAAGATGTTAATAACCCTTGGCTGCCCTAAAATTAACATTGTTATTCGAACATCAAATAAAAAAGTTCAGGATTTTTACACTAATTTGGGGTATTCAAGAGACGAAATCGTAAGTGTTGGCAAAAGGCTAATCCCTGATACTTGACAAAGTGGTCAACCGGACTTCGCGTGTAAAAATCCAATGCCTTGATCTCTACTGACATAATGCTGTCAGTAGCATTTCTCTATACTGTGCTTTGTATTCAAACCAATAAGGATCAAATAAATGGCTAAGCCCGTCACAGTGCTTGCTCCCATTAAACTCGCCGCCGGCAAAACCGAAACGGACCTCCTCTCAGCCTCCGCCAGATTCCAAAAAGAATTCGTCGATTCTGAACCTGGCATCATCCGTCGAGAACTTGTTCGAACAGGCGAAGGTACATATCTCGACATCGTCCAGTTTCGTAGCGAGGAAGATGCGATGACCGTAGTTGAAAAGGAAAAAGAATCGCTCGCGTGCCATGCGTTCTTCTCAGTCATGGATTTGGGGGCAGAAAGTGAATCTGGAAGTATTGATTTCTATCCGTCTCTGGCCACCTATAACTCCATGTGAGTTATGCCCAGGGCGGTTCAACTCGGACATACTCCCGCGGTGTTTGTTTAGTGCTTTTATAATTCAGAACAAACACCGCTACGATATACCGATTACCTTATGTACAATACGGGTACCTGATGAATTAAGTAACTGGACGCTTGTGATAAATTCAAAAATAAGTGCTCATTGGTTAATGATGTTAACCATAATACTGGCAGCGAGTTCTTTTCCAGTAGGAGCCGCTATAACCAACGATCTACCTCCAGCCATTATGATGTTTATGCGATTCTTACTCGCAGCAATTTTATTTTCACCCTATGTTTTTATAAAAAATAATTTTGTCTTTCCATCATGGAAAAGCATGTTTTGTTACACCATTTTAAGTGTTCCTTTAGCTATTTTCTTCTGGTGTATGTTCGAAAGCTTAAGGTATACAAGCGTTCTTAATACTGGTGCCTTATATACTTTGGTTCCCGCAATAACTGCTGTCTATGCGCTCTTTATCAACCGAGAAATTACAAGTAAATTTCGTTCATTTGGCTTGATTCTCGGAACTATAGGTGCACTTTGGATTGTCTTTAGGGGAGATTATGGCGCATTTATTGGACTTAAATTTAACTATGGCGATTTGATATTTATTGTAGGTTGCTTATTTTTAGGTCTATACAATCCTTTAGTAAAAAAATTCTACAATGGCGAACCTATGGAGGTGATGACATTTTGGGTGCTTCTTTCGGGAGCGGGTTGGCTTTTAATCGCATCAGGGAGCAACATTTTGAATGTTGATTGGTCTGGTATTGAAAATAGAGTATATGGGGGAATTTTGTATTTATCGCTATTCTCAACATTAATAACATTTTTTTTGTTACAAATTTGCGTTGTACGCATAGGCGCTACAAAAGTGGCTGCGTATGGATTTTTAACGCCTATGTTTGTAATTGTCATTAGCATTTCAATTGGAATGGATAACCTGGAATTGTCCACTTTACCAGGAATATTTATGGTAATTGTAGCAATGTTTATAATTCAACAAGAGTCGAAACGTGAGACTGCCCCAGAAAAATCAGCCCAGACTTATTAGCCCATCACCCTAGTCGATAACAATTAGCGCAATGACCTTTCTGGCTGACTATTACTGCGTGCCAAACTTCGCGCAATTATCCTTTGACTTCAGTCTTCAGAGGCTATATATTGCGGCGAGCTAGAAAGTAAGTCCTTTTATTAAACATCTCCATTTCGTCGTATTTGTTAGTTCTTCGTCCTGTAGTATTTAATTTTTCGCCTATTTTTCCCGCTATTACCGCCTCACAAAGGCTATTTTACATTTAATTTTTACAGGATATATTTATGTCTAACACAACTACTGGCACCGTCAAATGGTTCAACGAATCAAAAGGCTTTGGCTTCATTCAACAAAAATCAGGCCCTGACGTTTTTGCTCATTTTAGTGCCATTGCTAGCTCAGGATTCAAAACCCTGGCAGAAGGACAGCAAGTTGAATTTACCGTGACTCAAGGTCAAAAAGGCCCTCAAGCGGAAAATATTGTAGCTATCTAACAAGACTCAAAGTGTCGCTGTGTAAACAGCCACTCAAAGAATTTAAAGAACAAAGCAAGCTTTTTAGCTTGCTTTTTTTTCGCCTGTAGACTCTCAACAACTCTCTCTAACTTGTTCTTTGTTCAATAAAATTATTGAGTTAGGAGAAAATCCATTTCTCCTGCTCTGATTTTAGCTGGCTTTCAAGAATCCGTTGACATCCAGCCAATGCATAAAGGCATCAAACCATTTGTTACTTGTGCGGTTCGGATTACCCAAACCAAATCCATGGCCACCGTTTTGATATAAATGGAATTCGACTGGTATTTTTGCGTCGTACCAGGATTTAATCACACCGAAGTCCCCACCAAACAAAAAGTCATCTGTCGCAATTGCCATAAACATTGGTGGAGCATCCTTGGGAACTTCCACTGCACCCATACCACCATATATGGGCCCGATAAATGCGAGTTTCACTTTTTCTGATTGCAGCGTGGTTGCCATTGTTAATCCTGCACCGGCAGAAAATCCGATCATGCCAATTCTTTTGGTGTCGACGCCCCACTCGTCTGCACGGGCTAAAATCATGGCGTAAGCCGCTTCCACATCTTCGAGCTGATTAGAAAGATCCCAGCGTGGGCGTTTAGGTGGGCCTTTTTCATCTGGCTTTGACATTTTTGCAGCTTCGGCAAAGCGTTGATTCATTTGACTTTCAAACCCTTCCAGAGTGGGTGCTGTGGGTTGTAAGCGGTATTTAAGTACAAAGGCATTGATACCTTGATCTGCCAATGCTTGCGCAACCTCCCAGCCTTCATTGCCCATTGAAAGCCACATAAAGCCACCGCCGGGTGCAACAATCACAGTTGCGCCATTAGCCTTTTTAGGATCTGCCAATACTGGCGTTAGTGTTGCCTTTGAGATGTTCCGTGCCATTGGGTCACCCCATTGGCGAAACCAGGATTCTTGCGCAGGTTGATCTTCAACTCCACCCGTATTCAGAGGTATTGCATTAGGTTCTTTGGGCGCGTCCATAGGGTACATTTTTCCATCTTGTGCAAAAACCGAGCTTGCATATAAGACAAGCACCGCAATTAACGCAGTTGAAAAATGATTAAATTGTTTCTTTGTCATGAAAATTCCGCCTTCATTTATTATTGACTATTAAAAGGATTAATCAGGTAAAGGAAGCATAAACATCCCATTTACCCAAGTAAACCCATCCGTTAATATCCTTTTAAAAACATTGACTAGAATACAAGTGGTGTATGTTAAATATTCGAAAGGCTAGCAATACCGATCTCGACACCGTAAGAGAAATCATCTATTCCGTGCTTTATGAATATGGATTGATGCCCTCCCCTGATGACACTGATAAAGATTTAAGTGATCTCGACAAATACTACTTTGATGATGGTGGTTATTTTGCCGTAGCAGAAATAGACAACCAGATCATCGCCAGCGTTGGCTTGCGTAAAGTGAATGAAGAGATCTTTGAGCTAAGAAAAATGTATTGTCTACCGGAGTTCAGAGGACGAGGATTCGGCAAGACTTTATTAGAGTTTTCCATAAACAAAGCCAAAGTCCTGGGCGCAAAAAAACTTATTCTGGAATCTGCCACTCCCTTAAAAGAAGCGCTTGCTTTGTATAAAAAATATGGATTTCAGGAATACAAGCCAGCTCATCTAGCTGCGCGTTGCGATAAGGCTTTTGAATTATTTCTACACTGACTACGCAAACTTTCCCGCAGAATACTCACCTTTCAAACTTGATGATATGCCCTTTAAATTCAACCGGCTTTTCCTGAGATGAGGGTATGTCCAAATACGAACTCGTAAAACCAAACTGTGTCATTTTGGTGACCATCTTACTTTTTCTTCCCCTACCAGGATCAACAAGTATTACTTCGCATTGGGGATTTGCATGATTGTTCACAAAGTTTGCCAGTAAATTAATATGCTGATCTTCGTACAGGAGATCACTGCCAATAATTAAATCGAAGGTTCCCAATTGACTGTTCACATGAGCCCAGTCGATTCTTTCGTAGGGTATACGTGTATTGTCATTTAAGTCTGTGTTTCGTTTTAGAAATTTCCCTGTTTCAGGATGATGATCTGTTGCGGAAATATCGACACGTTTGCTGCTCAAGAGCAAACTGGGAAGTGCTATACCACAACCCACTTCCAATACTCGTTTTTCTGCGGTATCAAAACCCGCCACAAATTGAGCCAGTACTACACTTGAGGGCCAGATCACCCCAAACAAGGGCCAAGAAGCGGAAGAGATACCAAGATCTTCTGCTTCTCCTTCGGGATCTTGAAATTGTTGAGTATCTCGCAAGGTACATACGTGAATGTCGATACAACCAAACTCAATGGTTTGATATCGTAATCGAAGATTTGCCATTTTATGTCCTGTAATAGCTAGACGCTAAGTCAGCTATCGAGGATAAATGACGAAACGGGAGAATAACTCAGGTTAAACTGTTTAAACGAAAGATCAAGCGGCATTTCAGGTTTATAAAAGGATATTCGTTTATTGACACACTATCTGAAATTAGTGGAAGCCAAGCTCTTGTAATATAATGCACTGCGCCAAGCACGAAATGGATATACAAGCCCAAGTTGGTTTATTGAATTTACCTTATAAAAATCAACAACTTAAGAAGTAGAGCCCATAAAAATGAAGATCTTTCTGGCCTGCGTGCTGTTTATTTTGCCCGCTTTCACTCAGGCGCAACAAAAATTATTTTATGTCGGAAAATGGCAATCTAACGAAGAGAAAACCCTTGCAAGTATGCGTGCAACCCAAGGCATTCCCGAGGGAGCAAGAACAATGTTTGCAAACGATTTTTTTGGCAAACTTGTTAATGAATTTTCAAGCCAGGCCTTTACAACTTACTTTACCAAACAAAAGCCCGATAGCCCCGTTTTTATCGACGCTAATATTGTCATGCTGTCTGAGAACACAATTAGAATCACGTATTTTGACGAGAAGCGCCGCCAGGAAACAATACGTGAATTAACCTTTGAAGACGACTGCTATTCCCTTCTTGTCACCGAGTGGCAATTCAAGGAATACTTTTGCCGCGTTAAATAAATGAGCCAAATATGATACGTAAAATTTTTATTGTCTTCCTAGCTTTAGCTGTAGCCCATTGTGATTCAAACTCAAACCAGTTTGAAATGACAGTAGATAAAGTCGACCTACTGCAAGGATTCGTCTTAAAAGGCATCTCAATGACTGGCACGGTCTCCACGGGCTGTCTCGCAAATGATGATGAATACACAGTGCTTCGTGATGGCAAAGAAGTTTTGAAAACGACGGCTCGCATTGTGAACGTTGCTGGCCTGGAAGACTCCGATACTTTTGATGGCAATGTGTATAAAGGTGAAGTGATCACTTTATATATTCCCGATGGCAAACAAGAGGATGTTTTGCAGGGTGATGCAGTTATCAGTAAGCAGGTGAGTTGCGATAAGGATGCAAGCCGATAAGAACTTAATTCAGTAGAAGAATAGATTATGGCGATTTGGGTGGATGCCGATGCATGTCCGGTGGTGATAAAGGAAATTATCATCAAAGCTGCAATACGCACGGCAACCCAAACCACCTTTGTTGCCAACCAGCATATTAAAACACCTCCGTCAGAATATATTGTTAGTTTGCAGGTAGAAGCCGGTTTTGACGTTGCGGACAATGAAATTGTAAAGCGCATGCAAACAGGCGATTTGGTTGTGACGCAGGATATACCCCTTGCAGATTCAGTTATTTCACAAGGCGGTGTTGCACTTAGCCCACGCGGTGAAAAATTTACCCAAGACAACATTCGCGCTCGTCTCGGTATGCGAGATTTCATGGAAACCCTACGCAGTAGCGGAATCCATACGGGAGGCCCTTCCACCTTAAACTTAAATGATCGTAAGACTTTTGCAGGCCACTTGGATAGCTGGCTCGCCAAACAAAAAAACGCCAAGAGGCCAGATTAATTCATGGTAAGAGTATTTGCAGTTTTCATGTGGGTTACACCAGCCTTGATTGCCGGCATTCTTGGTTGGAAAAGTATTTGGGGGACGGATAGCGCCCTCCTCGATTACCTCATCCCTTTTCCCTTAACAGGCGGTATCTTTCATGTACCCAGTTTCGCTATTGCCTGCGCCGGTATGGTGGTTTGCAAAAAAGCTTCCAGAGAAATTAGGCCATTTTTTGGATTAGCGGCTTTCATTATTTTCATTTTGGTGCTCAGTTATCAAATTGAATTCGAACGGCTTTATGCCTGGGCCACAACCGATTATGAGCCCTACGGCTCACCGCTGCGATTTGATAGCAATGCCGTGTATTTATTTGTCACTACCGATGCTTTTTTCTTCTGGCTATATGTTGTTTTTTTAGGTGGCAACCTAAAACGTTATCTTATCTATTATCTTGCGGTGTTTGTTCTTATCCCACCTGTATATTTAGCGCTTAAAACGGTCAACACCAAAGTTGGCAAAGCGGAGTTCAAGATGGGCGGCATAAGCAATACCAAACAACGCGGTCAGGAAATACGATTGATTTATACCAATGCGAAACCCAGTGAAAATGAATATCTGGCATTCATAGATGAACATCGCTACTCCATGCAACCCTGGACCAGCCCAAACGCAGAACATCTGGCCATTTACTTTACCAATAGCCGTCAACTTCTAGAATGGCGAAAATTCGATGAGTTAAATGAAGAGAACACCTTGGCAACTGTCTGCCGCTATGAAGAGGATCAGTCAACACGCTTTTACCTGGGAAAAATAGACTGCTTTGAAGGTTTAAAAACTGTCGCAACAAGATTGAAAGAACGGACTCAGGAAATCAATACTGGCCTGGGACCTTCAGTTGACTTATGGATGGCACGCGCAGATTTGTGTGAAGACATTGTAGTCCCTGAAGACCCAGCAAAACTGGATATTGAAATTTACAGTTTGTGCTGGGGACTGAAAACGTATTTTGAAAAGGACTTGGCGAATTACATTAAATCCTATGGCGAAGGTTCCAAGGAAGTCGCCGCGATTTTAGAACGCGCCATTGCGCTTGAAATAATTCCCGAAGACTATAATTTACAAGCACAAACCCAAGATAAAGAAGCGGCGCTTGACTAACTACCTGCGTTTTTCAATATTTTTGCTCTTAGCATTTTTTGCGCTAGCGCTTTTTTTTAATTCAAAATTATTGGATAGGCCTTTCGCAACAGAAACAGCATTACATGAAGTAGACTGCCCCTTTACGCTCAGTTCATTTGTTAGTCGCAATATCCACACTACTGAATGTTATGAAGTGAGTGTTCCAGAAAATCACGCACTTACTACGGGGCCAGACATAAAATTTCCACTGATCGTATTTAAAGCTAAAAATAATAGCGGATTGCCTCCCGTTCTTCATTTGGGCGCGGGCGGACCCGGCGCACCGATGTATCTTGATGAAAGCCACGTGCTTGAATACCTGCTTGAAACACACGATGCCTTCAGTATTAATCTTGGTCGAGATTTCTATATCATCGACCCTCGCGGTTCGGGCCTTTCTACTCCCCTGCTAAGTTGTAATTTGTTTATAAAAAATTTGCCTTCGCGACTGGAACAGAATCTGAATCAACGCACCGAATGGGAAATTTCCGATAGAGACTATTTCGCCTGTATCGATGAATTTAAAAAGCAAGGCGTCGATTTCTCACAATACAACAGTGAAAGTATTAGCCAGGATGTAGAATTCCTGCGCAAACAGTTGGGTGTAAGACGTTGGAGTTTGATCGGTGTGTCCTACGGTGCGGTTTATGCGCAAATAATTGCGAAGACTTTTCCTTCAAGCGTAGAAGCGATGATTTTGGACAGTGCTGCTTTCCAGAATCTCAAGATAGATAATCGATTTATTGAACGTACTCTTGCGCCCTATCAAGCACTCTACAGTTATTGCGATATTGATCCAGACTGTGTACAAGCTCTGGAAAATCTACAATCCCGCTTATGGAAAATTGTTGAAAAACTAAACCAGGATCCCGCGGTACTGACGTTGCCATATCCAAGCTCTCCAAACTCTACAAATTCCTCAGATTCATATCAAAACCCCCTCACTGTAGTTCTCAATGGGCACCGCTTTGTATCCACCCTTATTGAAGGTGTTTACGGCGAAAATATTTTTTATGACCTACCCGCAGTTATTGAACAAGTTGAACAAAATCAATTTGATCTTATTCAACAATACCTGCAAACCTATATCGAGTTTTTATTTGAAACAAGTTATGGCGATTTAAGTGCGACGGCGCATTTTTGTTTTGAAGACAAACCCTTTATTGATGTGCAAGCTTTACTGCCACTATTGGATGAAATTGAGGAACCCTATATTCGAGAAACGGCTCGCATGGGATTGTTATGGCCAGACCCTTGCAGCCAAATGGGAATCGGATCAGCCAATGCCGAATTGGTGGCTGCACTGAAAACCGATATTCCCACCCTGTTTTTACACGGAAAATTTGATTCTATTACTCCTTTGGAAGACGTATACGCATTAAAAGAGAATTTTAAAAATTCGCAAATAGTTTCGTTTGATTTGTCACACGGAATTATTGGTGCAGATGATAAGGCCGAAGAAATTGTGAAAACATTTATGCAATCTTTGCCCATATCTGAATAAAGAGCCTGAATAAAGGAACCAGAATAAAAAAGGGCACCCCAAGGTGCCCTTTTCAAAATCTAATTTATATCACTCTACTTACATTTTATAACCCGACTCTTCGTGCAAGACCAGATCGAGCCCCTGGGTTTCTTCATCTTTATCTACGCGAATACCACTGGTGATGAAACCGGTGATTTTTAATATCACATAAGTAAGGACTGCAGTATAAGCAATCGTCGCAAGCACACCCACTGCTTGATTCCCAACTGACTTGGCAATGCTTTCAATTTCTTCAAAGCCAGAAAATACACCCAATTGACTGGAAGCAAATAAGCCCGCAGCGAGCGTACCTAAAATGCCGCCGACACCATGCACCGGGAAAACATCAAGCGAATCATCGATGACCAATTTGCGCTTGATGAATTGGGTGGCAAAGAAACACAATACGCCAGCACTTAAACCAATCACCAAAGCACCTGCTGGCCCTACATAACCTGAAGCCGGCGTAATGGTACCCAAACCGGCAACCATACCGGTAACAATACCCAATACACTGGGTTTACCGAATTTAGTCCACTCCATCGTCATCCAGGCCAAGGAACCGGCTGCTGCTGAAATATGCGTAACAGTCATGGCCATGGCCGCGTCGCCACCCGCAGCGAGCGCAGAGCCGGCGTTGAAGCCAAACCAGCCGACCCAAAGCATTCCAGCACCCATCACACACATTGTCATGTTATGCGGTGGCATGGCGGTTTCCGGGAAGCCTCGACGGTTGCCAATCACCAGTGCGGCAACCAGGGCCGCGACACCCGCTGTAATGTGCACCACAGTACCACCGGCATAATCCAGCACACCGAATTTCGTGGAAAGCCAACCTCCACCCCAAACCCAGTGGCAAACGGGTGCATAGACCAGGGTGATCCACAATGCGGTAAATATCAAAACGGAGGAGAACTTCATACGTTCTACCCACGCGCCCACAATTAGCGCCGGAGTAATGATGACGAAGGTCATTTGAAAGATCGCAAACAGCGACTCAGGAATATCACCCTGCAGTGTTTCCTTCCCTATTCCGGCAAAGAAAGCCTTACTTAAATCACCGATGAGCAAATTACCTTCTGAGAAAGCCAAACTGTAGCCATAGGCAAACCAGATAAGGGAGGCTAAACAAGCAATGGCGAAACATTGCATCAGCACAGACAAAACATTCTTGGAACGAACCAAACCGCCGTAAAAAAGCGATAAGCCAGGCAGGGTCATAAAGAGTACAAGAGCGGTGGAAGTCAGAATCCACGCAGTATTGCCACTGTCAAGTTCTCCTGCTAGCGCCAAACCAGGCAATATCAGCAGTAACAGAGGCGAGAATCGAAGAGTCATTTTCATAACTCACTCCTCCAGATTATCTTAATTATTATTACTGTTTTTTGTTGTTAGCAAACGCTTTGCACCAGTGAATCCGGAAGACGGAAAGTGCTGAAATATCAATGTGATACCCCCCACCCTGACGTTGCTGCGAGCAACTCTACCACAGAAGCCCTTAGCGTGAAAATAAAAGCCTTTAGCGCGAAAATAAGAGCCTTTAGCGATAAATTAAGAGCCTTCAGCGTGAATTAAAAGCCTTTAGCGAGGAAACAACTGAATTTCTTTTTCAAGTTGTTTGTTCAATTGCCGTTGATTGCGATACGCAATGGCAAGAAATAAGCGCGTAATTCGTTCAATGGCCGCCTGCCACTGCGGAAAATGCTGTATTGCTCTGGCAGCAAAAGCACTGGGTGTTTCACCAGGAGAACGAAGCAAACCTCGACGTGCCAACTTTTTTTGAAAGCGTTGATAAAGCTGCAATTCTCGCGAACGATGTTTGTTGGTACCCGAATAAAGTGCCAAGGCCAGAGTACTTAAAAGTATCACGATGCAAGCGCCGACAAACCACAGTGCTATGCGCCAAATCTGGGTACCACCAAATAGTTTTTCGAAGAGGTTTTTCTGGCCTTCATCATCGTAATCCAAAACCAGGCTGTGCCATTTATAGCCCAATAAATCCCAATAATTCACCAGCAAGGAAAAGCGAGAGATAATTCCGCCACCCAGCAGCCCTCTTTCGCTTGCCTCAACTGCACTTTCCAAACCTTCTTCTATTCGCGAAGGTGCGACTGCTGCAGTGGGATCAACACGCATCCAACCTTCGTCGGCCAACCACACTTCGGCCCAAGCATGGGCATCGGACTGGCGAACCATAATATAATTTTCAACGCTGTTAACCTCACCACCCTGGTAACCCAAAACCACCCGCGAAGGAATTCCCGCCAAGCGCATCAAATAAACAAAACTGCTGGCAAAATGCTCGCAAAAGCCTCGTTGAGTAATAAATAAAAATTCATCAATTGAATCTGCTCCAAGCACAGGCGGGTTGAGTGTATAAGTAAACGAAGCGTTGTAATTATTCATGGCCGCTTGAATAATTTCTCGCGGCGATTTTCCCTCTTCCAACCAAGCTTGTACAAGTGATTGTGCCCGGGGGTTTACATTGTCAGGGACCTGTAAGTTGCGGCGACGGCTTTCCGTATCGACGAAGCCCACATCCACTTTATCGCCTATTGCAGATTGCATTTTGTATTGCACACGCGTGTTGATGGGGCTTTGCGCAACAATGAGTTTATCTTCGTGGAAGCCTGCACCAACAAGTTGAGGACTTTGCAAGGAAGTGGGTGTCATCAAGGCAAACAACCAGGTTTGATTGTGCGGTTCCAAAATGACCGAGTAGCTATAGTGGCGGCTTTGCGGTTCCGTTTGCACATTCCAGGAGCTGGGCGTGCGTCTCCAACGTTGCACGCTACCCACTACCCCGTCGCGTTGACGAAACCAGCGTTGTCTCCAGGTGCGACCATCATAATACTCGAGCGTTAAACCTCGCCAATAACGATCTCGTGGTGGTGGTAAATCACTGGTCACCGACTCCGCATTTCCTTCTTTGCTTTCAAAAGTTACACGAAAAGCAAGATCACGAGATTTAATCAGATTAGAAAAACTTCCGGGGGTCATGGAATCGCCGAAACCGGAACGCGCCACATTATTTTGACTCGGCACAGCCCACAATTGTCCAAGTCGTGGCATAACCACAAACATTATTAACATCAAAGGTAAGCTTTGAGCCAACAATATTGCGCTGTGTTTTAATTGTTTTTTGACCGCTTGGTCACGCACCAAAAACACACTGCGTTGTGCGGCAATAATTATCAACAAACAGATCAGGGCATAAAGTGCATCGAGAATGGTTTGTGAAAATAAAAACTGTGCTCCAAGTGCGATAAAACAAATAAACAGTAGCAGGCTTGCATCACTGCGTTTATACACCTCTATCAATTTCAAAATAAACCCACAGAGCAAAAAGCTCACCATGGGTTCCACACCCAAGCTGCCTTTAAAAGTCACGGCCAGCAGAATTACACATATCGCCGTCAAAATAAATTTGGTCAAACCGGAGGGAAAGGTCCAAACGCCGCGAAAAATTTGAACCCGCCACACAGTCACAGCCAGCCAAAAGGCGGGTAACCAAAGCGGCAAATAGAAAAAAAGAGGAAACAGCGCAAACCCCTGAGCAAACAGCACCCACGCAAGCGTTTCGCGCGGCAGTTGATCGGTTTTAATTATTGATCGAGACCGAAACATGCCAGTGCACTTAAAACCTGATATTGATGGCTTTCACCTTTGGAAGGTGGAATGGTGACCCCAGGCAACATTAAGCCATAATTTTCTTCACGTCGTTCGTATTCCAGAGCCCAATAACACAAACCGGAAAGTTTCTTTTCCAGATCCTGACCTTGAACATTTTCAAGACTTAACCAAATTTCCCGGGAAACATTTTGAGAAAACTCTTTGGTATGCATTCCACCACCTCGTGCATACACTTTCCAGGCAACGTGTTTGAGAGAATCACCGGCGTGGTACTCTCTTAGACCACTGTAATCTTCTCCACCTTTAATTGGGCGTTCGCTCTCGCCCTCTTCTTCCACCAATACTGATTTTGGTTCATCTGTAATCAGCGGTTCGGGAAACACCAATGCTTGTGATGTAAAACGCAACCAGGTCCAGCATTGCAGCAATCCGAGCGGGTATTCACTTTTGACCAACAATCGCGAACTGGGTAGCCAACCGCGCTTGATTGTTGGCAAGGGAACTTTGACCTGGGTTTTTTCTTCAAAATCCAGATTCAAACCGAGATAACTTTCTTCACCGTTTTTAAATCTCAACTCAATATTTTCAGCACTTTGACATTCCGTAGTGAGTGTAAAGTTGAAATCAACCGGCGAACCGGCGAAGGCTCTTCCCGCTCCATGACTCGTGATCGTAATCCGCGATAAATTCGCGTAGGTGTGCAATATTGTTATTACAAAGAGTGCGGCCATAAAAAAAGCCAGGCCAAGCACCAAGTTGTTTTGATAATTTGTCCCCAAAAGCCATAAAACCAAATCCACACCCAAATACAACCACCCTTTGCGCGTCAGAAATATGTAGAGTTTTTTACGATTGAGATAATGTGAATTTTTTGAAGGAAGTTTTTTATCTATGTAGCGAAAAAATCGAGATTGAAACTTGTCTCGCAATGTTTTTTTATGATTGCCGACCTTAAGACTGTCAGAGTACATCGACGCTGTTCATTAGATAAGACACAAGTGATTGATTCTGCCCTGATCCACTCGCCTGCACTTGCCTATGTACACCACGCAAACGGTGCCCCGCTGTGGCTGGCAGTACCATCTGCAAATCTTCCGGCAATAAATGATCGCGATTGTGTAGCATGGCCCAGGCTTTTGCCGCTTTCAATACCGCCATGGCGCCGCGCGGAGACAAGCCCAAACTGAAAGTCTCATCCGCTCGGGTAAATTCAACCAAACGTTGCAAATAATCCAGCAGTTGATCTGTTGCTTTCACTTCATCCACTGCATTTTGAATTTCCATTAATTGCTGAGTGGAAATTAAAGCCTGTACGCCACCGAGTTTTTTCCGCGGATCAATTCCCTCAAACAATTTTCTTTCAGCAAAAGTGCTCGGATAACCCAAGCTGATCCGCATTAAAAATCGATCCAGCTGTGATTCCGGCAAGGGATAAGTTCCCGCTTGCGATAAAGGATTTTGTGTCGCAATAACAAAAAAGGGTTCAGGCAAAACACGCGTTTCACCTTCGACAGTGACTTGCCGTTCTTCCATTGCTTCCAGGAGCGCGCTTTGTGTTTTAGGTGTGGTGCGATTAATTTCATCAGCCAAGAGAACCTGGGTAAATATTGGGCCGCCGTGAAATTCAAATTGCGCTTTTTGTTGATTAAATACAGACACACCCAGAATATCGGCCGGCAACAAATCGCTGGTAAATTGTATGCGCTCATATTCCAGCCCCAGAACTTTAGCGAGACATTGCGCCAAAGTCGTTTTACCCATACCTGGCAAATCTTCTATAAGCAAATGGCCGCGCGCAAACAGGCAGGTTAAGGCCAAACGGACTTGCTGATCCTTACCTAAAAGAATTTGTCCAACACTGGCGATAATTTTTTCAATTAATTGATTCATAAAATTAAGTCGTTTGAATTGTATTTATTCTAGTCGAAAATTATCGAAATACAGGGTGATCTTTTTCTGTGGTTTCGGCATGTAAAGCATCATCACCCGAATTTTTCCCATTTGTAAATCACGCCCAGATCGCGTTGAAGCGATATCGCGGGTGGCAATGCTCAAAGTTTGTGCGCCGGGCTTAATCGTCAAGGTTAAATTGAAACGATCATCATGATCATTGTTGTGTTTTATATCATGTATCCGCAATACCAGCGTCAACTCCTCTGAGAGAGGATTAAACACATCGAACTTTAGATGTTCATGGGCAGACCAATTCCCGCGCAAATCAAATGTTTGGATACCTGGCCACCTTCGATGCGCAAACTCAACTCTGGCAACCATAGAATTGTTTTCTTTCCAAGCTGTCGGCGCCTTTTCGCGCGAGTAACGTCCACCGTAACTGCCTTCAAAATAATGTGAGCTGAAATAGTTTTCGAAATCACCCAATACCGGGAAGTTTTTATCCCTTTCGTGCTTGGCGTAATACCAAAACAAGGGGTTTTTTAAACCGTACAAGAGCAATAATCCCGCGCAGATCAAATACAAAAATCTCAATCGGGTTTTATTGCGATAAGCGTGGTAAAGGCTGACACCCGCCGCAATTCCCAAGCCGTCTATTAACAAATCTGACCAACTTGAATCGCGACCAAACCAGGGTTGAATAAACTCACTGAGGCCACCAAAGATAAACAGACCCAAGGCAGAATAACTACAAAGCGTGAAACTGGAAATAGAACGGAAATTGCGATTAATCAAAAAGATGACCACAAAAGTGATCAAACAAAATATTAATGCATGCCCGGAATTTTGCAGCTCATAAATCACTCTTGAATCACCGGGCAGGTTAACCTTAATCAGCAACACTACACAGGCAGAAATCAGCGCGAGCAGAATTGCAAGCAGCTTTAATATTTTCGTGGTGTTTGTTTTTCGTTCAGATGCGTCCGTCATCCATCTCTTGCCTGAATCTATAAAGCGAAAGCCTTAAATATATCAGACCCTAGACAACGCTTGATCAATATCGTTTACCAAATCGTTAATGGATTCCAATC
>JBNKVX010000036.1:24529-35675 GCA_050299435.1 Cellvibrionaceae bacterium | reverse complement strand
AGCCATCGCGTAAGCATAGCCCCGCACATGAGGATACACTTGTTGTATATGTTGCAATGCCTTGGTTACATTTTTACTACTGTGCAGGCTATCGAGAAATTGAAATAGTTGGTCGGTGTGTTCATATTGGTTTTCTTGCAGGTAGTTTTTGTATTGAGAAGTATCGCGTTTATCTCGGGTTGCCAGCGCCAGCATCGACCAGATCGCGCCTTCGCTGCCAATGGCTTCTGGGGTGAGGGAAAAACTTTCTTCAATCCATTCCTGTTGCGCGCCGTCTGAGGTGGCGACGAGACTGAGTACTTGCGCATAGGTTTCGCTGTCTGATTTGGCAATGGCGAGCGCTTCGTTGAGTTCACCGCGGAATAAATTGCTGAATGCTTGCATGGGTGTGCCGATAAATTCACTGCCGTTTTCCAGGGCAAAGGAATAATAGAGTTGATCATTCACTTCGATAAACTCACCCAGCGTTACATCTTCTCGTTGGCTCACGCGTTGTATTCTTGCCACACTGTCGGAGACGTTGATTCTAAGCGGAGCGAAATTCCCCGCTATTAAATAGTTATCCAAAGCATTTTCCCAATACCCGCTTTGTGCTGCGTTGTAAGCATTGGCTAAAGCAAACCAGGGGTTGTTGGGCCATTGGTTTAATCCTTCGGCAAATGCAGCGTCCTGCTCAGGCCCATCTTCCATACAGCGAATTGCGAGATAACGAAAGTCGCCGCTTTCGGGTTTAACCACCGACAATGCGGTTTGGCGCTTACAAATCTCCTGGTGCGCAAGGTCATCACCAGCGGTGTCTTGTTCAAGTCGCAGCAACACAGTTGAATTGGGATTGTTTTGCAGGCGTTCATTTATGATGGCTTTGCCACTCTCCCTTTGAGTGGCAAGGCTTAACCAAAATAATGTGAATGGGGAATCCAGATTATCCCAGCGCGCGTGCATATCGATAATGTGATGCACTTGGTCACCTTGTTCGAGCATACGCATTTGTCGAGTGGGTGATAATTCTCCAAAGCCACTGAGTACACTGCGATAACCGCCTTGCCCACTGCTGGTTTCGATATTATCCGGTGGTTCCCGAAAATAATAATCTGCGGTGTCTTTGATCCAGCGTTGAGCGCCTAGATAGCGACTTTGCCTTTCCTGTACTGGGCCATACGCGGCCCACCATTTTATAAGTGGGCTGGCGGCAGCAATGTTATAAATATTGTGTTCATAACCTGCGGAGCTACTCTTGTGATTAAAGTGCTCAATGAGTTCTCCCTTATCTGTTGTGGCTGTAACGTTGTATGCATTGCCTGGAGAAAGTTTCAAAGTGGCGTATCGAGTTGGACGCACCCGGGCGTGGTTACCGTTAATTTCGACATTAACAATGCGATTGAGTCCGTTATAAACAATAATTTCTGCCAGCCCCAAACTTTGACCCCACCAAAGAACGCCACCAACGATGGAAGTGGCAACAACGAATCTCGCCATGGCCGGAAAAATTCCGGTGGCAGTAAAAAAGCTGTCCCATAAATCCAGTTTCTTTTGCAGCTGGCGTTCTGATCCGGGTAATAAAACTTTGTATTCACCGTTAACAGCGGGTGCATCAGGTGCGGAATCCAGGGTTTTATTTTGGCGAATTGCACCAGCGACTTTCGCTTCGGCTAGCAGGAGTAATTCCAAAGTTGCATATTTAAGTTCAGATAGGGTGTAAGAGAATGCGCCGATCCAACCATCGTAGACTTTCATCCATTCGTTTATGTTTTCACGTTGCGGTGCCGGCAAGTTGTATTCGCCAATCATTTCGGCAGGTGTTTTGCCATCCAGTTTTTTATTAATGGTTTCGTTGTATTTTAAAGTGCAAATCGATTTGTAAATACTTTCCATTGTGGAGTGCGCATCGGAAACTGCGTAAATAAGGCGTTTAGTTTCTGCGTTGCTGATGCGGCCATCTGCCGTGATAACGTGCCACACATTCACGACGTGACCATTCACATCACGAATTTCTGCTTCACTGTGGTCGGCAAAATGCAATAGTGAAATTAAACCTTCGATATATTCTGGCCAGCCATTACCTATTTTTTTTGCGGCAGCAATATGCGTTGATCGTATTTTTTTATCCTGCGCAGCAATTTCCGCCTGCAGTTCATCCAATTCTTTTTGTACGCTGGCAATTGCATCGGGAAGCTCTTTGCGTTTGATTGTTTCGCCGCGAAATTGAATCACACCTCCCGCAGCTTTGAGGAATTTATCGCGCAAGGCTTCAAGCATGTGTTTTTCTTCAAACAGCTCGCGCAAATTTTCAAGTTGATTGCCGAGTGTTTCGGGATAGAGTTGATCCAAATCTTTTGCTTCGGGAACAGCGGTATTCACGTCATACAATTCGTGTGCGTAGCGCGCATTGCGCACAACGGACCGACCAAGATAAGCGCCGCGATAAAAAGGCAGTAGCCAGGGTTTTGCGTAGGTCTTGTCGAGATGGCTTAAGCTTTCATCGATGGAAACCTCTTTTAACTCTTTGTCTACGCTTGAAACGAGATGTGTGCTGACCTCCCGGCGTATTTTTTCCGGGTCATTGAAAATTTGCCAGGCATCACGCGTATCGATACTGCAGGCGATGTAGGCGCGTTTGGCATTTTCTTCACGCGCGGTGTTTTCAGGATGTGTGGACCACATTTGCGGCGGCGACGCGATTTTCGAGTTGAAAATACGGTGGGCTTCGGGGTTAACCTGTGGAATAGGGGGTGTTTCACCGTAATTCTCGTCGTTGTAAATTTTTCGTAATTTATTAATAAGATGCGTTTGCACGCTAAATAAATCAGGCACGCGACGGCCTTCAGCCACTTCCTGATTTGCAAAGTTTAAACTGCGATTCCAGGCGTCATCACCCGCATGCAGTTTGTTGAGCGCATGAACCAATGCATCGCTGCCGGTTAGCGATACGGCTACAAGATCTGCTTGAAACTCCATTTGCCGCGAGAGGGCGCGTTCGCTCAGGATGACCAGGCTAAACACGGAATCCAGCAAGGAGCGGATGCTCCAGACTACGAGGGATAAGATCCATCCAATCCAGGCAATACGAAAATCAATACGGGAGAGCCCTTGTAAAAATCGGTCTAGCGCATCGCGCTCCGCAATGATGTGTGCGGCAATTTGCTGTGCAATGTACACCCAGCGACCCACCGCCATTGAACGTTGCGCGAAGTGACCAAATTCATGGGCAAGTACGGCTTTCAGTTCACCCAGGTTCAATACATTCACCAATCCAAGGCCTATCACCAGGTTTTTTCTTGAGGGAAAGAGCAGGTTGAGCAAAGACAAATCGTAGAAAACCGCCGCGTTTACGTGGGCAGACACATACACCTTATGAGGGCGCGGTGCGCCGGCTTCATCCGCAAGCTTGTAGAGGAATTCAAATAATCGCGGATGTGCTTCTTTTTGTAGTTCGATATCCCGGGTTTGATCACTGTGTTTGACGGCAAACAGGGCTTTAACCATAAATACAAACATGAAGGCTGCGGCGATGCCGGCGGCAACGCCAACAAACTGGAAATCAGACCCTTGGCCCAAACTGCTAAACATGCGCCAGGCTGTCCAGGCAAACCAGGCTGTGAGGCCAATATAAAGTGAAATGAAAACGCTGAGACCAGCCATGGCCATCCAGGCGCGTTGCTTGTAAGTTGCAGAAGCTTTGGTAAGATTGGCGGGAACTGATGCAGGTCCAGGAGGGTAGATGCTTTCCATGAGAGAATCTCCAGTCTTTTCTTTACTCTGTTACATTATTATTAAATTATTCATAGTGTGAATGGCGATAAGGATAAACGGACTTTTGGGAAAATGCACTGCTTGTTATTCAGCTATTATTCAGCAGCATGAACCTATTCTTGCTTGCGAGCGTGATAGATGTAAAGACAGATCTAGTTAAATATAACTATATTAAAAAACACTAAAATCGAGTACTAACTTTTCTTATTCAAAAATTATATTAACAGGAGTCAAACATGTTACATCGACTGATTGATGGAGCGATTAAAGGATTAAGCATTATTGCTTTCACTTTTTTTACATTTCTTGTGTTTAGCAGTTCAGCCTATGCGGTAGGTGAATTCAATTTTAAAAAAGCGACACCTCTGGGTAGTTGGTCTGTCAGGGAAGATCTGACGACTAACCATAAAGGCAAGCAAACTGTTGCTGTTGTCAAAACCTCTCTGGTGGATAAAGAAATGGTAGAGGGATCATTGCATTACTGGGTTGAAGTAGAAATGCAAAATTATAAGCTCAAGAAAGACAAGCGGAAAAAGCAAGGCGATAAGATGATTATGAAAGTCTTGATTGATAGTTCAACCTTTTCTGATTCGCCGGCGAACGTAGTAGGTAATTTGAATAAATATGCGAGCACCGTCATTATGCAAAATGGCAACGCTGATCCTATGAAGATTGAACAGGGTGGTGCGATGGCGCAAAGTATGATGAGTGCAATGGGCGTGTCGGTGGAGTTTGATTTTTCTGAGGGTGGCAGCAAAAAAGTGAATGTGCCCGCCGGTAACATTAGTTGTAAAGTGCTTAAAGGTTCGGGTACAACCGAAACCAAGGTGATGATAAAAACCTTTAAAGTAAGTTCGGAAACGGAAAGTTGTTATTCTAATGATATTCCATTTGGTTTGGTTTATTCGACGGCCGATATTGTTACAAATGGAAAAAAATCTACCACTGAAAGTAAGTTGATGGAATTTGGTAAATCTGGCGCTGTCACTGCGATAACAAAAACGCCAACAGAAATGCCGAAAATGCCTAAATTATTTTAAATTACCAACCTCTTCTCTCTTTTGTGAGGGAAGGGGTAATTTTTTTGGGTGAAAATAAGTTGGGTGAGTTAAGAGAACTAGAGTTAAGCTTGCGCAGAAAATTTCGATCCAGCGTCTTTGTTAGGTAGCCATTCTTCAGCATTGGCTTTTTCCACGGCTTTTTCATAACAGTCACCAATGGCGATGACAGTGCCTGGTCGTTTGATGCCTTCCATTAACAAAATGCGCTTAAGATTATCCGAAGCATTAAATTTTAAAATATCAAACACATCTTTCCGGCTCAGACGCTTTTCATAGGTCTCCCAGATGATGTTGCTGATAATGGTGTACTGCATATTATCCTTTACCAATTCAGCGAGGTTGGCAAAGAGCAGATGTCTGTCTGTATTCACGGATGCTTTTAGAGTCGTTATAACGCTTTTTTTAGCTAATCAATGTTACTTGAAGTACCAGAAGTTATACAACAAAACTGATAGATTATGTGACAAGGACGTCAAACGGGCATTTTATGTTCCCGAAATACGCATTAAGTCCGAAATCAGGACTAATGCGCCAGCGCTAATACATAAGAACTAACACATAAGAACTAATAAAGCGTTTCGAGAGCAGATCTAAAGGAAGGGCTGGCGACATCTTCGTGAGCGACACTGTAGGAACGTTTGTAGATGGTCAGTCCTTGGTAGTCTCGATCTTGAAGCAAACTGATATACCAGTTGACATGGGGGTTGTTGCCGAAGGGTATTGCACTGGTAATGAACAAAGTCGCATTTAAATTATTGCTGGCGTTATAGCGCGCTTCCTCCATTGCGATGGTGGTTGAGGGGTGTTGTTGAAAGCTTGGATCAAAACTCAAATAATTTTTAAACAGGGGGTTTTCTGAGTCGTCCATTAGCAATGCTAAGCCCGCAATAACTCCGCCATAAGATGTGCCCAGGAAATTACGATTTGCTGTGTCAACTCTGTAAGCGTTTTCAATTAAAGGAAGAAGCTCTGTGCGAATAAATTCAAAATACAATTCGGCGCCGGGCATTAAGTAATCGGTTGCACGTCTATCATTCGGCCCTTGCTCTATCGCAACGAGTAAAAATTCCTGCTCATGTTGATCAATGATTTCCCCAAACCCTTCAAAAACCCATTGCCCATCGGTCGCATAAATTACAGGGTAATTTAATTGGGAGTTTTCATAGTCAGGTGGCAAGTAAATATGTAAAGGGTAGTCAATGCCAGTAAGTGAGGACACAATGTTGGTGTGAATAGCTCGGCTTTCATCTATGACGGGTGGGTTTTCATTCTGCTCTTCATCAGTCGGGTTGGGGGTGATGTTATTGTTGCTGCCACCAGAACAGGCAGAGAGAAAGAGCAAAGCCAAAATTGAAACCAAAGCGATAATTTTTTGCATATTGTTCCCACCAGGATTAAAAAGGCAGTCCCTTGCATGGTGCTCCACGAGCATCTCCAGACTCTAAGTGTGCACCCTTAATCTAGAGAATTATTTTCCTGTACTTGTCACTCTCCTCCGAAAATGACCCCGCTATTTCAATTAATCCCCGCATCGTGTTGATTTGCAAAGTTTATGCATAAGCTCAGTGTGAATTTGCTATAGTGCTGACTCGAAATTTGAGCAATTTGAGATAAAAGTGACAAAGAAAAAGAAAGGCTTAGGCAAACGAGATCCTTTTGCTGAGCGCGAGGCAAAAAAATACGACAATCCGGTAGCAAGCCGTGAACTCATTCTGGAGGTGCTGGAGCATTCCTCCGGGCCTTTGGGCCACGCGGCATTGTGCAAGCATTTCCAGCTGGTTGACGAAGACCAAATTGAAGCCTTGCGCCGGCGACTTATTGCCATGGTGCGTGACGGACAAATTATTTCCAATAGAAAAAATGCCTTTGCACCTGTTAATAAATTGGATCTGGTGCGTGGGCGTGTCCAAGGGCACCGAGACGGTTTTGGTTTCGTGATCCCTGCAGATGGGCACGGGGAAGATATTTACCTTAGTAATCGTCAAATGCGCAAAGTATTTAACGGTGACGAAGTTTTGGTGCGAAAGGGAGAGCTTGATTTTAAAGGCCGACGCGAAGGTACAATTGTTGAGGTGCTTTCACAAAATACTTCGCACATTGTAGGGCGTTATTTTTCTGAAAATGGAATCAGGTTTGTTAGACCCGATAACCCTCGCATTGGGCATGACATCCTTATAGCGCCGACTGACGATACCAAAGCCGGAAAGGGTCAATTTGTCACGGTTGAAATTTTACAACAACCCGATCGAAGACAATTGCCAGTCGGTCGCGTCATTGAAGTTCTGGGGGACCATCTGGCACCGGGAATGGAAATCGACGTGGCAATACGCTCTCACAGCATTCCCTTTGTATGGACTCAAGATGTGCAAGAGCAAATTTCGCATTTCAATAAGGAAGTTGAAGAAAAAGACAAAACCAATCGTGTCGATTTAAGAAACCTGCCCTTTGTGACGATTGACGGTGAAGATGCGCGCGACTTTGATGATGCAGTGTATTGTGAACAAAAAAATAATGGCGGTTGGCGCCTATTAGTAGCCATTGCCGATGTGTCACATTATGTTGAGGTGGGTAGCCCTCTGGATAAGGAAGCGATTAATCGTGGCAACTCGGTTTATTTTCCCGATCATGTTGTTCCCATGCTGCCTGAATTACTTTCTAACGGCTTGTGTTCATTAAATCCCCATGTCGACCGTTTATGCATGGTCTGTGAAATGACAATCAGTGCAAACGGAAGAGTTTCCGGGTTTGTTTTTTATGAAGCAGTGATTCATTCTCACGCTCGTTTAACCTACACTGAAGTAGCACAAGTGTTGGCAGATCAAGGCAAAAAGAACAGCGGGGTACGCAAACATTTTCATCGTTTATTGACGCCGCTTGATACCTTGTATGATTTATATCGAACGCTCAGGCAAGCGAGAGAGCAACGTGGAGCCATTGATTTTGAATCCAATGAAACTCGAATACTTTTTGACGAAAATCGAAAAATAAAACGCATTGTGCCCACAGTTCGCAATGAAGCGCACAAATTAATTGAAGAGTGCATGTTGGCGGCAAATGTTTGCGCGGCGCGATTTTTAGAACAACATGAACTTCCGGCGCTGTACCGTGTGCACGAAAGTCCAAAAGACGAAAAGCTGGAAAAGCTGCGGGACTATTTAAAAGGTCTCGGTATTGGATTTCGCAATCGCGGAAAAATCACACCAGCCGATTATCAGGAAGTGTTGGCTTTTGTTGCGGACAGACCTGATGCACACATTATTCAAACCGTCATGCTGCGCAGTATGAATCAAGCGGTGTATCAAGCTGAGAATGAAGGTCACTTTGGATTGGCTTATCCAGCCTACGCACATTTTACTTCACCCATTCGCCGCTACCCCGATCTACTTGTGCATCGTGCTATTCGTTCGGTTTTGTATAGCAAGAAAAAATCCAAACGCGTTTTGCGTGTTCCCACAACGCCGAGACAAGGCGGTGTAAAGTTCTATCCATACAACGATGCGGATATCCAACGCTTTGGTGAACAGTGTTCGATGACAGAAAGACGCGCTGATGATGCTACGCGCGATGTGGTTAGCTGGTTGAAGTGTGAATACCTGCAAGACCGTGTTGGTGAAGAGTTTTTCGGCGTGGTGGCCGGTGTAACGGGTTTTGGTTTGTTTGTTGAGCTTAAGGATTTATTTGTTGAAGGCTTGGTACATATTACGGCTTTGCCTGAAGACTATTATCATTTTGAAGCTTCACACCATAGGTTAATCGGCGAACGAAGTGGTCGTATTTTTAAACTCGGTGATGAGATGCAGGTGAAGGTGCTCAGTGTAAATCTGGAAGAGCGCAAGGTTGATTTTGAATTGCTCAAATCAGCAGGAGCGCGAAAATCTCGAGTTAAAGTTTCTTCACGCGCAAAAGAATTGGCCAGCGAGTATGAAGAAGTTCAAAAAGCCAAAAAATCAAAAAAAAGTAAAAATAAGCAAAAAGCCAGCACCAAAACGCAGGCCAAAGCCGCAAAAACAAAAACGTCTGCAAAAAAGCGCAAGAAGACCACCGGTAATAAACGAAAGTAGTGTATTGGGGTCAGTTGAAATATGAGTCAAATAGAAATAATTCCGGGTTTACACAGCGTCCAGGCATTATTGAAAACGGCACCGCAACGTGTACTTGCCTTGAAAGTGTTACAAGGCCGACATGATCAGCGTATGCAAAAGTTATTGGCCCTGGCAAATAAACACGGGCTTGCAGTTCAATTCGTTGATAAAAAAACCCTGGATTCCATTAGCGCTGAAAATCATCAGGGCGTGATTGCAGAAGCAAAGCCTGGTGAAGTGCTAACGGAAAAAAATTTTTACGCTTGGCTAGACAATATTGAAGAAACACCGTTTCTCCTGGTACTGGACGGTGTGACAGACCCGCACAATCTCGGAGCCTGTATGCGCAGCGCTGACGCAGCTGGGGTACATGCGGTCATTATTCCAAAAGATAATTCTGCTGGATTAAATGAGGTGGCTCGCAAGGTTGCTTCTGGGGCGGCGGAAACTTTGCCTTTGGTTGCCGTAACCAACCTCGTGCGTGTGTTGCAGAAGCTGAAAGAAAAAGGTTTGTGGGTAAGCGGAGCGGCAGGTGAAGCTGAACACGCTATTTATCAAGCAGATTTAAGTGGGCCCAGGGTTGTTGTGCTTGGAGCCGAGGGCAGCGGTTTGCGGAGATTGACGAGGGAAAATTGCGATGAATTGGTTAAAATTCCTATGTTTGGTACTGTCGGTAGTCTAAATGTCTCAGTTGCCTGCGGTATCATCCTATTTGAAGTATGTCGTCAGCGTGGCCAATTGCACGAGTAATTTCATCCGGGGAAAATAAAAGCATCATCATGAAGCATTTTTTTACACGTTTGTTTTGGCCAGTCTTGAGTCTTTTTGAGAAGGGTGAAGAAGACTTTCTCTATAAGTCCTCACACCGATCAATACTCATTGCTGTGGGTTTGTTATTTCTATTTCTCGCGTCAATCCTGCTGTACCTGCTAATACTGTTTGGCCAGTTGGGTGCGCTCTTTCCGGTGCTGGTGTTTTTTGCTGTGGGTGCGACCTGCGAGATCGTGGGGCTGCTGGGCAGTGACAGTGCGGTAGCAAGAATTTGGAAAAGCCGAAGATAGAATTACTTCGAACCTGTATTACTTCTAAATTCGGCTACCCCACAATTTTACGCACAAGGCGCAAATGGTTGCATTTTGCGCACTTCCTCCCTAGAATACGCCGCCCTAAACCCGCCCAAGGCAGACTTAAGCCAGAGGGCGATACTCCTTGCTTCACCGCACTTAGTGGGAAGCATTAACCCGTAAGGAGCAACAATGCGACACTACGAAATTGTGTTCCTGGTCCACCCTGACCAGAGCGAACAGGTACCCGGCATGATCGAGCGCTATACCACCTCGATCAATGAGAGCGGAGGTAAAGTCCACCGTTTGGAAGACTGGGGTCGCCGTCAATTAGCTTATTCCATCAATAAAATTCACAAAGCGCACTATGTGCTGTTAAACGTTGAATGTGGAGATCAAGCCCTCGAAGAGCTTACAACAAACTTTCGTTACAACGATGCGGTATTGCGTAATCTCGTGATTCGTTGTGACGAAGCTGTTACCGAAGAATCCTTCATTGCCAAAGCAGAGAAAGAAAGTAAAGAACGCAAGGCCCGCGCGGAACGTCGTGCTGCGGAAGCCGCCGCTGCAATTCAGGAAGATGAAGACGAGGAAGAAGATGAGGTCGAAGATAGTGATGAAGACCTTGATGATACTGACGAAGACGCTGAAGACGAGGAGGACTAAGCATGGCACGTTTTTTTAGACGTCGTAAATTCTGTCGTTTTACAGCGGAAGGTGTAAAACAAATTGATTATAAGGATCTGGAAACGCTAAAGGCCTATGTTACCGAGACCGGTAAAATTGTGCCTAGTCGTATTACCGGAACCAAGGCCAAGTATCAGCGTCAGCTGGCAACTGCTGTTAAGCGCGCACGCTATTTGGCTTTATTGCCCTATACCGATAGTCACGAATAAGCCATTGAGGCTTTTTGTATGCGCGCACTTGCAGAAGTGATCATGAGTGGGCGCTGGCAAGCCGCAGTATTTGCCTTTATCGGCTTGCCAATAATCAGCCCCGCGACAGTTGCCTTGGTGACTTTGAGGCGCGGGGCGGCGGACGGTGTGTGGATCGCCTTGGTGTTGATAGCACCAGTTCTGATCTGGATGGGGCTAGGCGTGTCGTGGTGGGCCTATATTTATTCCACGATATTGGCAGCGGCACTGATTTATGCCATGGCCTTGTTGTTGCGGTTAACCCAATCCTGGCC
>JBNKVX010000036.1:0-24519 GCA_050299435.1 Cellvibrionaceae bacterium | reverse complement strand
GCCCTTGGTTTTGTTGGTGGTGGCCTGTGTTTCAGTGCTGGGAGCATATCTCATCGGGGCCGGCATCGATATGCGAGCAGACTTGATGAACATGGCTGAACGCATGGAAATGGGTGAGATCGACAAGTTAGAGTTTGAAAAAACGGTCGATAACTTGCTTCAACAGAATGTTGTAGTACCGGGCATGGCGCTGTCGATTGCGGCGGGTACATTATTTTCGTTGCTATTGGCAAGATGGTGGCAGGCGCTTTTATACAAGCCTGGTGGTTTTAAAGAAGAGTTTCACAACTTGCGGATTGAGCCGAGATTGGTGGCAGCGAGCGCAGGTATAACCTTTGTTTTTATGCTGATGCCGAATGGTGGTGTCGGTATCCTGATAATGGTGTTGCCAATTTTCTTTGCCGGCTTGGGTTATATCCACTGGTGGGCAGCGCGACAAAAGATGCCCTTTATTTTGTGGGTGGTGTATTTGGGAATGTTTATACCGCTTTGGGTAGGTACAGCGGTAGTGGTTATTGGATTGTTTGATTCATTTGTGAATCTGCGAAAACGCATTAGCGATTAAATTCATTATTTAAATAAAGGCGAACATCGCCGTAGATTTAAGAGGAAAACGAGATGGATGTGATTCTGCTCGAGAAAGTAGGCAAGCTGGGTACAGTGGGCGACCGTGTAGACGTGAAAGCCGGGTATGGCCGTAATTATTTGCTCCCACAGGGCAAGGCAGTTGCTGCAACGGAAAACAATGTGGCTGAATTTGAAGCGCGTCGCGCCGAGCTGGAAGCTGCTGCTGCTGACAAGCGCACTGCTGCGGAAGGTCGAGCTAAATTAATTGTTGAGCTGGGTGCTATCACCATCAAAGCGATTGCAGGTGATGAAGGCAAACTCTTTGGTTCCATTGGAACTCGTGATATTTCTGATGTGATTACGCAAGCGGGAGTTGAGGTTTCCAAATCTGAAGTGAAGTTGCCAGGTGGGACTTTACGTGAGATTGGCGAGTATGACGTGGACCTGCAACTGCACGTTGATGTGATTCAAAGCATTAAGGTTGTCATTGAAGCTGAATAGCTGATCGGCATTGATTGCCGTCATGAATGATTGCGCGTATACATGTTTGCAATCATACGTTAAATTGGGTGCAATACCGAGTCTGGTAGCGCGCCCATTTTTGTCTCTAGTGAAGCACTATGTCTGAAGCGGAACCTCACCAATTTACCTACACAGCGGTAGAAAACGATACCAGAGAAGCATCTGTATTGCCGCACTCTGTGGAGGCAGAACAAAGTGTGTTGGGTGGCTTGTTACAGGACTCCAGCAATTTTGACGCTGTGTTGGAACAAGTTTCGAACGATGATTTTTACCGAGCGAACCACCGTAATATTTTTGCTGCAATGTGTGAGTTGCAGGAAAAAGACCTGCCTATCGATGTTGTCACCGTTGCGGATGAGCTAGATAAGCTCGATCAACTGGATTCCGCTGGCGGGATGCAATACCTCACTGATCTCGCTACCAATGTACCAGGCAGTGCCAATGTCGTGGCCTATGCACGCCTGGTGCGCGAGCGTGCAACCTTGCGTCAGCTGATCTCGGCAGCCACTGAAATTAGTCGCGCTTCATACAGTCCTGGCGCGATGGGCAGCGACGATTTGCTGCAGTTTGCCGAACGCAAGGTGCTTGAGATAACGGAAGAGCGTCCAAAAGAGGGCGGCTTTGAAGATGTTAATGCCTTGCTCAAAAAGACGGTTGCGAAGATTGATCACCTTTTCCGTTCAGATTTGGCGATCACAGGCATATCCACCGGTTTATCAACGCTGGATGAAAAAACTTCGGGTTGGCAAAACGGTGAGCTGATTATCCTCGCAGCCAGGCCTTCGATGGGTAAAACTGCGCTAGCGCTAAATTTTATTGAGACTGCCATTTTGACCCAGGCAAAGCCTGCTTTGGTATTTAGCCTCGAAATGCCGGCTGATTCTCTGGTGATGAGAATGTTGTCGTCCATGGGACGCATTGATCAGGGGCGTTTGCGCAACGGCAAACTTACCGAGGATGATTGGCCAAAACTGGAAGTGGCTGCGCGCAAACTCAAAGATAAAAAACTCTTTATTGACGATACCGCTGGCCTTACTCCTAATGAAGTGAGGGCGCGCATTCGAAGAATTGTTCGTGAACATGGCGAGCCTGGCATCATCATGGTGGATTACTTACAGTTAATGCATGTTGCCGGAAGCAAAGAAGGGCGAACCCAGGAAATTTCGGAAATTTCCCGTTCTATGAAAGCCCTGGCAAAAGAATATAACTGCCCGGTCATTGCGCTCTCACAGTTAAACCGTGGTGTTGAGCAACGGCCAAATAAGCGACCTATGAACTCGGATCTGCGTGAATCCGGGGCCATTGAGCAGGATGCCGACGTGATTCTCTTTATCTATCGCGACGAGTACTACAACGAAGAAAGCCCCGAAAAAGGCACGGCGGAAATTATCATTGGTAAGCAGCGTAATGGTGAAATCGGCACTTGCAGGGCCGCTTTTGTTGGCAAATACACGCGTTTTGACAACCTTGAGTTTGATCATTACGGGCAGTCGGATTAATCAGCAACAATGGAAATCTTCCACCATATAGCCAGTGTGCGTTCTGCACTTCAATCGGCACGTCAGCAAGGTAAAAAAGTTGGTTTCGTGCCTACGATGGGCAATTTGCATGATGCTCACATTGCTTTGGTGAAAAAGGCTCAATCTCTCGCCGAGATTGTGATTGTCAGCATCTTTGTGAACCGTTTGCAGTTTGGTTTGAACGAAGATTGGGACAAATATCCTCGAACTCTGGAGGCCGATGCAAAAAAGCTAAAGCAAGCGGGCTGTGATTATCTTTTTTGTCCTGAGGAAACTGAAATTTATCCCAACGGCATGGATACCCAAACTCGAGTCATTGTGCCCAGCATGGCGAATGTACTTTGCGGCGCGAGTCGCCCCGGTCATTTTGAAGGGGTGACAACGGTGGTAAGCAAACTTTTCAATATTGTGCAGCCCGATCTGGCAGTGTTTGGTATCAAGGACTACCAGCAATTGGCTATAATACGGCGGATGACGCAGGATCTGTGTTTTCCGGTGGAGATAGTCGCCGGGGATATTGTGCGCGAGTCGGATGGCTTGGCAATGAGTTCACGTAACCACTTCATTACAGAAGGGGAGCGACCCAGAGCAAATCAGCTTCACCTGAGTATTCAGTGGGTTGTAGAACAAGTGCAACAAGGCAATCGCGATTTTTCTGCCTTGGAGAATCAGGCTAAGGCGCAAATTGTAGAAGCCGGGTTTAAGCCCGATTACATGCAAGTGTGTCACAGCCAGACTTTGGAGCCGGCCGCTCATGACGACAGTGAACTTACCGTCTTAGGCGCCATGTATACTCAAGGTGCTCGACTGATCGACAATATTTCCCTGGTCATTTGAACGCGTGTTGTGGAGTTGAAATAGCGTTATGCACATTACCCTTTTGAAAGGCAAATTACATATGGCAAAGGTGACACAGGCAGAACTGTGGTATGACGGTTCCTGTGCGATTGATGCTGAGTTGGTGAAACTTGCAGGTTTGAGGGAATTTGAGCAAATCGAAATTTATAATGTCGACAATGGTGAGCGCTTTTCAACCTATGTGATTCTTGCGGAAGCGGGGTCACGCACCGTCTCAATGAATGGTGCTGCTGCACGTAAAGTTCAGGTAGGGGATCGCGTTATCATTGCTGCCTACGCCCAAATGGATGAAGCTGAGGCAGAAAACTTCAAACCCCATCTGGTTTATCTGGATAAGGACAACAAAGTAGAACGAACGTCTAATACCATCCCCGTTCAAGTCGCTTAATAATTCTTGTATAGGCCGATTCTCGGCCAGCATTTTCGTAAATAAAACCTGCATGTTGATATAGTGCAAATCATGCAGTGTAAAGTGCTTTTAAAATTCCAAGTAGAAAGAATAAATATGAATGGAGACCATTAATGAGTACTGAAAAGCGTTACCCCGTACCGGACTCTGTGGCCAAAGCTGCTCATATCGACAAGCAGCAATACGAAGCCATGTACAAAGAATCAATCGAAAGCCCAGAGACCTTCTGGACCAAAATGGCAAATGAGTTTTTGACTTGGGACAGCGGCTGGGAAAGCGTGAGGGAATTTGACTTCAACAAGGGCGAAGCCTGTTGGTTTAAAGGTGGCAGACTCAATGTTTCCGTAAATTGTATTGATCGTCATCTTGCCTCGCGTGGTGATCAGGTTGCCATAATTTGGGAAGGTGATGAGCCCACCGACGACAAGAAAATAACCTTTAAGGAGTTGCACGAGCACGTTTGTCGTTTCGCCAATATCCTTAAAAAACGCGGTGTAAAAAAAGGTGACCGCGTTTGTATTTATATGCCAATGATCATTGAAGCGGCCTACGCGATGCTCGCTTGTGCGCGCATTGGGGCAGTTCACTCTGTGGTTTTTGGTGGGTTTTCGCCTGAAGCCTTGAAGGATCGCATTCAGGATGCAGATTGCCGCACCGTAATTACTGCTGATGAGGGCGTACGCGGTGGGAAGAAAATCCCATTGAAAGCGAATACAGATAAAGCAGTGGCTGAGTGTTCCAATGTTGAAACCGTTCTTGTGGTTAAACGCACGGGTGGTCAAATTGAGTGGCACGACAAGCGAGATGTCTGGTTCCACGAGATGGAAGCTGCAGTGGATGCCGAGTGCGAACCTGAGTCGATGGATTCCGAAGATCCTTTGTTCATTCTGTACACCTCGGGTTCGACTGGTAAGCCCAAAGGTGTCTTGCATACAACCGGGGGTTATTTGTTGCAAGCGGCCATGACTCACAAATACGTGTTTGATTATCACGATGGCGAAATTTACTGGTGTACCGCCGATGTGGGTTGGGTCACCGGTCACAGCTACATTGTGTATGGACCGCTGGCAAATGGGGCAACCACGCTGATGTTTGAAGGCGTGCCGACTTACCCAAGCGCCGCGCGTTGCTGGGAAGTGTGTGATAAACACAATGTCAGTATTTTCTATACCGCACCCACTGCGATTCGCGCTCTGATGGGACAGGGCAATGAGTTTGTGACGAAAACTTCTCGCAAGTCCCTAAGAATTCTGGGCTCGGTGGGTGAACCAATTAACCCCGAAGCCTGGGAGTGGTATTACAATATTGTGGGCGAAGGGCGTTGTCCTATTGTCGACACCTGGTGGCAAACGGAAACTGGCGCACACATGCTGACACCGCTGCCTGGCGCCACCGAACTTAAACCCGGTTGTGCAACGGTTCCCTTTTTCGGAGTAGAACCCGTATTAATGGATGCAGAAGGCAGAGAGATAGAAGGGCCTGGAGAAGGTAGTCTCGCGATTAAATCATCGTGGCCCAGTCAAATACGTACTGTATATGGCGATCACGAACGATTGATTTCAACTTATTTCAGTACTTTCAAAGGCTATTATTTTTCTGGTGACGGTGCACGTCGCGATGAGGATGGGTATTACTGGATCACGGGTCGTGTGGATGATGTGCTCAATGTAAGTGGTCACCGAATGGGTACGGCGGAAGTTGAAAGTGCGCTGGTTTTACACGAAAAAGTCGCCGAAGCTGCCGTGGTCGGGTATCCCCACGCCATTAAGGGGCAAGGTATTTATGCCTATGTAACCTTAATGGCAGGAGTCGAGGGCACTGACGAACTTAAAAAGGAGCTGGTGGGCATGTGTATTACCGAAATCGGTCCCATCGCCAAACCCGACCTAATCCAGTGGGCGCCTGGCTTGCCCAAGACGCGCTCGGGGAAAATCATGCGGCGTATTTTACGTAAGGTCGCGGCCAATGAGCTGGACAATCTCGGTGATACTTCCACGCTCGCCGATCCCAGTGTTGTGGAGGATTTGATTAGCAATCGCCTCAACAAGTAGAACACACCATTTCATGATAAAAAGGCGCCCCAGCGGCGCCTTTTTTTTGGCGGGCCAATTTCAGGAATGGGTCGAAGTCCACACAGTCAACTGGTAAACTGCGCAGCCCCTTTTACCCTAACTTGGAGCAAATTTTGAAAATTCAAAACAATGCAGTGGTTTCAATTCACTACACTTTAACTGATGACGAGGGCGAAGTGATTGATTCTTCTGAAGGCAAAGAACCACTGAAATATTTACACGGCGCGGGCAATATTATTCCTGGGCTGGAAAATGAACTCCTGGATTGTGTTGCGGGAGACAAAAAGCAGGTTACTGTTGAGCCCAAAGATGGCTACGGCGAAATCAATGAACAACTCATACAGAAGTTACCGACTGAAGCCTTTTCGGGTATAGAAAAAATAGAAGTTGGTATGGAATTTCAAGCACAGGGTCAAGACGGTCAAGTGCAATATGTTGTTGTACGAGAAGTTGAGGATGACGGTATCACCATTGATGCTAACCATGCGCTTGCAGGTCAAACATTGAGTTTTGATGTTGCCGTTGTCGAAGTGCGAGAGGCAACAGAAACAGAAATAGAACACGGACACGTCCACTAACATTTATGAATAATAAAGTTTCAACAAAAATAACACCTGAAGACACTCTGGATGTTTTATCGCAAATTGAAGTTGCGAAACTGATTAATAAAGGTGATTCCGAAGCCTACGAAACGTTTCGTCGTTGCGCGCTTGCTGTACTTAATACAGGCGCAGAGACAGATGATACAAAAGCAGTGCTGGAAGCTTTTAAGAATTTTTCGGTAAAAATCATTCAGCAGGAGCGCGGTATCAAATTGGAATTGGATAATGCACCGGGGAATGCTTTTGTTGATGGTCACATGTTAAAAGGGATTAAAGAGCATGTGTTTGCTGCGTTGCGCGATATTGTTTATATACACAATGAGCTCAAAGAAAATCGTGATATTGATTTAAGTACCAGTGATGGCATCACTAACGGTGTGTTTCATATTGTGCGCAATGCGGGTTTGTTGGAGCCGAGTATCGATCCAAACCTCATCGTATGTTGGGGTGGGCATTCTATCAACGAGCTTGAATACCACTACTCCAAAGAAACCGGTTATCAAATGGGTTTGCGTGGTTTGGATATTTGTACCGGTTGTGGTCCGGGTGCAATGAAGGGGCCAATGAAAGGCGCCACTTTTGGTCATGCAAAACAACGGCGCTTTGGTCGCTACATTGGCTTAACTGAGCCCGGCATTATTGCAGCGGAATCACCCAATCCCATTGTGAATAATTTGGTGATTCTTCCCGATATAGAAAAACGTTTGGAAGCTTTTGTGCGTTTGGGGCATGGCATTGTTGTGTTTCCTGGCGGCGTCGGAACAGCAGAAGAAATTCTGTATATTCTCGGTGTGTTGATGCAACCAGAAAATAAAAACTTACCTTTTCCTCTGGTGTTTACTGGACCGCCCAGCGCCGAGGCCTATTTTGCTGAGATTGATGCCTTTGTGGGCGCAACCCTGGGCGAAGAGGCGCAAAAGCGTTACAAGATTATTATTAATGATCCTGAACGTGTTGCCCAGTATATGAAAAATGAAATGAAAGATGTCAGAGAGTATCGTCGAGTGACTCAAGACGCTTTTTATTTTAATTGGGTGATAAAGATTCCGGAGGAATTGCAAATGCCCTTTGTTGCCACTCATGACAGTATGGCAAATTTAAATCTTAATTTGGGTCAATCTCCTGGTGTGCTAGCTGCAAATTTGCGTAAAGCGTTTTCTGGCATTGTGGACGGCAATGTAAGGGAGACAGGTATTCGTGCAGTTGAAGAGCACGGGCCTTTTCAAATTAGCGGTGACGATAAGATTATGTCGCACTTAGACAGCTTGTTGCGCAACTTTGTTGCGCAAAACCGTATGAAAATCCCAACCAGTGAATATGTTCCCTGTTATAAATTAGTGTGATATGTCGGACGAAGATTTTTCAAGTCTATTGGGCGAGGGTGTCGTACCGGCAAAAATCGAAAAACGCGCCCAGTTAAAGAAAGATAAAAGTTCGGACATAGATAAACAAGTGCGCCGGATTGCGGCTGAAGATCAAACTAAGCCAGAAGATGATCCTTTGGCTGAACCCACTGAATGGTTAGACGCAAACTCAATGCTGAGTTATCAGCGTCCCGGAGTTCAGCATGGAGTTTTTAAGAATCTTCGTTTAGGTAAATATTCAATCGATGCACAACTCGACCTTCATAAACTGACCGTTGAGCAAGCCCGCAAGCTTTTGTACCAATTTATATTGGATTGCCAGGAAAACGATGTGCGTGCGGCACTGATCACACACGGTAAAGGAGAGGGGCGCGAAACGCCGGCAAAACTTAAGTCCTGTGTTGCGTGTTGGTTGCCGCAGTTTGAAGCTGTGTTGGCTTATCATACTGCACAGAGGCAGCACGGTGGTTATGGCGCCACCTATGTTTTAATCAAGAAAAGTGAAAAACAAAAAGAAAAAACGCGAGAAAAGTTTTCTTCGAGGAGACCTAAATAAATTTGGGTCCAGTTTAAACGCTATAATCCGGTCCAAAATAGCGTTTCTTTTTGGCGGGTTTCATCATTCGCAGGTCCGTCATACACAAACCGTCCAAACAATCACCAAAGCCAGGGTCGACAGAAAACACAAGTGATTGAAAGCCACCAGCTTCAAAAACAGAGGTGTACTGTTTGTACAAGATGGGTAATTTGTGTCCCTGTTTTATAAAATTTTGCTGCATAAAATCAAAGGCTTCTTCTGCCTCCAGGTTGCCGAATAGCGTATCAAAGGAAGCCATTTTTTCTGCATTCAGTGTGTAGGGATGAACGGCTGTTGCCAGGGTTGCAGGGCAGGCAAAATAACGCCGATAAAAATATACCAGTTGATCCATGAGTTCGCGTGGGTAGTCCGCACTCATACTGACAGGGCCAATCAGGTACCTGACTTCGCGATTTTTATTCAGATAGGCTCCTAGACCTTGCCATAAATAATCCAGGCTGGCCTTTCCCCAGTATTTTGGATTGACAAAGCTGCGACCGAGTTCAACTGCTTGATCGAGATAGGGGTTAAATTCAGGTGTGAAGTGATAAAGTGTCGAAGTATAAAAACCGGCAGGCCCAAATTCTTTGAGTATTTTTCTACCAATGCCAAGGCGATAAGAGCCGGCAATTTCCAGATTTTCTCTATCCCACAACACAAGATGTCGATAGTGTTGATCAAATTTGTCCAGGTCACGATTTTTACCGGTGCCTTCTCCGACCTTGCGAAAAGCTAATTCGCGCAAGCGACCCAGTTCGCGAATAACTGCGGAATCTTCCTGATAGTCGAAAAGATAAATACGGTTGCCATCGCGAGTTTCGCCAATTAATTCAGCTTTTTTGAGCTCGTTTTGCAAACTTTTGCGGTCTTCTGGATGTGCAATGGTGCGCTCGGTCTCAAAAAAACTTTTTTGCTTGTCCCCAATTTTATAAAGATGTTTTTTGAGTCGTCTTACCAGGGTTCTATCGTGCAAACTCTTGGACGACAATACATTGGACGGGATTATTTCACCCACACGAAACTTAATTGTGCGAGAGCGCTTATTAAACATCTCATGCGCTAATAGCGCCGTACCGAGGGGCTTGTAGACCATTGAGGCGCTATAAAAAAGTAGAGAATTTTTTGCGCCGATATGTATCGGTAATAGCGGTGCATTCGCCTTACGTGCGAAGTGGAGGAAGCCGGGTCGCCAAAGGGTATCTTTTACTCCAGTCGGTCGAGCACGTGAGACTTCGCCCGCTGGAAATACAATAATTGCCTGTTCATTTTCAAGTGCTTCTAATACGCGTTTTACACTGCGACGCGCACTGCCTCCGGTCATGTTATCAAGGGGAATAATCAGGTTTTGTAATGCGCTGATTTGCGCGAGCATATCGTTAGCAACGATTTTTACATCGGGTCGAACTTCGCTTACCAAGCGTAATATCGCCAAACCGTCCAGAGAGCCAATCGGGTGATTAGCAAATATAACAACGCGACCCAAAGCAGGGATATTCGCTTTGTCACGTGCACGCACACTGTAGCTAAAATTAAAGTACTCGAATACGCGATCGATAAATTCAAAGCCTTTGGCATCTTCATTTTCCAGTAAGAAGGCATTGATCTCGTTTTCGTGTATAAGCCTTCTCAAGAAAGAAATGGTAGGCTTGCGAATAAGGCTGGGTTTGTTCGCGAATCCAGGGAATTTGTCGATAACGGCTTGTTCTATATTTATCATTCTCGGCCTCCCGGCCATAGGCGGTATATCTGGCCTAAGAGAAAATGTACTCAATGGACGACTTTAATATTGAAAGTCAATAACTTGGGGGCTATCCAATATTTAGTTGGCCAATTTACGCAACTTTTGTGAACTTTGCGTGACAATTCTTGGTTTATCTTACGACTTTTATGAAAAAATAACACATCTATTTGTCGTGCTTCGACGACAAAACTTACAGGTAGAACACAGAATATTATGGGTAAAGTTTTAAAAACCGGTCAGCCAAATGGAACTTGATAATTTTCCAGAAAAAGAGATCCTGGATTACTGGTTTTCTGATTGTCTGGAAAAACCGGCAGAGCTGCATGAGCAGGGGCGTTTGTGGTTTTCTGTGAATGAAGCCACTGACTACTTTATAAAGCGGACTTTTGGCTATCTGTTCCCCTACCTATTAGAGCAACCGGTTAAAGCTTTTAGAGGTGCTCGCTCTGCTTTGGCTGCGGTTATTGTCCTCGATCAGTTCAGCCGCAATACTTATCGCAGCACAACCAAGGCTTTTGAATATGATCGGCAAGCGCTGGCTATTATGGACCGAGCAATCGAAAAAGGCTGGGATTTACGTCTGCAAGCTATTGAGCGGGCGTTTTTGTATATGCCCTTGCAGCATTCGGAGTCGTTAATCCGTCAGAAGCAGGCTAGTAACTTGTACAAGGAATTGGTTTTGCAATCAATTGAACCCTACAGAGAATATCTTTTGGGTATGGAACGCTTTGCCAAGCAGCATCGAATGTTAATTGAGCGCTTTGGTCGCTTTCCACATAGGAATGTTATTTTAGGCCGCAAAAGTACCCCGGAAGAACAAGAATACATGCAAAAAAGCAAACAAAATTTTGGCCAGGCCCCACCGAAGAGGCGGGTTTAGGAAAATTGTTTGGCAAGTTGTTTTCGTTGATTTTCCAGCAATTGGCTGAAGGGTTGTTCAAAGTTCGCGACAATGTAGCGACCGTCTTCTGTTCCCACTTCCATAAACTGCAAACGGCGTTGAATTAAATCTTCTTGCGCAGCAGTTGCATCCATTACCAAACCTGCCACCGGAAGTTTTGCTGGGACGATATCATTTTCATTGGCGGAGACAAAAGCTGCTAAATCGAGAGGGATTTTATTGATGATACTTGCTAACTCAACAATAATATAAGCGCTACAGCTTGCGCGAAAAATTGATTCATTTAAACCATCATCCGTTCTAAACCTTAAAGAATAATAATTCTCCTGCGCCTGAAAGTCTTTGCCACCGTACAGCGCGATAACATCGCTGATAATCGCTTCGAGCTTTGCAACAGTAAGTCGGAATGTTTCTGAATTAAGCTGTTGTTTTAGTACGCTCAGGTTTTTGACATGAATTGCGGTATAAACATATTGATCGTTGTCTTGTTCTTTTGTGATAGTCTCTTTCGCGACATCACCTACTTCGGAAACTTCATCCTCGTTAGGGGCTATGTCTGCTGGTTTTTCCTGCGGTGCAATCCATACCACTGTGTCGGTTTTAATAACAAAATAGGCCATAATCAAGACCAGAAATAGTCCTATCACGGTTACTGTCTTGACTGAGCTACTCAACTTATTTTCAAAATTTGCAAGAGTGACAGTGATGTAACCTGACAAGCTATCATGCAGCACAATGGATGCGGAATAGGGGCTGTGTGTTTCTGGAGCTGGACGGGCTTCGCCTGCCTGGACTAACAAATTGCTGTCTACATCGTGAATGGTGGCCTGAACAACGTGGGGGTGGGTAACTAATTCCTGAAGCACGCCTTGTAAGCGTACAAGATCACCTTTAAAAGACGCATCGACTACGCGTTTTGCTGTGAGGTTCGCCAAAGTTTGTCCGTAGTCAGATTGCAGTTCCTGAAAATTTTTATAGGCTGGAGGAAGGCATACCCACACTGTAAAAAGCAGGCCCAACAAGGCCGAAGCAGATAATAGTAACTGAGGTGGGGGACGATGAAATTTTAATGGCAAGGCGATGTATTCCCTGAGTTTTCAAAGTTTATCTTGCATGAGCTTCGCGAAGCATTCTAGTTGAACTGGCATTCAGTTATACTTACCCGCTGTTTTTGCCGCCTATGATGGCGCAATTCCGAATGAAATAAAAGTTTAACCTCGGCAGTATTAAATTCACGTGCGCAAACTCATTTTAATTACTATTTCCGGTCACGACCGGCCAGCGATCACTTCTCGAGTAACAGAGGTGTTGCGCAAGCATCGGGTCAATATCCTGGATTTGGGTCAGGCGGTCATTCATGAGACCTTGTCGCTCGGTATGTTGGTTGAATCCCCTTCGGAAGTTGATCAATTAGAAATTGAGAGAGAAATTGTAGCAATTGCCGAGGAGCTCAGATTGACTGTTCGCTTTGAGTTGGTTTCTGAAAATAGCTATCACGACTGGGTGAAGCAGCAGGGGAAGCAACGCCACATTGTAACCTTGCTTGCGCGTTATATCACTGCTGAACAAATTTGCGAACTCACTAGTATCATGGCAAATCGCGGTTTGAATATCGACAATATCAGTCGTTTATCCGGCCGAGTGAAGCTCGATGAGAAAGATCAATTAAGTAAAGCATGTGTGGAATTTTCTGCGAGGGGCACGCCGGACAATATCGTGAAACTCCGAGAGGATTTTGCGGAACTTGCATCAAAAATGGACATTGATGTCGCCTTCCAGGAAGACAACATGTTTCGCCGCACTCGCCGGTTGGTTTGCTTCGATATGGATTCCACTTTAATTGAGGCAGAAGTTATCGATGAGCTGGCGCACGCCGCTGGTGTAGGGGAGCAGGTCGCGGCAATTACTGAAGCGGCCATGCAGGGTGAGCTGGATTTTAACCAGAGTTTTCGACGTCGGATGGCTTTGCTGGAAGGCCTGGATGAAAAAGTGCTCGCCGATATCGCCCGAAATCTTCCAATAACGGAAGGGGCAGAGCGTTTAATCAACACTTTGAAAAACCTTGGGTATAAAACAGCGATTTTATCTGGCGGCTTTGACTATTTTGGTCGCTATCTCCAGAAGAAACTCGGGATTGATTATGTATTTGCGAATACTCTTGAAATTATAGATGGCAAGTTGAGTGGCCGCGCAATTGAACCCATAGTAAATGGCGAACGCAAGGCCGAGCTGTTAAGAGAGCTTGCGGAAAAAGAAGGTATTCGCCTCGAACAAGTTGTTGCTGTTGGGGATGGTGCCAATGATTTACCAATGTTGGGAATTGCAGGTTTGGGGATTGCCTTTCGTGCCAAGCCCTTAGTAAAAGCAGAAGCAAAGCAGTCCATTTCTACATTGGGGCTTGATGCAATTTTATATTTAATGGGCTTCAGAGATCGCGACTTACACTAATTAGTATCTTAACTTTCAGTGTCAAAATCGTAATTCATTTGCTCGGTGGGTTCTTGTAGATAATGACCTTGAATATAATGAACTCCTGACTGCCAAAGTTTGGAAAGAACGCTAGCGTTTTCTACAAAAGGTACAATCGTGATCTTTTCTTCTTGCAGGAGTTGTTTGATTAACTCATTCAGTGAATCCGTTTCTTCAGAGCCTTTCTGTAATTCCTGAGTAAAAGAACCATCGATTTTAATGTGTGATGATTTGACATGCTTCAAGGCGCTGAAGGGATTAAGTGCGCATCCAAATCGACTAATGCTGAAACCACAACCCAATTCACTCAACTGTTCAGAGAATGTTTTCGCGACATTTAAATGATCGTTCACATCCACTTCATTTACTTGAAAGACAATTGAGTCGGTAGGAAGTTTGGCTGTTTTAAAGGCAACGCCCAGCCATGCGACCAATGAAGCATCCAGCATGGATTCACGACTGAGATTTACAATCAAATTGGTTTTATGCCCGTTGCCACGGTGTTCAGCCAGCATTTTAGTGGCATTGAGAATAACCCAGCGATCTATTTTTGTGGTTGCACCAATCTTCGCTGCTGTAGCCAAAAACTCGTTAGGGGTGATAACCTGGCCTTCACTATCTACCATGCGCATCAGCACTTCATAGTGCTCTTTATCCGAACCGCGCAAACTGAGAATTGGTTGAAATAAAAGTTTAAAACGCCCTTTATCCAAAGCCAATTGCACCATCGCGGACACATCTTTCTTCAGATCTTCTTTCTTGATTTCAGGCTCGTATATTTTGGCATGCACGTCCTGTCCACTCGCAATTTCTTTGCGAGTTAATTCAAGTGCTTTGTGAGCATGGTCAATAGGTGTGTCGGTATCAGAGGTGGTTTCGTTAATAAGTGAGATGCCGATGGAATAGTTAAACTGAAGTGTTGTGCCATCGATATCAACAATGTGCTCGCGGAGTTTTTTGCAAAGTTCCGTAGCTCGCTCCAGGGCCTTGTTGGCATCGATCTTCGGTGCCATTAACATAAAGGAGTCTTCACTGTAACGACAAAGCGTATCGCCTTTCTTAACCAGACTCTTTGCAAAATTTGCGATAGTGCCGAGCACAATATCCACTGAGGTGATGCCAACTTTATCTTTTACAACCTTGCTGAAATCGTGAATACCAATTTGATAAATCGCACTATTAAATTCGCCGCTCACCGCTTTGCTGACTATACCTTCCAAAGCATCAACAAAGTAATTTTTGTTGTAAAGTCCAGTTGCAATATCTTGATTTTTTATTTGTGCAAGCTGTGCTTCTAATTCTTCACTATTTCCTTCTTTTGTGCGTATCAAAAATTGAATGCAGGTTTCGTCATCATAATTGGATTTGCGCACATCGACCTTGATAGCTTTTTCCTTGCCCTTGCCGGAAATAGCAGAAAATTCCAATTTCGTGGAATCGACATCAGATCCCTTTAAGGTGAAATCTTTTAGAAAACGTTTAACCTTGTCTTGATCGTCTTTGTTGATAATATCAATGACGGGTAAACACTCGAGTTCGTCGCGTGATTCATAGGCAAGTAACTCCGCAAAAGAGTCATTTGCGTACAAAAACATGCCGTCTTGAACAAAAGCGATGGCGTCGCGAGAACTGTCGAGTAATTGTTGATTGCGTTTTTCAATTTCACGTTGACGGCGCAGGGCGACTCTTCGTTGTTCGCGATCTTCACGCGAATCAATTTCTCTCTGAATAACCAATAACAAGTGTTGGTCTTCATCCAATCGCACCACATCACTTGCACCGATTTTCATGCCTTCTACAATTGCATGTGAGCCTTCTACGTCGGTGAGAAGGATTATAGGAATATCTTTATTCATGCGTTTTATTGCACGAATTGCATCGGCAGGTTTCAGATTGGTTGTAGTGTCCAGGCCAATCAATAAATCCCAGGCCTTTTCTTGTAACAATTTATTGAGTACATCTTCACTATCAACATGTTGAGCGCGCACTGGATGGCCGGCATTGTGCAGCATGCTGATAAGACGCTCTGCTTCCTGTCTGGAATCGTTCAGAATGAGGAGTCTAATTGTATTATTTGTGCTCATAAAACGAGTCTAGCCTAGGGATTGCTTTTTTTGTGCTATTGGTGACCTGCAAGGCCGGTGATAATAACATAAGAGTCATAACGAACGGCTATATGTCATCCCAGGATGAGTCAAAGCCCCCAGCTGATCCGGAATAATTTGAAGCGTGTCGAGTTTTGACCTCCTCCTCAGTTCCAGCAAGCTCGGCATAGGCAAATTGCTTTAGGCTGCCGGTGGAAAACAAACATTTGTTAAGGCGAATCGACACAATGCGTTCACCACTCATTATTTTGACTTTTTGAGACTCGGTGAACGGGGCTTTAGGTGTCACTATGCTATCAGCAGGATTCAGGCTGGAGTTTTTGGGGATCAATAAAGCGCGCATAAAATCGGATTGGCCACCCATATCAAAAATCTGGGCAGCGCCGCAAGCTTGGGCTTGACTAGAAAGCAATTGCACACCCATTTGGGTTCCGGATTTCAATTGCTTAATCCAACGTATAACACCGAGATTCCAGCTGTAGCGATTTTTCTCTTTTAGACAGATCAGCTCGCCGGATTCGAGGCGAATCGGTTTCTCTCCCTTCCATAGCAGGCAATAGCCACCAGTGCTCACATTTTGTACCTGAACGTTCCAGGTAGGCCGATCAGATTCACTATTATCAAAATCTTTACCGAAGGCTTGAGGGGTAAAACTGGTGCCTGCTTGCTCGTAATCACTGTTTCCTGAGACAAATTCATCAAATTTTTTCTTTCCGGCAAGAAAATAGTGACAGTCAATAAAGCCAATTGCGATATCCGCTGTGATATTCACATCTCGACGGCCTAATTTGCGCTGGCTTAAATTACCCCAAGCGCCTAATAAGTGGTCCAATAAAGTGTCAGGAAAATCTTTGGGAACAGTGGGGCGGTGCCCGTCAATTTCTGTGTCTTCTTTGTTTCCACCTTGTTTACTCAAGCGGCCGAGCAGTGTTTTGAAATCCAGTTCGATAACGCGGTCAGTTTCTTTACCTTCAAAACGCGACTTGTAGCTGGGAGCTTCATCCTGGGAAATGTTAACCAGATAAAAATTATCTTTGTCACTGCTCACGCCTTCGTGAATTTTGACTAAAGTCGCCCAGGAGGCGAATGCGGTATAAGCTTTGGCAATATCATTATTGCTCAGTTGATTTGCCTTGGCGGTTGACAGCATAAGGACTCTCACCCAGGCGGCCTGGACAGAGAAAGCGCTCGCATTGTGTTCCAGAGGATCGCTGACCGTTTTATCCAGCAGCTCGTAGTATTCAGCCACTTGATATAAGCCGTGCAAAGTTTGCCACATGCCTTTCGGCGCAGAGGCATAGAGTTGGTGAGAGCGGAAGAAAAATAAACCTACACCTGCCATGGCCCGCTGTAAGACCGTGCTCATCAATTCCAGAGTGTTAGCCTTGAAGCGAGGAAGGTTGGCAATTTCACGCGCGCACAGCATGTATCCATCGACCATATATTTCTGAAGTGCCTGCGCAATGATCGCAAATTTTTGTTGATCTTCGTTCAAGGCAAGTGGACGTTGCAAATACTCGCCCTTAATGCCTTCGATGCAGTTCTGTACGATGGGCCGAATTGCTTCCATAAATTTAAAGCGGTTCTCGTAATCGGATTTAACACGATTGAGCTCGGCGATGCTTTGGTAGAGCAACACACTGGTATGTGAGATTTTTGTTGCGCGCAGGTTGTCTGCCCAAGCCTGGATTTTTACTGCTTTCGAGCTTGAACAAAAAGACGGTTGCTTCAAATCCTGCACAGGCAGAAGCTGAGCATTGAGAAACTCTTTTGGATTAAAATTGTGTGCCATTCTTTTAATTTTATCCTTGCGCTGTGCTGCCTTTCCTCCTGTTTATCCAGTAAGTATAGCGGGTGTTCCCCTAAATACTTCACGTGATCACAGTTTTGGAATCGGCTCCCGGAATTTCCTCCACTAATTGAGGAACCAGGTAGCCTGGTAGCTTTGCACGCAAATCCTTATATATTTTTATCGCCTCTTCCCTGGGAACTTCGAAATGCGTGGCGCCATTAACCTTGTCTAAGAGATGTAAATAGTAAGGCAGAACGCTGCATTCAAACAACTTAATACTTAATTTAGTGAAAATTTCACAGTCATTATTGATATTTTTTAACAAAACGCTCTGGTTGAGGGCAGTGATATTGTAATTTCGTAAACTGCTGAGGGATTTTTGAACTCTTGAATCCAATTCATTGGGGTGATTGGCATGAACCACCATCACAATTTTAAGGCGTGATTGCGCAAATCGACCTAATAAATCCTCGGTCAAACGTTGCGGCAAAACAATCGGCAAACGTGAATGAATTCGCAAATATTTAACATGTTTAATATTTTCAATTTGCTGCAACAACCAGTGCAATTGTTTGTCGGCCAAAACTAGCGGATCCCCTCCGCTCAATATAACCTCAAAAATACTTGGGTCATTTTCGATATGTGTAAGTGTATGTTGCCATTCAGTGCGCGAGGGTGAATGCCCGGCGTAATCGAAGTGCCGACGAAAACAATATCGGCAATTAATCGCGCATTGGCGAGCGGCAATCAGTAAGACCCGGCCTTGGTATTTGTGAATCAGGCCTGGCGCTTTTGCATAATGCTTTTCCTGTAGGGGGTCCTGGCTCCATATTTCACCGACAGATTGGGCTTCCTGCCAGACTGGAAGCGCCTGCAGTAGCAGAGGGTCATTCGGATTTCCTTTCTGCATGCGGGATACAAAGGAGTGCGTTACCCTAAGAGGAAAGCTGCGTATGGCGTCCGCGATTTCCGGTTTGTCGGGTAATTCCAGCTCCAGCTGGTGCAAGAGTTCGCGATAATCTGTGATGAGGTTTTGCAATTCATATTGCCAGTCAACGCAGAGTAGGTTTAGCGCGCTAGCGCGCTGATTTGTACTCTGCACATTGGGCTTGCTTCGAGGTATCATGTGCGCCTTTTGAAAAGTGGTGATTAAGAGGACGAAATGGCTAACTATTCTACCAACGAATTCCGCGGGGGATTAAAGGTTATGTTGGATGGAGACCCCTGTTCCATCCTGGAAAATGAATTCGTTAAACCCGGCAAGGGCCAGGCGTTTAATCGGGTTAAATTGCGCAACCTTAAATCTGGTCGGGTTTGGGAACGCACATTTAAGTCGGGTGAAAGCCTTGAAGGGGCTGACGTTGTTGATGTCGAAATGGAGTATCTCTATACCGACGGTGAGTTTTATCACTTTATGGAGCCTAATACATTCGAACAGCATCAGGCTGACGCCAGTGCCATTGGAGATTCAGCCAAGTGGCTCAAAGAGACTGACAAAATTACTGTGACGCTCTACAACGGCAGTCCTTTGGCGATCACACCACCGAATCACGTCGAGCTGGAGATTACTGAGACGGATCCCGGGCTGAAAGGTGATACCGCGCAAGGTGGCACCAAGCCGGCAACACTGTCTACTGGCGCTGTGGTGAAAGTCCCTTTATTCCTTTCTATTGGCGAAGTGGTTCGGGTAGACACTCGCACGGGTGAATATTTAGGTCGTGCAAGCAAATAATCCCGAGCTAGCATTGTGGCGACCTACAGCCTCAAAGCACACCCTGCAAAAAAGAGCGAAGTTACTGAGTGACTGCCGCTCTTTTTTTTCGCGGCTCGGTGTCATGGAGGTGGATGTTCCGGCCTTAGGTCTTTGTGGGGTGACAGATCCCAATATTGAATGCCTGCAGGTACAGGAAGGATTTGTGCTTCAGAGTTCACCGGAATACTTTATGAAGCGTCTGCTCGCAAGTGGGAGTGGCGATATATATTATCTGGGTAAGGCATATAGAAGTGAAGAAGCAGGTATTCGTCACAGCAAAGAATTTACCCTGCTTGAATGGTACCGCTGTGGATTTGATGATCACAGGCTTATGGCGGAGGTAGTAGAGCTAATAGCGTTTCTCTCAGGCCAGACACTCGCTTGCGAAAAGATTGCATACGCACAACTATTTGAACGTTATACCGGGCTCAATCCACACCGCGCAGATTGCGCAATACTTACTGAGTATGCCGCTAGCCGACTCGAATTTGATTTCACTTTGCATACCAAGAGTGATTGTCTGGATTTGATTTTCAGTCACTGTATTGAGCCTCATCTTGGTCAGCAACTCACGATTATTTATGACTACCCGGCTTGCCAAGCCGCTTTGGCAAAATTGGCAGACAATCCAAATGGCGATATTGTTGCACGTCGTTTTGAGGTTTTTTGGAAAGGCTTGGAACTGGCAAACGGGTATTGGGAATTGAATGACCCACAAGAGCAGGAAGGACGATTCTTTAATGACATCGCACTTCGCTTAGCGCAGGGAAAAGAGGTAAAAAACTTTGATTCCCGCCTTGTGGAAGCCTTGCATGCAGGCCTGCCAGAAAGTGCGGGGGTGGCCTTGGGTGTGGACCGCTTACTGATGGCGATTTGTGGCGCAAGCATTATTAATGAGGTGCAAAGCTTCAACGAGCTGGACTAAACTAGAGGTGGCAAGAGGGTAATTACATGCGAATTCAGACGCTTTTCAAACTGATCCTCATTTCACTGGTATTTCAGGCCAGCGCGGGTGAAATTGTTAAATGGGTAGACGAGAACGGGAAAGTCCACTATGGAGACACTGTTCCCGACGAATACAAAGATCAGTCAGAGGTCATTCAGGAAGACAAGGTTTCGGTAGTTAGCCCGGAGGAAGAGGTGCGGCTACAAAACAAGGCCCACGCCGAAGACATTAAAAATCGCAATGCACGTGAAAAACACCAGGAAGAGTTTAATCGCCAACGCGAGGTCGACCTTGAAAGAAAAAACAAAGAAGCTTCACAATCCCAGCGCGTGATGACTCGTGAAGAATGTCGTGACCGTTATGTGAAGCGCACAAAAGCCTTAACTGAGTGTTTTCGACGTGCAGAGGAAGAAGCGGCCAAACAACAGTAGCAGCTTCTTTTCACCAAGGTCACCGCACTTCTAGGGGGCTTTGTTTTAATCGTCGTTCGGGTCGCAGTCGCAGCTAATTTCATGGTTCATGTTGAGCGCAGGCGATTCTGTTGTTGGACGCCCAACAATTTCAGCCGGTACGCCTACAACTGTCGTATGTGGAGGCACTGCTTTCAGCACGACACTGCCAGCCCCCACTTTGGCGCCCTCGCCAATTTCGATATTCCCCAGAATTTTTGCTCCTGCACTGATCAGCACACCGCGACGTATCTTGGGATGGCGATCTCCGCTTTCCTTTCCCGTTCCCCCCAGGGTCACACCTTGCAAAATTGAAACATCATCTTCAATGACGGTTGTTTCACCAATAACAATACCAGTGGCATGATCCAGCATTACACCTTTGCCTATGCTTGCAGCGGGGTGAATATCCACGCCGAAAGTCATGGAAGTATGGCTTTGAAGAAAATACGCCATGCTGGTTCTTCCCTTATTCCAGAGATAATGAGCGACACGATGCGCTTCCAAAGCGTGAAAGCCTTTTAAATAAAGAAGTGGAATGGCGAAAGAGTCACAGGCAGGGTCACGATCATAAATTGCTTTAATGTCAGCTCTCACTGCTAGACCGATACATGGATTTTCATCCAGGGCTGTTTCGATGATTTCGCGTAGCTGCAAAGCAGAAATAGCCGGTGTGGCCAACTTGTTGGCAAGGTGAAAGCTCAGCGCTGCTTCCAGTGAGTTATGGTTGAGTATGGTCGCGTGCAGAAAGCTGGCAAGGGCAGGTTCATTTTCGGACTGCTCTCGCGTTTCCTGGCGAATGCTTAACCACATCGGGTCCTGCTCAACCAATTTGGGTCGTTTTAGCTCGGTTGCCATGTTGCTATCCATATAAGGTTCAGGTGCCTATTATTGGGCCAAGTAATTTGGATTTCCAGTCTGTATTTAAAGCTCCAAAATAGTGCGATAAACTGGGTGTGCACCAATAATGTGCGATCGTTCCCCCGTGTTAACCTGTTTATGGGCGCTTCAGTCTTGGTTTAAGCTGGCACTCAAATTGCTCCTGTGTACACAAGAGAGGAATCAATGACCTATTGTTATTGAGCACACTCCCAGTACAATTTGAATGTTAATAAGACAGCTAGGGTTCCGGTCACAGAAAGTGAGTTGTGATGTCTGGTCCGAGAGCAGTCGACCTCGAAGTTTTCAGGCCAAGCTTGATTGAGGTTACACGGCGGGATAAAAGCCCGGGAGGTTTAATGGCAAGTGTGCCATTGTTTCCTCTATCTATAAAAACGTGTAACCCGTAGGAGGTTTAACATGCATAACAAAATCACCCAGTATCTCGCCGGCATCAGCATTTTATTAAGTGTTGTGTTTTTTGCTGCCTGTTCTCCAAAAGAAGAATCAACAGAAACAACTGCTGCGTCAGAAGCTCCTGCTTCTGCCACCACTGAAGTCCAAAAATTTAAAGTCTGTTGGTCAATTTATGTTGGCTGGATGCCCTGGGATTACGGCGCGACTTCTGGCATCGTAAAAAAATGGGCAGACAAATACGGCATTGAAATTGAAGTCACACAAATAAACGACTACATCGAATCGATCAACCAATACACTGCTGGAGAATACGACGGATGCACCATGACGAATATGGATGCACTCACAATTCCTGCTGCGGGTGGTGTGGATTCAACCGCATTAATTGTGGGCGACTTTTCTAATGGTAATGACGGTGTGGTCTTGAAAGGCAAAGACAGCCTGGACGCCATCAAAGGACAAACAGTAAATCTGGTTGAGCTGAGCGTAAGTCACTATCTGTTGGCGCGAGGTTTGGAATCAATCGGTTTAAGTGAGAAAGATGTGAGTGTGGTAAATATCTCTGACGCCGATATGGTTGCTGCCTACACCACAGATGATGTAACCGCTGTTGTGACCTGGAATCCACTGTTGAGTGAAGTTGCGGGCATGCCTAACTCCACCAAGGTGTATGACTCTTCCAGTATCCCCGGTGAAATTATTGATTTGATGGTTGTGAACACCAAAACACTCGAAGAGAACCCTGCATTTGGTAAAGCTTTAACTGGCGCGTGGTATGAAATCATGGCGGCAATGAGTGCGGAAGACGCTGAAGGTGCAGCAGTGCGCACAGCCTTGGGTGAAGCTTCAGGAACAGATCTCGCCGGTTATGACTCGCAACTTGCGTCTACCAAAATGTTTTATCAAGCCAGTGAAGCTGTTGATTTTGTGATGAGTGAACAAGTCAAAACCACAATGCAATACGTTGCTGAGTTTTCATTTACCCATGGATTGCTAGGTGAAGGCGCTGCAGATGCAAGGTATATCGGTGTTGAAACTCCCGCTGGTATCTACGGCGATGCCGAAAACATCAAATTTCGCTTTAATCCAACTTATATGAAAATGGCCGCTGACGGAGAACTTTAAAGAGATCGTTTTAGGAGACGCACATCTCTTTAATTTGGGAGCGAGTGGACTATGAAAAAACTGATTAATTTAAATCCTTCGCGCCCACTTCGTTGGTTCCTTGGGATTCTGCCTTTCGTGCTTTTGACGTTGATATATCTTGCAGCATCGGAAGCGCGATTGGCAGAAAATCCCAATGACAAACTCTTTCCAGCTGTCAGTAGTTTTGTCTCGGCCATTGACCGTATTGCTTTTTCACCCAGCTCGCGTACTGGCGAATATTTATTTTGGCAAGATACCAGCAGTAGCCTACGTCGTCTCGCCTTGGGGGTGGGAATTGGTTCTCTGTCAGCTTTGCTGATTGGTGTATTAATGGGGGCAATCCCAATTGCGCGCGCCAAGCTTTCACCATTAGTCACCGCGATTTCATTAATTCCACCCATGGCGATATTGCCCATATTATTTATTATTTTCGGTTTGGGTGAAGTATCAAAGGTTGTGTTGATTGTCATAGGGATAACGCCTTTTATTACGCGCGATATCTTTCAGCGCGTGATGGAAATTCCCGATGAACAAATCATCAAGGCGCAAACACTCGGTGCGAACACATGGCAAATTATTTTAAGAGTCATTTTGCCCCAAGTGATGCCGAGGTTAATCGGAGCTATTCGCTTATCTTTAGGTGCTGCGTGGTTATTTTTAATCGCAGCCGAAGCAATAGCGGCAACGGATGGGTTGGGTTACCGCATATTTCTGGTGCGCCGTTATCTTTCGATGGATATTATTCTTCCTTATGTGCTCTGGATTACTATCCTGGCGTTTTTTATCGACTACTTGTTAAGAAAAATCTCGGTAACGCTTTACCCGTGGTTTTACACGCAAAGTGGTGAATCGGAGGGTTAATGTCTTGAGCATGATAGAAGTAAAAAACCTCTGGAAGGAATACGGCGATCAGGTTGTTTTGGAGCAAATCAACAATGAAGTCAAGCACGGTGAATTTGTTACCATCGTCGGTGCTTCAGGATGTGGAAAGACTACCTTCCTGAAAATGTTACTCGGAACTGAAAGCGCTTCGCGAGGCCAGATATTGTTGGATGGCGAACCGATAATGGATGAACCGAGTGAGGCTCGCGGCATTGTTTTTCAGCGGTATTCTGTTTTTCCACACCTCACCGTTTTACAAAATGTCATGCTGGCAAAAGAATTTGAAGGCAGTCCTTTATTAGCTCGGCTATTTGGTAAGGCAAGACAAAAAGCAAAGGAAGAGGCTTCAGCAATGATTGAGGCTGTGGGCCTGGGACACGCAATCAATAAATATCCGCACGAATTATCGGGTGGTATGCAACAACGATTGGCGCTCGCACAATCGCTTATTAAAAAGCCGCGTATACTATTGTTGGATGAGCCTTTTGGAGCCCTGGATCCTGGCATACGTGCAGACATGCATAAACTTGTGTTGAATCTCTGGCGAG
>JBNKVX010000035.1:0-36208 GCA_050299435.1 Cellvibrionaceae bacterium | reverse complement strand
CTGCGGAGTAAAATGCAATTAAATTCTCGATCCTCAATACAGTTTTTTGCAATCAATTCATAACGAGCCTGGATATCTTCGTTAGGCAATTCAATTTTTATTGAATGTTCATAGGCAAGAAACTGGTTCTTAGGAAAGTTTCGGGTGTCGTTAGATTTTGAGGATGGACTATCTAAGATATCATCACTATATTCAGCGATCTCCTCCGTTTTGCTTGAGCAAGATGCCAATATAGCTAGGAAAAAAATAAATAATAAAGTCTTTTTTGTCATAGGGCTTCCACTATAAAAATTATTCTAGTTAGAATTAGGTTTGTCATACGTTAATTTTGTTGGATCAACGATGTATTTTTGAAAACTTGTATCTATACCTTCTAGCTGAGGGTTGTCGAGGACAAAAATCTTTCTCCTGTGCAATTCGAAAATTCTATGCTGTCCAGATTGTGCTTCAACCACAGGTCTAATGCTCGTCCATTAGCTCAATAAATGGTGTGAGTTCAAGAAAAGAGCAGATAAATTTTAATAAAATCAATAAATTAGACAGTCTAAAACTTCCTATCAAGCTTTTAATTTGTAGCCACTCCGGAATATCCACAAAACTACGATTAGGCACAGAACGAGAAAAACACTAATCATTGACAAGCTGGTCAATACAGGTACGTCCGATGATTCATAAAAGGCCCAACGGAAACCACTTACCAGATAGACAACAGGATTAAATAGCGTCACGGTTTGCCAAAAAGGAGGCAACATTGTAATAGAATAAAATGTGCCACCGAGGAAGGTGAGAGGCGTTAATATCATTAGCGGAATAATTTGCAGCTTTTCAAAGCCGTCGGCCCATACGCCGATAATGAAACCGAATAGACAAAAAGTGAAGGCAGTTAACACCAGAAATAGCAGCATGATAAAAGGGTGTGCAATTTGGTAATCCACAAAAAATCGTGCGGTTAACATAATAATACCGCCTAAGATTATGGACTTGGTTGCCGCGGCGCCGACGAAAGCTATCACCACCTCCAAAGCAGAAACAGGAGCTGCCAAAATTTCATAGATCGCACCGGTAAAACGCGGCATATGTATTCCAAACGAAGCATTTGATACGCTTTCTGTGAGCAAGGTAAGCATAATGAGACCAGGAACAATAAACGCCCCGTAGTGAATTCCATCTATGGCTACCATGCGTGAGCCTATCGCGGATCCAAAAACAATAAAATAAAGAGAGGTGGAAAGAACAGGTGAGGCGATACTTTGCATGAGTGTTCTGCCGGTTCTGGCCATTTCGAACATGTAAATTGCTTTCATGGCATAAATATTCATGCTCTTCCTCCTACGATCTCAACAAATATGTCTTCGAGTGAACTTTGTCGCGTTTGTAAATCTTTTAACTCAATTCCCACTTCATCAAGCTTTTTTAAGAGTTGTGGTATATCGTTATGGTCTTGTTGTGTATCAAATTCGTACACAAGAGAGTGACCCTCATCTTCAAGACTCAATTTAAATTGTTGTAGAGAAGATGGAATATCTGTAAGCGCAGAACTTAAAGAAATACTCAGATTCTTTTTGCCCAGTTTTTTCATTAAAGATGCTTTTTCATCCACAAGAATAATTTTTCCCTGGTTTATCACGCCTATCCTATCCGCCATTTCTTCAGCTTCATCGATATAGTGGGTAGTGAGAATTACGGTGACCCCGTTTTTCTGCAAACCTCTAACCAGCTCCCACATTTCTTGCCTTAACTCGACATCAACACCTGCAGTGGGCTCGTCGAGAAATAATACTTGAGGTTGGTGTGCCAAAGCTTTTGCTATCAGTACGCGCCGTTTCATCCCGCCGGATAAGGCCATAATGCGCTCGTTTCGTTTTTCCCAAAGGCTTAAATCCTTCAGAACTTTTTCCACCCAGGCTTTGTCTTCAGGCTTACCGTATAAACCTCGCGAAAATTTAACAGTCGCAAGTACGGATTCAAAAATGCTCAAAGAAAGTTCTTGAGGAACCAGGCCGATTTGTGAGCGTGCAGCGCGATAGTCTTTTTGGATATCGAAATTGTTAACTTTAACGCTGCCGCTCGAAGCATTAAGAATTCCACAAATTATACTGATTAGTGTTGTTTTGCCAGCACCGTTGGGGCCTAAAAGGGCAAAAATTTCACCTTTTTGAATCGACAAGTTGATATTGCTGAGCGCATTAAATCCGCCTTTGTAGGTTTTATTTAAGTCTGAAACTTCTATAACAGCATTCATTGCTTGCGTCTCTTAAAATTATAAAAACTATTCATAGTATCCCCAAGTTTGGATCAAGGGAAAGTAAAGCGCTAATTTGATCTTTTGATAACCTAATCCACGTATTGCCCGTGCATATTGTTTCATTATGAAGTGATAGTTTTGTTTTTCACTTTCAATAAAATCTTGTAATTCTTGTGAAGCGTCGGGTTCGCTCGTTTTATAATCAATTACCCAGGTTGTACCCTGCTCATCAAGCAGGAGTAAATCCACGATATAGTGAGTCAATTCATTTTTGCTTACCACGCTTACAGCAAACTCACTGTGGCACTCCTTGTGTTTTCCACTAAGCATCCAGGCCATATTTTTATCCTTAAGGATTTTTTCTACAATCTCGTGAATGGATTTCAATGCAGTATTTAAAAGCGGCGGCGGCAGCCCATCGCTCAGCAATCGAGTTTTCCAAAGTGTTTCAAACTCATTTTTTGCATTAAGGTAGGTTAAACGCCACTGTTCGATCGAGGAGATTGCTATCTGATTTAAAATTTGGTGAGCAAGCGTACCAATTCGACGAGCAAGTGGGTCGGGTAACTGAATATCCTGATCGTCAAAATCGTAGTCGGCAATAAAGCGAGCTAAACTGTTTTTTTCCGGTAAATTTGGAAGTATCCAGTCGGATGGCAGTTTTGTATGTGGCTGTCTATTAGGTGTTAATCTGGTGGCTGTACTTGTTGAATCTATTTGTGCACTTCTGTCTGGCATGATTATATTGTCTTGTACAAATGGCCAAATAAGGTTTAACAGTGAGCTTGAAATTGGCGGCTTGGTGTTCCCTTTGTTGTCTTCTTCTATGGGTGCACAAAGATGGAGTTGCTGTCTTGCGCGAGTGCAGGCCACGTAGAGGAGGCGGCACGATTCCAGCTTTTCCTTTTTCGTGTTTTCTTTTTGCAAGTAGGTATATATCGGATCAGTTTCTGAGGATGTTGGGTTTATAGGTGCAATAATCAGTTCTTCATCACCGTTTAAGCGTAATTGATTTTGCCAGAGAAAGAGTTCATGTTGTGATGCTCTTGGCTTGCGATGAAGCGAAGGTAAAATGACCGTATCAAATTCCAGTCCTTTGGCTTTGTGTATGGTCATTACTTGTAGTTTTTCGTCAGCCATTGGATCTGGCTGCGCATAGAGTTTTTTTAGGGCCCTTTCGAGCTGTTCAAGTGAGGACAAGGAAGAATTTCGGTCTTGCTTTTCCAGCAATTCAAAATAGGCTTCTGCATTCTCGCGATCCTCGCTGCTTTGAAAGCAGGCAGGGCCACCTAGTTCAATCCAGCAGGCTTCCACCCATTGACGCAATGGCATACGTTGTTTGTTTGCCAGATAGGGTTCTATGGTTTTAACCAACCGTTTCAGTGAGCGTTCGCCTTCAGTACTGAGCCTGGAGATGAGCTCGCCTGTTTCGTTCAGTGAGTGATCTGAAAATAAATCGCTTTGAGTAATATTTTGACAATAGGTGTTTTCAATACAGTGTTTGGCCTTTTCAAGTACCGTGTGAATTGTTTGCTCTTGATCTTGGTCTACCGTCGCGATTGCTTCGAGATCAAAAAGCCCCAAGCCACACCAGGGTGCTCGGAGTATGGAATACCATGCCAGTGTATCGGCCGGATGAAGCAGCGCGCGCGTCAATGACAATAAATCTTTAACAATAGCTTTGTTAACCAGCGGCACCAGATCAACCGCGCGAAAATGCTGATTCGCAGATTTAAGTAAAGGTAAAATATGCGCAGCGTGGTTTCGGTTTCTGACCAGAATAGCGACGTTTGAACCTGGTAGCGTTGCTCTCGCTTTTTCGATCAACTGAAGGATACATTTTGCTTCTTCAGTATTATAATTTTCGGCATCCAGGCCATGCACCAGTACATTGTTGCCGCTCTCTTTCTGCGACGCAGATGAGGATTCGGAATAAGGTACTGCGCCGCGCGAGACATCGGCTTCTTCAGGAAAGGCCTGAGAAAAAGTCTTATTTATCCACGAAACGATGCCCGCCTGGGAACGAAAATTTGTACTGAGTTGAAGCGGTTCCAGTTTTAGATCACCGATACCCTTTTGTTTGCTGTGAAGAAAAAGCCCAACATTTGCACTGCGGAAACTGTAAATAGATTGCATGGCGTCGCCAACACAAAAAAGTGTTCGACCGTCATTTGCTTGCCAGCCCCGAGTTAGGTGTTTTACTAAATGGATTTGCTTAATAGAGGAATCCTGAAATTCATCGATAAGTAAATGTTTTATCTGATAATCCAATCTTAAAGCAAGCTCGCTGGGTTCGAGTTCATCGCCAAGTGATTGAATTGCGCGAAGGCCGAGTTCACAAAAATCCACTACAGAATGTTCTTTAAATACTAGATGTAGTTCCGCCACCAGTCGTGGTAAAACAGTCATCAATGCATTGAGTACTTGCCATTGTCTATCTTCATATTGGTCTGAGGGTATTACGATAATTTCTTGCAAGGCTTCCAAAAAACCAGGGATTTCATTGAGATCTGAAACGAGATTTTTTATTCTTTGGTTGTATTCTTGCGATACTGCTTTTTTCTTTCCGGTTTCGGCAGGAAAGCCAATTCTTTTGTCAAAGCTCTTTCTAAAACTACCTGATTGCGTTAATAAGAGCTTACTGATGGCTTGCCAAAAGCCTATATTGTGATGTGCTTTTGTTAAAAGATCGCTGGGATTATGTTCTTCAAGCAGTATTTGAAAGGAGATACCCTTGCCAGATTCCTCCAGATTTTTCGATGCATATCGACTAAGAGTAAGAAGTTCGCTAAATAGAGATTCGGGAAAATGAGAAATCAGCTTTAATAGTTTATCCTCAATGACGTGCTGTAAATGCTCCTGAAGTACAAGGCGTTGATCATTGTGTAGTGGGGTGCCGGAAGTAATTTCCAGCCAGTCATCACGTTTTGCCAATAGTTTTACCAGCAGTTCTCCCAGCTTTCTGGCATTGTTGTCTAAATGAGAAAGCAGGATAGCAATTGAAGATTGCCAGGGATTACTGTCCTCCAGAAGTTGCAAAAAACGCTGAGTTGCAAGTTCGTAATATTCTTCTGCATCTTCTGTAACATTTAATCCACTACCAAGAACAGAGTGCAATGGTAATTGCCGAGTCAGGCTACTACAAAAGCTGTCAAAAGTTTGAATTTTTAATCGTTGTGGGTTTTTCAGTAAGTTCCAGGCCAGTTGTTGCTCATGTTGTTTAAGATTTCTTGCGAGTTGCCAGGTGATTTGAAGATGTTTTTCGTTCGGCGCCTCATCGTTGTCGGCCAATTTCATGGCGGAGACAACACGATTCCTCATTTCTGCAGCGGCTTTGCGCGTAAAAGTGATGGCTAAAATTTCTTCCGGTTTCTCAGCCGTGGCAAGTAGGGCGAGTAAGCGTTGTGTGAGCAATTCAGTTTTGCCACTCCCAGCGGGCGCCTCACAGATAAAACTCTTGGAAATATCAAGCGCTTTCTCTCTTTGGCTTTGATCCTGGACGTGAGGAATCGAATTCATTGTTATTGCTCCCCTGCCGCTGTTGACGAAGAGTAATCATCGGGATTATCGATGTCCTGAATTCGACATAAACCTTGCATCCCACAATAACGACAGGTCGTATTACTATTTTTTGGATTAACATCGGCGTCACCCGCGACAAAAGATTGTGCTAAATTTTCCAGGTTGGCCTGCCACTCATTCAATAAGCTCTCCCAGTCTTCAGGGAGATTGCTTTTAGAAAATTCATTTTCCAGCTTGATACCCGGAGCAGGGCAACTATTTTTTGCCACGCCTTTAAAGCCGACATTTTTTGCATTTATCAAGGCAAAGGCTGCTGCACCCAGTTTATTTTTATTAGCAATGGCATAAATGGGAATTTGCGGTTCGTCCGGTCGTTCGCCCACCCAGGCTTTAAGATCAAACTGACCGGTTTTGTAATCCATCACAAAAGTACTGCCATCCGCTAGTTCATCAAGGCGATCGAAGCGTACGTGAATAGGAAGTTTGGAAAAATGTAGAGTGCGAGCTTGTTCCCTTTGGATAACTTTAAAGTCTTCACGTTGTTTTTCAACATCCAACCACTTTAATACGATGTTTTTTGTCCGTTCAACTTCTAGTTCAGTGAGTTTTAGTCCAATTTGGTGATTTTTTTGTAAGCAGCCAAGACTTTGTGATATCGCCTGTTCAACAAGTTTTTCCAGCGCAGAGGCTGTGAGCGATTTCAGCTCTTGCAAGTTCGCGGTTTTTCGCCAGAAAGTATCCAATGTTTGATGTATTAGAATTCCCCGTTCGCGCGCAGGAATCCCTGGTTCATAAGATTCAGGTGGTGAGATGCCTAATCGATGTTTGGCAAAGGACTGAAAATGACAAGCAGAGTGATCTTTTAGGATTTGGGTGCCGCCCTTAAGATGCTCAAAGTGATCCAGGCTTGGGCCACAGTGATCAAAATAAGTTTGCAGCTCCGGTTTGCGTGCGGATAAGTAAGCGTAATAATCGATTTCTGGCGAATACTCCAAAACTGGATTGCTGGGCAGATGGTTTAATATCGGGCTGAGGTTTTTTTCGCGGTCTTCGTCGGTTTTTGAATAACTGAATATAACTTTTTCAGCACTTCTGCAAAATTGTTCAGTCAGTGCCTGTGCATATCTCAGCTCCCCATCAGCAGAAGATTTGGGCATGTCGAATTTCGCTTGAAGGTTTGTAGGCAAAAAGGGGTTCGGGTTGCAAGGCATTGGCCAATGTTGATCATCCATTTGCATAATCCACAAATGATCAAAAGCTAAACCTGCGGCCTCCAGTAAGCCGAGTATTTGCACAGGTGATGATAAAGTCTGTGCCTGAAACGAGACATTTGCGCAAATTTTGAGATAATACAAAGCGTCGTTTATCGGCAGTGCCTTGGTGAGAATTAAATCAAGCGAGCTAAAATGATCAAGCACTTCGTGCCATTTTTGTATTTGCTGGTATTCGAAGGTGTTTAATTTTCTGTTGCCGGGCCAACCGAGCGCATTCAGTTGACTTTGAAAAATATTTGCCCATTCATACAGGCTGTATTGCTTGTCGCATTTGCTTCTCAGTATTGATTGAAATTTTGAAAGTTCATTGTAGAAGCCGTTGCCTTCTTTAGGATTCTCGGCATTTTCATTGAACTCCGTACTTTCATAAAACTCAGCGCAGTGCGCAAAGAATTGGGATTGGCGGATCACGTTCCCAAGTTTTCCGATTTCGATATCCAGAAAAGCCCTGGAGGGTAGCTCGTCGATATGACCAATAAAAGGTGAAAGTAACACCTGCTGTAATGTTTCCCTCTCAACTTGCCATTTATTTAAATCAAGCGCTAAAAGTGCTGCTGCAATAGGCGGCGTATTAGAAAGTGAAGTTCCCGCAGAAATATTAAAACCGGGCGAGTGCCTGGATTGATTTGCAAAAATAGATTGAGGTTCAAATTCCTGGTTAAATATTCGTTCAATTTTACTTCGTAACTGACTGAGTTCTGGTACAACAATGCCTATGCGCAGTTTTGATTTTTCTGCTTCGTCTGTTGAATCAATAAGTTTGGCGGCCCAATTTGCGGCGAGTCTTATTTCATCGTCTTCTGTAGAGCACGGCCGTATCGTGGCTTCACTCTCAGCCTTGTTAAAATTCAAAACATAAATTTCAGTTCCCTTGGTTTTCCAGTAATTAAAAAGCGAAACGTTGATTGGAGAAAGATCGTTAAATCCAAACAAGACGAGTGAATTCGGGCGGTCAATTTTTTCTTGTTGATAGCATTTTGTTATGCATTGCATAACATAAATTTCGTCACAAACTGCGTGCTCCTCGCAGAATTGGGAATAAGCATCTACCAAAGATTTAAAAAAGAGCGTTTCGGTGTAATCGGGCAGGTCATTCAGTGAAATCTGCCATTGACGTAAATTTTTCCAAGCCTCATTCGCAAGTTTTGCTGTATCACTCACATTGAGTAATTCAAAGCCCTGATTGTTTTCAGTAAAGAGGTTTTCCCAAATCACTTGTTCTTGAATGGGGTTTAATAGCGTAAATAAAAATTCTGCATATCCTTTTTCTTGCATTGCCAGCCACTGTTCGCGGTACCAGCCATTCAATGATCGGATAGACATGCTTGGCCATGCGGCAAACCCGGATCTACCTCTAAACTGGGCAATTTCGGATTCCAGGAAGCGTGTTAAACGTCTGTTAGCTGTGAGAATTAACGCGTCGTGAGGGATCTCGCGAATATCACTTATTGTTTTTAGCTCGCTGATCAAACTGTGTACACCACTTGCTTTATTAAGTGCGACATTTTCAATGACAAATGCCTTTGATACAAGCAAACGGAATTTTGTCGTAGAAGTGATGGATTTGAATATTCGCTGGGTTTATTCTAGGCAAAGGCCTGCAAAAGGGGTGCAAAGACAGGCTATTTAGCATCTTGTTATCAAAATTAGGGCGGGGAAAGCCGATGGAAATCATAAGAAAAATATTCAATCTAATCGACGCTGTGATCAAATTTGTCGTTAAAACAATCAAATGTTTTTGGGCGCTGTCATTTTGGAAAAAAATTCATTGGATACTCAGAGGCTTTATTGCGCTGGTAATCGTTTGGGCATCCATTGGTTATCTCTCACGAGCTTGGGAGTTTCGTGACGATCATGTAGATCGAGGCGCCAAGGTTGTTTCCAGCGATGATGATGTTTTTGGTGATAAATTTGAGTCCATTACTTATTTGGATCAGGGCTGGGACAATGATGACAGCATGTGGTTTTACTACATCACCCAAGGCTCCAATCTGGTCCCTTATGATTTTTTTCTGGAGTTAGAGCAAGCAAACTCAACGGAACTCTTTCGCAGCGATGCGAATATATTGGCTTACCGTTATTTGCCGCAAGTTGAATCGGAATTGAATCCCGATGGACTGCCTGTAGGCATGGCGCGCGATAGCTTTGAAGGCAAAAACTATATGGGTTTCACATGTGCAGCCTGTCACACTACGCAACTAAATTATAAAGGAAAGGGCATTCGTATTGATGGCGGTCCCGCCATGGCAGATATGGAAAATTTCATGGATGGTCTGGCCACAGCTTTGGAAACCACACGAGACCAACAAGATAAATTTGAGCGTTTTGCGAAAGCTGTTATTGATCGCGGAGAGTATGCGAATGAGGAAAAAATTCGAGAGGATCTTGATCTCTTTGCACGTCGCATTCGTTCATACGTTATTATCAATAAACCTCGCAGTAACACCAATCCGCTAACGTCATACGGCTACGCTCGTCTGGATGCCTTCGGACGTATTTTTAATCGCGTGAGCGAACACGTATTAACGCCGGAAAGTTTGAGTGATGCATTAAGGCGCGTATTGAAAAAGGAAAAATTCAAAGAGGTAGAAGCGGCGCTGGAACCTGTTTTCAAAGCCAAAGACCGCTCTCATCTTTTGGATAAGGTCATCACGGAAGTTGAAAAGCAAAAATTGATGACTTTTAAAGAATTGATTGCTTTGCGAAATGAGATATTTAATCCCGCTGATGCGCCAGTGAGTTATCCCTTTCTCTGGGATATTCCGCAGCATGACTTTGTTCAATGGAACGGCGTTGTGGGTAATTCTACAATTGGCCCAATGGGCCGTAATGCTGGACAGGTGATTGGCGTATTCGGCACCTTAAATTGGGCCGAAGAAGACAGTATCTCACTGTCCTCATTTCTGAGTGGTCAAGGATTGAGTGGAGAACACATTCGTTTCGATTCCTCGATCAATATTCGTAACTTGCGTCGAGTCGAAACACATTTAAGAAAATTGCATTCGCCTCAATGGCCCCAGGATATTTTGCCGGAAATAGATTGGACCCTGGCCGATAAGGGCAAGCTTATATTTGATCGCTATTGTGAAGCTTGTCATGAGCGGATAAAGAGGGACGATCCCAATCGTCGCATTGTCGCATTTATGTCATCGCTTAAAGATGTAGGCACCGATGAAAAAATGGCGAGAAACAGTGTGGCAGCAGTGGGTTATAGCGGCATCGTAAAGGGTAAATACGTGGGTGTCGGTGGATTAGGCAACATACTATTGGAGCGAAAAGCCCCCCTGGCGGCGTTGCTAACCAAAACTACTGCGAGCGTTATCGTTACACCCGACCCCGATAAATATACCGTACAAAGATGGGCCGAACGTTTATTTGATTTACTTTGGACCATTGCTGATAACGAAGTAAAAACATCCATCAAAAAGGGAAGCTATGAACCCGCAACCACGGCTAAACCTTTGGAGGATTTGCTGGCTTACAAAGGGCGCTCATTAAACGGTATTTGGGCGACCGCACCTTATCTACATAACGGTTCGATCCCGACTTTGTACCATTTATTACTACCCAAGCAGCGCCCTGACGATCCGGAAGACGGAGAGTATCGCCCCAACGAGTTTATGGTTGGCTCTCGTGCATTTAATCCGGATTTGGTTGGCTTTGAATACGAGGGCTATGAAGGATTTCGTTACGACACAAGTATTTACGGAAACGGTAATCAGGGGCATGAATACGCTGCGGGAAGAACACCCTTACCCAATGGCGAGTACTTGCCACCTTTGAATGAAACTGAAAGAAAACAACTGCTGGAGTATTTAAAGAGCCTATAAATAAATATCATTCTTGAGTGCATTTAAATTTAATTGTAGCTGCACCTTGTGGATAACGGCTTCACCGAGTTGCTCACAGGGTGCATTGCTTCAAAAACAGTTGTCAATTACTTAACCTTTACACCTCTACTGCTAATTTCATTTAGAATGAAAAAATTAGCGTATAAGAAAATATAATCAGTTGTCCGTTCTATTGGGAGATTCCAGATGCTAAGGTTATTACAGGGAGTGTATAGTGCCCTTGTTTGTTCACTTCGATCACCAGTTTCAAACCTTTCTTCTTCATACAAAAATATTTTTTCTAGAATTTACGATTGTACAGTCGGCGGTTTTGTAGCGCTGTTGCTGTTTAGTGTTTCAACACATGCGGCAACCACACAATCAGAGCCATCTGACCGGCTTGACCTCGCGAATTTTGATATTTATTACGGCGATCTCAATAATGATGGCACTGACGGAGATATTTATTTCCATCAAAAAGATTATTTTGTACTGATAGCGAGTGAAATATCCATCCCGCTAATGGTAGAGAGTGAGTATGGCTTTGTTGCCTATAGGAGTGATAGCCCTGCGGGTTATTCCGCGGCTTCCGGCCTCCGCTTAACTAGAACAGAACTCGCGGCTCTGCAAAAGGCTGCCCTGAATTTGGATTACTTTCAGGAAGATAGCAACAATGACGGTGAGCCAGATATTTTCATTCACGGCGCATCCCCTGGGTTTCCGGCATTGATTGTCGAACAAACTGATATTGGCTATCCAGACTTGGTAGTGCGCCAGGAAAACGATTATATAGACGGGCAGACAGGCATTGAGTGTGACCCTTATTCAGGTTCTGCCTGGCTGGACTTACCTGCGACCAGCAATAGTAATCAGTTTTCAGTGTGTTGGTCTGGTAATGCATTAGGAGCTTATCAGGGGCGTTATGCTCTTTTGAGAGAGCAAGTGGGTGGCAGTTGGAATACCGTGGCTTCACTTAATGCTGGAGAAGTCGATCGTCAAGACTTTGTCCGGGCGGATGGAACTTACACCTTTGGTATCCAGGATTGCAAGATTAGTGCAGGGCAGAGTGGGTCATCTACTGATTGTGATTTTGTAATCATCAAATCCATTGTCGTCGACGCGCCGGAACCGGTCGTTACCGCCGTTTTCGATACTTCGTCTATTGGTGAGGGAGGCAGTGCAACTTTCAGCTGGCGCGCAAGTGGGGCGAGTTCGTGTTCTGCTGTTGGTATTGCGGGTGTAAGCGGTCTTTCAGGTAGCGTAATCTATTCTGCCCCCCAGGATGTAACGTCAGCCTTTACTCAAACTGTGACCGTGACTTGTAGTGGCAGCGGAGGAAGTGCGAGCAAAAGCGTTAACCTCAGCGTAATGCCGGTAAATGATGCCCCAACAATTTCATCTATCCCGGAAATCAACACCATTATCAACGCGAATGAGTCTACTTCAGTTCAATTCACGGTTAGTGATATCGATAACGAGAATGGAGCACTTGTATTAAGCGCGATCAGCAGCACCAATAGCGCACTCCTGCCCACTGCGAATGTGTATTTCGGCGGCAGCGGTAGTAACCGTACAGTTTGGGTGACTCCGGTGGCGGGGCAGACTGGCACCGCCACTATTACCTTGCGCGTGAGCGATGGCAGTTTGACGACCAGCTCTTTACTTGCGGTCAACGTGGGTGGGGCACCGACAGTGCCTGTATTCAGCGGTGACCCCTTGGCAACAATTACAGATCCAGCCAATGACACCCTAAGTGGTAGCGAATATTACGGCGGTGTGAAAGGCGCCTACAGTGTTGGAAACGACGGTAGTTTTAATTACGACATTCCATTTGTTATCCCGGTTGGTGTTCAGGGCATGTCTCCTAGTGTAGGAGTCAGTTATAACTCCGGTGCGGGCAACGGTGTTGTTGGATGGGGATTTAACTTGAACGGTTTTTCCTATATTCATCGTTGTACGGCAAACTTCAAACGCGATGGCCGCGCAAGTGGTATCAACGACGGTGATGACTACAGATACTGTTTGAACGGTTCGAGACTAGTGCATATTGGAGGCAACGAATACCGTACAGAAAGTGAATCTTATTTACACATCACAAAATATGCAGACTACTGGGAGGTTGAAGATCAAGGTGGTTCTGTGGCCCGTTTCGGTTATAACACTGATGCCAAAGAGTTTTCTGCAAATGAGACTCACACCTGGAAACAGGATCGGCAAGAAGACACTTTCGGTAATTATCTAACGATTGAATACGAAGCTGGCGCATTGAATGGCGCGGATTACGGACGGCCTTTAAAAATCTCGTATACACAAAATGCCAACCTAGCAAATATGCCGATGCGTGAAGTTGTGTTTGCTTATGAAGATCGTCCGGACATTATCAGCGGTTACAAGGCAGGGCGAGCGTATATTGAAAATAAGCGTTTGAGTTCTGTAACGGTTAAGAATAATGGTGCCGAACTCTGGACATACAGTCTTAGCTATGTAGATGAAAACCCGGGAAAAACCGATTTGGATGATCCGGTTGCCCGCAGCTTGCTCGATACGGTTCAACGTTGCTTTTACGGTAGCGGCTGTGAAAAGGCCTTGACTATTGATTGGACGCAACGAAAAGCGTCTGACTATATATACAGCTCAATGGAAACTGATTTTCAGGCTCGCCGAGCAGAAATAGTCAGTGAATTTAGCCCAGCGTCAGTTGACTTGTATATTGATATAGACGGTGACGGTATAGAAGAAGGTTTTGTCGGGCCTGAGGATACGGAAACCGTTGATTACTTTTATGAAAATGATTATTCATCGCCGCAAACAATCACACCTCAATCAGAATACACGGAAGTCGACGTAAATGGAGATGGGTATAAGGATGTAGTCCGTTTTAATCCCACCACAGTCGGTGTTCAGGTTTATTTGAATGAATCAGACGGCGCTGGTGGCAGAAGAATTTCTTCAACGTCTAATGAAAATTATTCTTTAGATTCAGATTCGGTTTCATTTTACGGTGCGCGAGCCTTGGTCGTGATGGAATGGACATGGTACGCACCTGATGCCGTGTGGATTCGCACGGGCACAGGGGGTGTAAGGGAATCTGGCTACGGTTACGACATGCAATTTGTGGATATAAACCAGGATGGATTAATTGACCTTGTTCGCACACCACCAGCTTGTCCGCCGGCTGCAGTTGGTTGTGGATTTGTTGGGGAAGACTACGCCAAGGATATCTCGGTGGTATTGAATACTGGTACAGCTTGGGAAAAAGTCGGATCTGATCCGAATTTTTCAACTTTGTATGATCAATGGGATAACGAAAAACAGTTTACAAGTATTCAATTTATAGACTTGAATGCAGATGGTCACCTAGACATATTTGCGTCCGGTGAAAAAAGGTCCAATGATAATGGACACCAGAAAAAGCGATACGCGTTGTACAACAACGGTGCGGACAATGTATCGCAAATGCAACTTACTGAAGGCAATGTTTACGGAAAATATATCGGCGATTTTAATGGAGATGGCCATGTGGACTTCGTTGATATTGTCAACGGAGAGCCTAGCATTGCTGCTGGTAACGGTGGCGGCTTCGATGGTCAGGCGATAGCAAATGTAGATCCGGTAGTCGTTAACTCGGAAACATTTTCATCAACGACTTTGGTTATAGATTTTAACAACGATGGCTTGGATGACATTGTTGAGCTGACAGAAGTCTATGATCCGGATTCAGCTCTTTACACCTCAACCCAAACCGTACGACTTTCAAACGGTGCAGATGCAAACGGCGTTTTCCAGTTTTCCGACCCGATAACTTTCAGGTCGGGATCTTATGGTAATTCGCAGATGTCAGGCATAACAGCGTTTACTGATTACAATAATGATGGCCTCTTAGAAAATAGTCCTTCGCTGAAAGTTGGTTTTGAAGAACTCCGTATCGAAAACATCTATTCTGAAGCGCAAGACCTGACCGTGAATTATGAAAGTTTCGATATGACATCAGTTGTGCTTAGCGGCAGCGGTGTGCAATGGGATGGTCACGCGAAAGATTTTTTTGCAGAGCACGATATTTACCTGCCTAAGCGTCAGCTCAAACAATCCAGCACACGCTTCGGAGTTGAAAGCCTGGAAGTCAGCGATGGCATCGGTGGATTTAACACCATTAGTTATAACTACGAAGGTGCGAAGTTTGATACCGCCAGCTACGGTCATCTCGGTTTTGAAAAAATTGAAAGCACGGAACAAATTAGCGGTGAAAGTGGATACGTGCGTACAGAATCTCACTACCATCAAATCGGTAATGAAGATTACCAATTAAGTCGTGTGCTCAAACATCGCAGCACTTACGCGAGTGAAAATGGCAGCACGGAAGTCAAAATCTCTGAAAGTCGTTATCAATGGAAAGTAAAACTGTTTGACGATGATATCGATAGCCACCCAAGCCCGCATTATTATAGCTATGTAAGTGAAGAAACTGCGGAGAGTTTCGATTTGAACGGTGATGCAGTAGGCACCTCCGTCACACGTAATTACGAGACCAGCGACTACAGCTGTAACATGTTGACCTTGAGTGAAACGGAAACAGTTTCCACATACGTGGCTGGCTCCTGGGAAGATAGCGACTTTAATTCCGAAGGCGTTCAGTTGAACAGTGCGAGTGTCACTTGTGACGCCAGCAGTTCAGATGCCGATGCGCCCGAAGAAATGACGCAAATTGTTGCGATGCAAAATGCTGACATCATCAACAAGGGCGCACGCCGGGGCTTGGTGCAAACTTCCAGAAATGCCAGTTGGTTTGGTCCAAGTGTAAGTGTGCCAAGTGGGAATTTATGGTCACAAGCCGTGAACGGTGTCAGTGCAACAGCAAGTTGTTCAGTGGTGGAAGCACAAACTGCACCTTGGCAAGCAGAAACTATCTACACCTTTGATGCAGATGGTTTAATGCAAACCAAAACTGTTAAGCCGGGTGCGGGTGCAGGTAAAGAAGTAGTCAGCACCTTTGACTACAACACGAGCGGCAGTTTGAAAACCGTAACAGACACCTGGACCAATGCAAGCGGTGATCTCAGTTTGAATTACAGCTCGCGCACGACCAGTACATTGGAAAGCTTTAACGGTAATCGCCAACGCGTCATTGTTACAAGCTCAGCACTGGGATCGTCCACAGCCATTTACCACAGTGTTTTTGATACACCCGTATCACAAACAGATGTGAACCAGCTGATTACGCAAACAACTTATGACCAACTGGGCCGCGTTGTTTTTGTGGATTCACCCACGGCGATCGACACCCAAATTGATTACCGCACCTGTAACAACTGTTTCAGTGAATCCAGCTTTGCACAAAGTTATACGCAAAGCAAAACCACTGGCGCAGCCGCCTCGCGCAGCTATTTCGACCGTCTTGGTCGCGCGGTGGGTTCACGCACTCGCGGCTTCGATGGGAGTTACATTTATTCGAATGTGACTTATGGAAAACGTGGCCTGGTGATGGCGAGTGCTGCACCGTACTACGACGGGGAAACTCAACACATCACGCAGACAGCATATGATGTATTGAATCGTCCAACAGTGGTTACGCGGCCCGACAACGCAACAACAAGCTTTGTTTATGCAGGGCTGAAAAAACAAATTGTTAATGTGAACAACCAGGTGCAAACACGTTACGCCAGTGCCAGTGGAAACGTCTTGCGTAATTTTGATAACGCTGGCACGCCAGTGGATTTCACTTATTGGCCTAACGGTTCCATTAAAACCACTGAAGTGGGCGGAGGAAACAATCCAGAAACGCAGGTGTGCATCGGTTTTGATGATATGGGCCGTAAAAACTTCCTCGATGATCCGAACACCGGGCGCACAACTTATAGTTACAACGCGCTCGGTTTACTTTCTACACAAACGGACGCGAAAGGCCAGGTCACCCGTTTTGAATACGACAACATTGGTCGAGTCATCAATCAGCATGATGATGCCAATGGCGCTGACCGGGTGCAAAGCTGGAGCTACGATGGTCAACTCCTGGGGCTAGCCGATGGCCTAAGCGGTGAAAATACTGATGGCACAAGTTATCAGGAAACTTACACCTATGACGCTTTCGGTCGTCCCACTAACACCAATGCGACTTATCAGGGCAAATCTTTCAGTTCTGGTGTGGCTTACGACAGCTACGGTCGCCCCTTAAGCAGCACTTACCCTGGTGGTTATCAGGTTGCTAGCGTCTACAACAATTGGGGGCAGGTAGAGAAAATCGTCGAAACTGGAGACAAGCAAATTCTCTGGCAATTGGACGAGGCCAATGCCCTGGGGCAAGTTACCGAGGCAAGCCTGGGCGATAACAGTTTGGTAGCACGTGTGTATACCCCTGAAACCGGCTTGCTGGAATCTGTGAATACAATCCGTGAAAACCAAACAGTGCAAGACCAATATTTTACCTTTGATTCCCTGGGTAACCTCACCAGCCGCACGGATTACATTGCCAATCAAACCCAGGCCTTCTGTTACGACGATCTGAATCGTCTTGTGGCCGCACGTAGCGATAGCTGCAGTGCCCAGGATGCAGATTTCACTTACGACGATCTTGGTAATATCAAAACAAAAACCGGCGTGAGTGGCACCTATGCCTACGGTAATAATGCGGGTCCGCACGCGGTAACCTCGGCCAATGGCCTGAGTTATAGCTATGATGCCAACGGCAACTTGACCGAATCCCGGACAGGTACAAACCAGGTTGTACGTGACATCACCTACAGCAGTTTCAATAAACCCATCATCATGGAGAAGGGTGCCTGGGCCAGCCATATTGTTTACGGTGCTAACCACAACCGTATCAAGCGCACCGATTATGAAGGTGTCAATGTCAAGCGCATGACTTACTACTTTGGTGGCTACGAGGAAACCATTGAAGACAATGGGCCAACGCGTCGGGTCTATACCATTGGCGATTTTGCCCAGCGTGTGGAAATTGTTGATACTGGCGAAAGCTACCACGAGTTTTTGCACAAGGACCACATCGGCTCGGTGGTTGCCAAAACCACGGATCGAGATTACAACATCGACAGAAGTGCCTTTGACCCTTGGGGCACGCGCCTGGAAGACACCTGGAATAGTAATCCAACTGGGCCGGAATACACTGATACCAGTACGAGAGGCTTTACCGGTCATGAACATCTGGACCCGGTGGGCCTCATCCATATGAATGGCCGGGTTTACGATCCTGAACTTGGCAGGTTCCTAAGCCCGGATCCTTTTGTGCAGGCGCCCTTTAACACGCAAAATTATAATCGTTACAGTTATGTGTGGAATAACCCGCTGAGTATGGTGGATCCTAGTGGGTATTTTTGTCGGGGGGGATCTTCGTCTTGGGATAACTACGTTAAAGGAAATGCGGATAAGGCGAGTGCGTTTAATACCCGGATGACTAGTGCTATCGATGGACTGACTGACATGAAAAAGCTTTTTAAGGCAGGGTTTACGCTGAAAGATCTTTCAGACTCATCCAGCTTTCAACGTAAAAAGGATATCCTTAAGTTGGTGCAATGGTTGAGAAATAATCGTGATCATCCAATGAGTGTGAAAGTTGCGGCTGCTATCGTGAATACGATGTCGTTGCAGGCTATTGACGCTGCTTTAACTCCTACTCCTAGTGGTGGAGGAAATGCTAGCCCATATGCGTTATTATTGTGGATACCGGTACCTGCTGCAGATGCTCAAAGTATTGCTGTAGGAATTGTGCAGGAAGCTACGAGTGTGTTGCCTAATGCACAACAGAAGCCGTTGGCAAAAGGAAAGTGGCGAGCGCTAACAACTGACGAAATAGAATTAGCTAAATCTGTTTTTGGTGATTCGATTGATTACAGTGATGTCAGAATTTACAATAAAAAATACTTTCTTTTTCAGCCAAAAAATGTCGCTATGGCTCCAAATGGCAATATTTATTTTCACCCTGAAGGTGGACTATATTCTGACAATTTCGCAGATACCAATTTAAAGGGGCTGTTTATCCACGAAATGACACATGTTTGGCAACATCAGCAGGGTGTTAATGTTGCTATGAGAGCGATGTTTAACCGAACGTATGAATATACGCTAACTCCAGGTATGCCGTTAACAAGTTATGGGATTGAACAGCAGGGAGATTTTGTTCGAGATTATTATCGTTTGCAGCATGATTCCGCAGGTGGGCCATTAATTGAACTTTATAGAGAGGCAATTCCTTTTGCACAGTGAGATATTAGCGATGAGTAAAATTGTTTTAGTTGTTTTGTTTTTATCTTCTTGCGTTTTAGCCAATCAGGAGGATGTGGTAAATCCGGCTGATTATGAGAGCTTAACTGACGAGGGTGTTAAAGCGATAGAAGAAGGTGATTTTGAAAAGGCTTATAATTTGTCTTTACCTTATGCGAAAGCCGGTAATGCCGATGCACAATTTACAGTAGGCTTGATTTTAGGCTGGGGCTATGGGCATGAAATCAAAAACCCTTCGGAAAAGCAGAGAGAAGAAAAGGCTTTTGCTTGGTATGAAAAAGCTGCTTTGAATGGCCATGAGGAGGCAACACAAATTATGGTTGATACTTATAAAAATGGTTGGTATGGACAGGAACAAGATATGCAATTGTCTGGTTGTTGGTTAGAGGTTATCAAACATAAGAAAAAACCTATGGAGTGTCGAAAGAGAAAAGGGGATTAGGGTCAAGAGGGGATGAATCAAGGGGTCAGAGTAGAATGCCACTTACTTAAGCTTCTTTGGATGACCATATCTTTTTACTTTTTCTCTTGCCTGCTCTCTGGGAACAGTTAATAGAGGATAGGCTTTGGGCCTCCGTTTTATTGCTCTGGGCTCCATTCTTCCACTTCTGCCAGCTCTTAATTATAGGACACCCATATATTTGACAGACCTTTTCCTTTCCATGGAAATTATTAGATTATTAATATTTAATATAGGACACCCATATATTTGACAGACCTTTTCCTTTCCATTAAAGTGAGCAACCATGACGCAAGCTCGAAGCCAGCAAATCGATTTAAACGCGACGCCCTTTTATCACTGCTATGTGCGTTGTGTTCGCCGAGCCTATTTGTGTGGCGAGGATCATTTAACAGGTGAAAACTTTGATCATCGCAAGCAATGGATTGTGTCTCGCCTTAAATTCCTTTCTTATATTTATGCGATTGACGTGTGTGCCTATGCGGTGATGAGTAATCACTACCATGTAGTGCTGCATGTCGATAAGGCGCGCGCATTGAGTTGGAGCAAGCGCGAAGTGGCAGAGCGCTGGATGCAACTTTACAAGGGGGATTTATTGGTTAATCGCTGGATGCAAAAGCCGGGAAGTCTGGATGCGGCTTCACAATCGGCGGTAGATACCATCATCGAGTGCTGGCGAGAACGTCTCTACAGTCTGGAATGGTTTATGCGCGGCGTGAACGAAACCATTGCACGCATGGCGAATGAAGAAGATCAATGCAGTGGCCGATTTTGGGAGGGACGTTACAAAAGCCAGGCCTTGCTGGACGAGGCCGCTTTGTTGAGTTGTATGGCCTATGTCGATCTCAATCCGGTGCGAGCCGCAATGGCTGACGATCTGGCATCCAGTGATTTCACTTCCATTCAACAGCGCATTCATGAGTTTTCAGCAAAACAAAATATTGTGAAGAAAACGCGTGTGAATGAGGCGAGTAAACGACAAAAACAACAACAAAAACTCGAGGCCGATCTGGAATTGGATGAACTTCCCAAAGCAACGTTAATGAACTTCCATGGCAGTTTGCATAAAAATGTTCATCAGGCCTTACCTTTCAGCCTGGTGGATTATTTTGAGTTGGTCGATGCAACCGGCAGACAAATAAGAAAGAACAAACGTGGATTTATTGCGAGCAAGACCCCCAAAATCCTTCAAGAACTGGGTTTGGACCCGGATAAATGGATTGAGCATATTCAACACTTTGGCAGAACGTACTCGGAATGTGTGGGTTCCGTAGAAAGTCTGAAGGAATTCTCCTTACGTAAAAACAAGAAATGGTCCAAGGGCGTGTTAAATTCAAATCTTATTTACTTATCAGCCTGATTTTTGAGAAAGATAAAAAGGCATCTACAAATAAGCTGCATGGGTAATAGGGTCAGGTTTTTGAATTTCCGATTTCCCCTTCTCTGTCATTATGAAAGTATAAAAAAGGCCCTCAAAGGAGAGCCTTTTTTTAACTCTTGTACTACCGCTTAAAAGTTTAACGTTGCCATCAACCAAAGCTTATCTGTATCAGCACCAAAGTCATCAGCACTGTACGAAGCAAATTTAGCCAATAAACCCACAGGCCCAGCATTACCTTTTAACAATAATCCCAATTCTGTACCCAGGTCATCAGCGCCCGTAACATCCGCGTCGTCAGCACTTAGAATATGATAGAAAACCGCAGCAGTGACCGGTCCAAAGCTTGTGCCAGCATTAAAATAAAGATCTTGAATACCTCCAGCGATATTACCGCTACCACCGCCAAGGAACATATCTGTCCAACCGTCAAAGGCGTGTAGGGTCGCAAGCGGGGTAATGAATTGCCCCTTAGCACCATCTGCACCTAAAGTTTCGTACCCGGCTTTTAGGTTTACGCTGCCTACTTTGAAGCTGCCTTCAAGCAAGGTGTACATTGCTGAGTAATCCAGAGTGGAATCGCCACCTTCAGACTGATTGGCGATCTCTGCGGTGTAACCAAAGCCACCAGCTTTGCCTACATACCGAAGACCAAGCGTATCAGATGAAAAATCGACTGCTGACTCATTGTCAATTGCATAGTAGTAGCCAGTGATAGAATCCGATTCGCTTAAACTGTACTTGGCGTTAAGCAGTACTGTGGCATTTTTCTGGTCGCCAGCAGGCACTTCGTCACCGAATATTCTGTTGACGTTGTAGATATAAGCACCGAAGAGATTGAGCTTATCAATGCTTTTGTTGTTGATCGTAAACGCATCGTAGGTTTGTTCGTTCTGTCTCCAACCTACACCACCTACAAAGCGTTGATTGTCCAGTAAAATTCTTTGGCGACCGTATTTATAAACGGAATTCTCGGTTGAGTAGGAAATATAGCCTTGGTTGAGGTCGCTTCCCTGGGGATCCAATATTGTTCCCGCGCCTGGAAAGATCGGCCAGCCTGGCCCGGTGTTGTAATCCACTTCATCGACTTCTTGAACGTGATCAAACTCAATCAGTCCGCCCCAGCCGTAATACTTTCCAGTTTCAAAAGTTAAGCGTGTTCTCAAGGTCGTTGCAGTTGCTTCAGCGCCGCCCATGTCTACATCTTCAACGCGAAAGCGAAAGTTTAGCGTTGTTTTGCCATCTTTAATGGCATCAACAAAGGAGCTCGAATCCGCTGCTTGAATGCCTGTGCTTGATAGGGTTCCGCAAACAAGGCTGGCGAGCAATAGTTTTTTAGAGTGGTTCATATGTTTTTTCTCCTAAGGTCTTTTTAATTGGCATCATGCAGATAGCCGTTGTTCATCTTGATTTGCTGGATTAGCAGCAGTCTCGTTCTCACTCGCGGTATCGTTATTGTGACTGTCTGAAGTGTTTGCTGCTTTTTCATCTTCATCAGTCTTTTCGCAGTCCTCAAGGAAGGAGAGCAGTTCTTCCCGTAATGTGTAGTAGTCCGGGTGTTCTAAAAGTTGCTTCCGTGTACGAGGTCGCGGGAGATCAACTTCTAAAATTTTTCCTACTTTTGCATTGGGGCCATTGGTCATCATAATGACGCGATCAGCCAAAAGAATTGCTTCGTCTACATCATGCGTGACACAGATGGCGGTAACTTGGGTGCGCTTCCACACATCCATTAATACTTCTTGCAAATCCCAACGCGTAAGCGAGTCCAGCATGCCGAAGGGTTCATCAAGCAAAAGCAGTTTGGGTGAAAGTGCGAAGGCACGTGCAATACCCACGCGTTGCTTCATGCCGTTGGAAAGTTCAGCGGCCTTTTTATCCATCGAGTCAGCCAAGCCCACTCGCGAAAGATAATATTCAATAATTTCATTGCGCTCTTTTCTTGTTCCGTGCGGATAAACGCGTTCTACACCTAAGGCCACATTTTGACGTGCAGTTAACCAGGGAAATAAACTCGGTGCCTGAAAAACGACGCCGCGATCCGGGCCTGCAGCAGTGACTTCTTTATTGTCCAAAATAATTCCGCCGCCGCTTATTTCGTTTAAACCGGCAACCATTGAAAGTACTGTCGATTTACCGCAGCCTGAATGACCAATCAAAGAAATAAACTCACCTTTTTTCAACTTAAGATCAAACTCATCGACAACCGTGAGAGGTCCTTTGGGTGTGGGGTAAATTTTTGTTACTTTTGAAAATTCAACGTATTTTTCCAATACCAGTGGATTAACCAGCGCAGCTTTAGCGGCCGCTTCATTGGGCGGGAATGCGGTGTTGGGTTCAATAGCTGGCAGAATAAGGGAATCGTCTTGTTCGCCCGCTTCAGCACCGACTTTCATCAAATACTGGGTAATTTCGCGTCGTAATATTTTAAATTCTTCGACGTGGTTCATTTCTGTGCGGTCACGAGGTCGAGGAATATTCACTTTAAATTCGGGGCCCAGTGTCGCTTTCGGTCCAGGATTTAAGGGAATGACCCGATCAGCTAAAAGAATCGCTTCGTCAACATCGTTAGTGATGAGCAAGATGGTTTTCTTTTCTTGCTGCGAAATAATTTCAATTTCATCCTGAAGTTTGGATCTTGTTAGTGCATCCAATGCAGAAAGTGGTTCGTCGAGTAATAGCATTTCAGGTTGCATGGCCAGAGCGCGTGCAACGGCAACACGTTGTCGCATGCCGCCAGAAAGTTCTGCGGGTCTGCGATCAATGGCGTGACTCAGCCCTACCATCTCGATGTATTTATTAATATGTTCTTTACGTTTTGCTCGCGACCACGAGCCAAAGACTTGATCTACAGCCAAAGCAATATTTCCATACACGGTAAGCCAAGGCATCAGTGAATAACTTTGGAATACAATGCCGCGCTCAGGGCTGGGGCCGTTCACTGGCTTACCTTTAAAAAGTATTTCTCCAGAATTTGGGGTGATAAGCCCACCGATGGATGAAACTAAAGTGGTTTTACCGCTGCCAGAAAAACCGACAACGGCAACGAATTCGCCTTCTTCAATTTCAAGATTTATACCGCCAAGCACTTCGGTTTTGTTGTTACCGCTGCCGTAGTGCTTGACTACATTTTTAATTTGGCAAAAGCTCATAGTTATTTACCTCGATTAACGTTTGTCACTGAAAGTGAACAAGTTTTGTAAGGTAAACATTATGCGATCCAGCAGAAAGCCAATTATTCCGATAGTCAGAACGGCGACCATTATTTTACCGAGCGATTGCGAACTGCCATTTTGGAATTCATCCCACACAAATTTTCCGAGGCCAGGGTTTTGTGCGAGCATTTCTGCGGCTATCAGTACCATCCAACCAACACCTAAAGAGAGCCGTAAACCGGTAAAAATAAGTGGCAGGGAAGAGGGCAGCACTAACTTTGTAATTTTAGTAAACCAGCCTAATTGCAATACCTTGCCGACGTTCATTAAATCTTTATCAATGGAACTTACACCAAGCGCAGTGTTGATGAGCGTTGGCCACAAAGAACACAGCGTGACGGTAATGGCTGAGTTTAAAAATGATTTGCTGAACCAGCTGTCGTCGCTCGTCACGTAAGTTGCACTGACAATCATTGTTACGATCGGCAGCCAAGCGAGCGGTGAAACAGGTTTAAATATTTGTATGATTGGATTGAGTGCAGCGTTAAATGTTGTGCTTAAGCCGCAGAAAATTCCCAATGGGACGGCAATAATTGTTGCCAGTAAAAACCCCATAAACACCGTTTTGATACTGGTAAATATTTGGTCTATGTATGTTGGCGAGCCAGTGAATTCACGCCATTTAATTTTATCTAGCTTGCCTTGTTCTTCATATTTTGCGTTGCGCTTTTCCTGACGCTCATAAAACTTATCTGCTTTTTCTCGTTGTGCAAGGTGGCCTTGCCAAAGTCCGGTCGCTTCAACATACACTTCTTTTGGCCCAGGAATTGTACCCAAGCTGGTTTCAATTTTTGAAGAGAGCTGACCCCACAAAAACAGAAATATCGCAAAAGCTAAAATGGGAATGCCTACAACAAGCCAAAGCTGTTTCGCTTGTTCTTTAGGGCTTTCACCAGCTGCTAAGCGAACCAATGGAACGAACCAGGTTAAACCGGATAATTGCAAAAAATTAATTACTTTGTTCATGCTCTTGCCTTCCTTTCGGACACTAACTGCTGTCCCGATATCTCACTCATTAATCTCACTCATTGAAGGTGAGGAGCGAAGCATCGCTCCTCAGGGGGATTTAATTTTGGTTAACTTACTGCTTTTTAGTCACTCCAGTAGCATCTACTACTTCACCCGCTTTTAAACCGATTGGAAATTTGGCGAGATAGTCATTGGGTTTGCGACCGTCGTAAACGATATTGTCAATAAAGTGAGTTTGTGGATCACGGTAGCCATCACTTCCGAAAGGAAAGTCTTCTTTCTTGACATGGCCTTCTTCAACGAGCAACTGCGCTGCTTTCATGTACGTTTCTGGCTTGTACACTTTTTTCGCAATTTCGTGGTACCAGCTATCAGGTTTATCGTCAGAAATTTGTCCCCAGCGACGCATTTGAGTGAGGTACCAAATTGCATCTGAATAAAACGGGTAGGTCGCGTAATAACGGTAAAAGACATTAAAGTCTGGCACATCACGCTTATCGCCTTTTTCATACTCAAAGGTACCGGTCATTGAGTTGGCGATAACTTCATAATCCGCACCCACATAGTTAGGTTGCGAAAGAATTTTTACAGCAGCTTTGCGGTTAGCGTTATCATTTTCATCCAGCCATTTTGCCGCACGAATCAAAGCCTTGAGTACAGCAAGATGTGTATTGGGATTTTCTTCAGCCCACTTACTGCTCACACCAAACACTTTTTCGGGATTGTCTTTCCAAATTTCGTAGTCCGTAACAACTGGAACGCCGATGCCTTTAAACACAGCTTGTTGATTCCACGGCTCACCAACGCAGTAACCATAAATTGTTCCGGCTTCCAGGGTGGCTGGCATTTGAGGAGGAGGCGTTACGCTGAGTAAGGTGTCGCCCGCAATTTGGCCAACATTTCCAGCCGCGCCGGGGCCGTAATAGCCGGGCTTGATTCCGCCAGCAGCCAACCAGTAACGCAACTCATAGTTGTGTGTGGATACGGGAAATACCATTCCCATATTGAAAGGCTTGCCTTCATTGCGATATTTATCGACAACGGGTTTTAAAGCGCTTGCGCTAATAGGGTGAACTGGCTTGCCATTTTCATGTGGAATATTGGGTTTCATTTGCTTCCAGATTTCATTGGAAACTGTAATGCCGTTGCCGTTAAGGTCCATGCTGAAAGCCGTGATAATGTGGGCTTCAGTTCCATAACCTATGGTAGCGCCGAGGGGCTGACCGGCCAGCATATGCGCGCCGTCGAGTTTCCCATCAATCACACCATCCAGTAGCACTTTCCAGTTTGCCTGTGCTTCAAGCGTGACAAACAAACCTTCATCTTCAAAGTAACCCTGTTCATAGGCGATAGCGAGTGGCGCCATATCGGTGAGCTTAATGAAACCGAAAGTGAGCTCGTCTTTTTCAACGTCCAGTTCTTTGGCTGTTGCGTAAATACTTGAAATTGCAATCGTCAGCCCGCCTATTAGTTTCGCTGCGCCACGAGCAATTTCATTCATTCTTAACTTCATAGTAATGCCCCAATTTGGTTAGTTTCGATTTTCGTGCTTCCTTGGGATTAAAATTGGGAAGCGCCAAATTCACTCGCACTCAGCTATCGCAAAAGACTTGCCAAGACGTAAAAAAATTTAAAAATTCAATTTAAAGCTAATGAAATCAATAGGTTGTGGAATCTGGTGTGCGGGGGTTCGCTTGCTTGCCAGTAAGCAAAGTGCACTATTATGGTGATGAGGATGTCGAAGGCCCGTCCATATTCATGCAAAGAAAAATTTCATGATGAGAATAAATGGTGCAAAAAAATAAAAATTGAATCAAAAGGGGGAGACTAAAGCTCGGTCTGCGATTATTAATGCGCAACTATGATGCAGATAAGAACAGGGAGTTACTCAAAGAAAAAACCGTGCGGCACTTCGAAATTGAAGAAACCGCACGGCAAGGGCACCCGTTAGGTGAATAAATTTAAAGGGCAATCGCTTCGGGTTTATCGAGATCGTTAACAACAACCCATTTGCCACCACCTTCTGTGACTTTTACATTCCATTGTTCTACGCGATCCAGGTAGACCTGTGGATTTTGATTGTCCGCACGTAGTTTTGTGACGTTGAGCGCTTGCACAGTGAAGCCGTCAAGTGTGATATTAAAATCACGCACGTAACCTTTCGGCAGCTCTTCTTTTAAGTCAGAATAAATCATGATGGTTTTCTTGCCGACTTTGGCTTCGTTTAAAAACTCAATGCCTTGCAATAAACCGCCCGATATATCTGTATACGAACTGCTTTTTACATTTGTGACAAATTCAGAAATGGTATCGGCGAATTCGCGTTTTTGCTTGTTTGCAATGGATGGTCGTGCATCTAAAACAACCTTGGCGACAATATCTTTTTCACTAAAGCTTCCGCTATCAATGCGCGCTACAGCAAAGGTGTCGCCAGGCTCAAGCATCGCTAACATATAGTTAATTAATTGCTGAGCCTTGGTTAGTTCTTTTGTGTAAGTGCCTGAGGTATCCAATAACAGATACACACCCTTTGCATAAGTTTTTGTTTCTTCCTCGTTATTGCTGCTGCAAGAAAATAGTAAAGCAGTGGTAACGAGTAAAAGTAGATTTAAAGTTTTCATGTGTTTTCTCCTGATACTTTTCAGCTACTTGCTGCTAACTTTTTTATACGATGTGTTGTAAAACTCATCGTCTTCGCCTAGCTCGTCTTTGCGACGGTTTTGAATCATGGATTCAATCCATAGCGGTAAAGCAATAAACAAGTCATAAAAGCTCACGACAATTTTTCCGAGATGTTTAAATGCTGTGGCGAAAATCCGCAATACAACACTGATGGTGTTAATGATGATTTCTGCCAAGCTTCCAATTACAGTGCGACCCGTTTGCAGCAAATACTCCAGAGGAATAGCCACCATGGTCAAAGCCAAGGGTAATACAAAACCGAGTATCATGTTGGCTGCGAGTGGAATCCATTGATTAATCGCGGAACCCTCGTGTGAAGATCCTTCTGTGCCCGCGAGTGAGGCGCGCAAGGCAGCAAGATCAGCAGCGATTTGGTCACGCATAAAAGCAAGCGCGGATTCTGTACAAGCTAAAATAATTAACACGGCTGCCGCTGAGATCATGATGGTGCGACGAATCTTGTCATCCATAGAGCTGATCAAAGGAAACAGTTTGGTAATTCGCAAACTTTCCAAAAGGAAAATTCCCGCAGTTATTTCCAAACAGATAATGACTAAGGCAGCAAGGTCCGCAACCTTAACGCCGGCAACGCGATTGACTGAGCCAACCATTTCTGACATTGGTAAGGCGATCAAATGGAAATTAAAAAAGGCTCCACCTACCGCAACCAAAATAACAATCGCTGCAATCAGAAACTGAGTCACAGCAGAAGCTTTCAGTGACCGTTCAGCGGAATCTGTGGCGGCGAGTATTTCCTTGTATTTAATCATGTGCTTGTCGATGTTTTGACTGCGCGTCACAATTTCCTTGAGCTTGCCACCGACTTCGTCAACGCTGTTGGAAAGCTTTCTCCAGTAGGGCGTCATGTTTTTCAGGATGTTGTGGCGCTTGGAAGTTTCCTGACGATACACAGCAAGGTTTTCTGCGTGTTGTTGTTTGGCAGAACTGTGGATTTGTTCTAACACTTTCACACTGATTGCCGGTGTTTTTTCGCTGTTTTTCATTTTTGCTACAGCGTCAACAGCCTCTACCCAGTCAGGCGAGTCTTGTGGAACTTCTCCACTGTTGGCATAGTCATCTTGAATGCGTGTGATGTTTTCTTGAATTTGTTTCTGAATTTGTGGGTAGCCACCGAGATCGCGCTGAACAAATTTATTGATTTCGAAAAATTCTTTTTCCAAATCTTTTTCAACTTGTTCACGACCCAGTTCCAGCAGCACTTCGCGATTACGTGCATGTAAGCGTTTAGCGCTTTTGTGTGCAGCGATGGAGCCGAAGCGGAAGCTTGAATAGAACAGTCGGAATAAACCTGTGATGGCTTGGTGGGCTGCATTGCGGGCTAGATATAAGGCCACAACCAGACCAAGTAGTATCACCAAAATTGCCCCTGGTGAAAGGGATTGAATAGTACTCAACATTTTTGTGCCCCTCTTTACAAGGTGTATAAATTTTTCTATAGCTCGGCTATAGGCTTGTTTGGCATAGTGAAGGTGAGGTGGTCAAAGGTACAGTGATCAATTCTGTTGAATTGTGGCGAAATGTGGCAGAGCTAAGTGATTGAATTTAAAGGCTTAAATATTCAGTAGATCATTTTGAACCAAGCTGAAATATCAGGTTCCAATAGGGATGTGAAAGCGCCTTGACTTAGCAGGACGATGCCTGGTACCTTGCGCGCTGCGCTGATGGCGTCAAACCACCAAATTACAAGTAATAAATCGGGTTACATATCTAATGTCGTATCAATCGTCTGGGTTCTTTCGTGCAGGCCTCCTGTCTCTTTTATTCACTCTTTTAGCGGCTTGTGGGGGCAGTGATAATGATGTGCCAAGAGGCGCCCTGAATGATCCAGACGTGTCATTGAGTAATATAGAGGTCGAAGGTTACGACATTCAGTTCTCGCCAGGTAAAACCGGACCTTATGAAATTCAGGTTGCCAATGCCGTGACGACACTAACGGTTACTCCGACGGTAGGACGCGCGGATTTAATGATCAATACCAACCAAACCAGTACGCTTTACGACGTAATTTCCAGTGATTTCGAAGATATGGTGTCCGGACAGAGTTTTACCTATGACCTGGCGGAAGGCACCAACGTGATTGTCATCCGTGCCTATGACGATGCAATAAGGCAGGTAACAGCCTATACACTATTCGTTAATCGGGTTAGCGCGAGTGCGAGCTTGATTGCCTTGCAGGTTGGCAATTTCCTGGCTGCCGATACCACTGAGTCCCTCTTTCCTCTAAACGAAACCTTCGAACCGGGTACTTTTGATTACACGGTGACCCTTCCTTATGTGAATTGCTCAACCTGGGTTACCCCCTATACCAACAATCGCTCTACCCAGGCCGAAATTGTCACACCGACAAAGACTGTCAGTCCGGCAATTTCTTCAGATCCCATAAATCTTAATGTGGATGTGGGCGATACGCTCGTGACTACCAACCTGGTGTCTGAAGATGGTAACAACAGCGCGCAATATAATCTGACGATTACACGTCAAGCGGGAACTGCGGCAGAAATTGCGGCCAACAGTCGTTTGGCTTCTCTGACTTTTACACCCGGTGATTTTAATTTTTACTGTGGTCAGGTGATCTATTCAAATATTTTTGTGAATAACAATGTGACCGAAATTGATATTGTCGCGAATCCGGAAAATCCAAACTCAACGGTGACAGTTAATGAACAAAGTTATGTAAACGGCGATGTCATGACACTCAGTCTGGATAGCGATGGGGTGACCGTAGTTGAGATTGAGGTGACATCAGAGGACGCCAGTAGCACCACAACCTATGCCTTACAGGTGCTTACTCGCTCACGCAATGTGGTTGCAGTAGATACTACAGAAGATTTCCAGGATGCATTAAAGACAGCGATGCCTAATGATGAAATACGTTTGGCACCAGGCACTTATACCGGTGTGGCTTCTCTTGCCGACAGCGGCAACCTCAATGCGCATTTTGCCAGCGGTCAAAATGGTACTGCCCAGCAAAGAATTTATATTTTCCCTGCCAATTTAACGCAAGACACCGTATTGAGTGGTTCAGATACACAGCAAAATGCAGTCATGCAATTAGAGGGTGATTTTTGGGTGGTCTACGGTTTAAAAATTGAAAATGCACGTAACGGCATTGTGCTTGATGGCGCCTCGAATACCATTATTCAGAATGTTGAGGTATCCAATACGGGTGCTCAAGGCATCGTGATAAGAAATGGCAGTAGCAATAATGTGGTTGTGGAATCGCGTTTTGGTACAACGGGTGTTGATCTGCCCCCGGCTGAGGTAGGTCTCGCAGAGGCAATTTTGATTGGCAGTGATGACAGCGACTGGTTAGACAATCCAGACTTGGCAGGCCCCTATGAGGAAGCCGACAACAATAATGCGGTGCGTTCTTCCTTGTTTACTGATGGTGTTGCTTCTGAAGCCATTGAGGTGAATGAGGGCGCGGTGGGCACCTTGATTGAATTCAATACTTTTGAAAGTGGAGGTCTAACTGCCCAGGCAGGCGATACCAGTCTGATTCGCATTGAAGGCAATGAAACTGTTGTGCGCTATAACAGCTTTTATCATGAGGACGACGACAATCTAAGCGCGGCAATCATTATCGGAGAAGCCTCTGAAGCGTGGCACAGCGAAGACTGGGGTGAAAACAGTGAAATTTATCAAAACGAATTTCTCTTTAATGAAATTGATCTTCCTGTTGTGCAAGCTACCAGTGTGTCAACTTATGTGTTGGAGAATGTGAGAGAAGATGACGCAGAGCCTGAATACGCCGGCTCAGGTTTTGATGAAAATTTTGAAGCACCGCTCATTCAAATTCAGCCGGAGTTGGATCAAAGTCTTTGTGTGACCAGCGATCAGGTAGAAGTCACTGCTGGAATATTTGCAAGCATTGCGACGCTTCAAACCTGTGTGGATGGCGACGCATCCATGATGTGGAAGCGCATTGTAGATGGAGACGGTTATATTCGCTTACAGAGCGCTGAAGACTCGTCCAGGTATTTATATCCCATCAGCAGGTTTGTTCAAGGTTGTGGCGAGAACCCGCTAGATAGCGTTGTTCGGGTCAATTTTCTCGGCCAGGAAGGTGCGATTTACAACTGGCGTTTTCGGTATGAAGATGACGATTTATTGTTGCAAAACAAATCAAACACCAATTTCCAACTTACGACACCCGTAGATGAAAATGGTGATTTGCAGGCCAATACACTGGTGTTGATGTGTGCGCGTACGGGCAGTGACATACAACGTTTTCGAGCCGTTGAAGTGAGTAACTAACGGCTCTTGTAAATCCAGTTTTGCTTAACGTTGTCGCAAACAATAAAAGTTGAATTCAGGCTCATGCATAGCGCTAGAGACTCTGGATACAAATTGTTATAGCGACTTTTCACTGCGTTTGTTTGTCTTTCCTTTTTAAGCAATTCGTACATTTCTGCAAAGCGCTTGGAAAAACTTCCACCTTTGCTGTCTATGTCGCGATAGGTCAAGGCGAATTTGGTAAATGACATCGTGGCATCCGCTAAACCGATATCAACCATCTTTTCAATATAAATGGGATACGCATACGAAAGGTATTCGTGATTGCTCATACTCAGGTATTCAGCGCTTTCTCGCGCGGGCAAACGCAGGATATTGGATTTGCTCAAAGCAGATTCTGGAAGAAGACGGTTTGCCAGGTTGATTTGCAATTCATAAATATTGCTACCACAGGTGATAGTCTCTTTTTGTAGTTGACACATTTGTTGTAAGGAAAATGCTGGTGTACTTGCAGTTTCGCGGGGTTTCGGTTCTTCTCGTTTGGTGTCAGCAGTGACAGGAGGTTCAAACATTGCCTGCGATTCAATAACGGGCTTGCTGGCGTGGGCGGACTTTGCATTGGCGTTAGTATCAGGCAATGTTATGCCCAGCTTTTTTGCCGGTCTTCTCAGTAAAAGCGCCTGCGTCGACGGCGGGTTTCGTCTAAACGCCTGAAAATCGGGCAAGGTATCGCCTTTTCCCTTTGCTTTAATCTTGCAGTAGATTTCTTCGAGTTCTGTCTCGGGCGGGTCAATACAGGCCAGCACCGGTACGGCCGCAAGTAAAACAAAAACGGAAATAAGCGATTTAATCGTTTTTACAATCGTTGTTACAAAATTTGAGCGCATGCTCATAATCCTCAGGTGTATTGATGTTGAAAAACGGATTGACCTCATCATTTTCAAAATTAACCTTTACCGTTTTATGGATGGCCACAAATTCCTTTAGCGCGTACTGCCCGCTTTCGAGTAATTTCCGACCGGATTGAGCAAGGCTCAGGGACCACAGCCCAACAGTGTAATGGCTTCTTCCAGCACTTTCTGCAATGACGATGTCTATTGCAGGGTCTTTTTCTATAGGTGACTTTAAACGTACAAATAAATCTTGAGGGAGAAAGGGGCAGTCTACCGGTACGCTCAAGAGCCATTTAACGTCGGTATTGTGTTTTACCAGCCACTCCATAGTGCTGATGAGTCCGTCAAGCGGCCCTAATTTTCCTCGGTGTTGATCCAGGATGATCTCCTCTGCTGAAGTCTGCATCACATCATTACAGTTTAGTAGGACTTGCAGGCCCTGATCGCGAAGACACTTAAGGCAGTGCTCTATTAAGGTTTGCGACTGGAAGGGCAGTAAGCGTTTGTCTACCTGTCCCATCCGGAAACTGCGGCCGCCTGCGAGGACAAGGCCGAGTGAATTGAATTCAGTGATCTCAGTGGATGGCATAAGCGACAACTCATGATAAGTCCAAAAGAAGCGCCTATAATGCGCGACAATTATTTTAACCTGAAAGTGTCTGGAGTATGGATTTAGAGCATAGTCGAAGAGAGTATTTGGCTGGAGGCTTGCGGCGTGCGGATATGCATGAGAGTCCGCTCGAACAATTTTCGCTTTGGATGCGGCAAGCTTGCGAATCTCCTATCTATGACCCCACAGCCATGGTTTTGGCGACCGTGTCGGCATTGGGTGAGCCTTCACAACGCATCGTATTACTCAAACACTTCGATCAGGAGGGTTTTGTTTTTTACACGAACTACAAAAGTAAAAAAGCACAGGATATTCAGCATAATTCAAAGGTCAGTCTATTGTTTCCCTGGCATCAACTGGATCGACAAGTGAAGCTTCAGGGGGTCGCCAGTAAAGTTTCAGTTGCAGAATCTTTAAAATACTTTGTAAGTCGACCACTCGACAGTCAATTCGCTGCCTGGGCTTCACCGCAAAGTGAGAGTGTGAGTTCCAGGCAATTTTTATTGCAACAATATGAAAATATGAAAAACAAATTTAAAAATGGTCAGGTACCTTTGCCGGATTTTTGGGGCGGCTATCGCGTAAAAGTAAGCCAATATGAGTTCTGGCAGGGTGGCGGCAAACGCTTGCATGACCGATTTCAGTATCAGTTTGATGCGCAAACAAAGATTTGGCAGTTGGTACGCTTGGCACCCTAAGGGACAAAACTTTGACGTAGTTCACGCCTTAATTAAAAAATCGAATTAATAGCCAAAAATTTATTAAAAATTGATGCAATCTTTCAGCAAAAAACTGTCTATAACTATGTTGAGTGTGTGATTTGACGAGTATCTCCTCCTTGAGTTAGATCATAGCTTTCTCCGATCAGTATTATTATGTGTATTAGCCCGCCCATTGGCGGGCTTTTTTTGTCTCAAAGCCTCAAAAACCTCTTTCTCGACGACAGACTGCTAGACTGAACTTAGATCACATTTTTAGGTGTTCACTGAATGTCGTACCTGAGATTAAAGAAATGATTAAGCGTTTCACTTTCGTTATAGCCTGTTGTATCAACTCTTCCCCGGTAATGGCGCAGCAAGATAAAGCGACTGCTGCTGAGCTTATCGAAATGGATTTTGAAGAGTTGGTCAACATGAATGTTGAAGTAGAGAGCGCGGGCAAACGAAAAACGCGAGCGATGGATTTGCCTTACTCCGCCTACGTTATAACGGCGTCAGACATTCATGCAAGTGGCGTTCAGTCCCTGGTTGAAGCGCTGCGTATGGCACCCGGGCTTGCAGTGTCGCAAATTTCTGCCGGTGAGTGGTCTGTCTCGATACGAGGTTTGGGAGGGAGATTCTCACGTTTTGTGCTTGTCATGGTGGACGGCAGAATCGCCTATAACACTGCCTTTTCTGGCGTGAACTGGGATGAGCTGAATCTTCCTCTTTCCGAAATTGAACGCATTGAGGTTATCAGGGGGCCCAACGCTGCAGCTTGGGGTGCTAATGCCGTCAATGGCATTGTGAACATCATAACGCGTGATCCAGAATCAATTAGCGCAAGTCGCGTCAATGTCTGGGCGGGAGATAAGCTCAATGCCGGACATTCCGTGGCGATTAATACTCCACTTGATTCTGGTTGGAACTGGGGAGCGTCTGCCAAATTTAGCCAAAGAGGGGGCCTGGAATCTGAGGATGGGCAATTTCAGGAATCCGGATTTAGAGATTGGCGAATTTCAAACGTGTTCGGAAAAAACACAAACACTTCCAATTGGCAAATTCAAACAGAAATTTTAGGAACACAGCTTTCCCCGGAGTGGTCCTGGACAAGTGAAGAAGAGTTTCGCATCGTGTCCAGAGAAATTGATGAAAGTAAATTAGGTTGGGTCGCGCAGGCAAAGTACGAAAAAACGCTCAGTGAGTCAGCGAATTGGCGTGCACGATTTTCTGTAGACAATACGGAAAGAGAAAACAGATTATTTGATTGGGATTCAAGAAATTTTCAATTGGATTTGGATGTTAATGCCTCGTATGGACGACATTCTTTATCCGCCGGGATTAACTCACGTCTCTCAGACGTTTCCATTGTCAGTCAAAATGATTTTAGTTGGAAATTTGTGCCGAGCTCTCGCAGTGTCTTGCATTATGGTGTCTATTTGGCTGATGAATGGAAAGCCAGTGAATACGTCAGTTTGTCAGTGGCTGCAAGATTAGATGATTCAGAATTGAGTGATAGTAATGTTCAACCCTCTGCACGTCTGCTTTTGGCCCCCAGCTCAGATCAAAGATTTTGGCTTGCATATTCTGAAGCGACGTCTTCGCCATCGTTTTCAGTATTGCATATCGATGATGGTCCCTACGCAATATTTCCTGCGACGGGTGCGCAACAGCCCCTGCCTCTACTGATGGTAGTTGATGGAGCCTCAATAGATATAGAAGACACCCATCTCACATCATTGGAGCTGGGTTATCGCAAAACCTTCGGTAATTTCAATCTGGATTTGAGCGTATTTGATTTTGAATACGAAAACGAAGTATCAGTTGAAATTGTTGAGCCCCCTGAAATTGTGTTCGCGAATTTGGTTACACCCAGTTATATCCGACAACGAGTCCAATTTGGCAGCGAAGAGGCGAAAACGTCACAAGGTATAGAGCTGAGT
>JBNKVX010000034.1:0-36837 GCA_050299435.1 Cellvibrionaceae bacterium | reverse complement strand
AGGAAATATTCATGAGCGAAATAATAGCGCCGGAAGCTGACGAACATATACCCCTAAAACAATTCACCGAAAAAGCCTACCTCGATTATTCGATGTATGTAATTTTGGATCGCGCCTTGCCTCATATTGGTGACGGTTTAAAACCGGTTCAAAGAAGAATTGTTTATGCGATGAGTGAGCTCGGATTAAAAGCGAGCGCGAAGTTTAAAAAGTCAGCACGCACCGTTGGTGATGTGATTGGTAAATTTCATCCGCATGGGGACAGTGCATCTTATGAAGCGATGGTACTCATGGCTCAGCCATTTTCCTATCGCTATCCGCTTATTGAAGGGCAAGGAAACTGGGGATCGCAAGATGACCCGAAATCTTTCGCCGCCATGCGTTATACCGAAGCACGCCTGGCAAGATACACAGAGGTTTTGCTCAATGAATTGAGTCAGGGAACAGCCGAATGGGTACCCAATTTCGATGGCGAGTTGACTGAGCCAAAAATTTTACCGGCACGCCTTCCCAATGTTTTACTTAACGGCACCACCGGCATTGCAGTAGGTATGGCAACTGATATTCCTCCTCACAATCTCAATGAGGTGATTGATGCGACCATACATCTTCTGGAAAACCCCAAAGCGAAAACAAAGGACTTATGCCAGTTTATTTTAGGGCCGGATATGCCAACCGATGCGGAGATTATTACTCCGAAAAAAGAACTGCAGGCAATGTACGAAACCGGGCGTGGATCTATGAAAATGCGCGCGACGTGGATCAAGGAAGACGACGACATTGTGATCACTGCATTACCACATCAAGTGAGTGGAGCCAAAATTCTTGAACAGATAGCCGGACAAATGCAGGCAAAAAAATTACCGATGGTAGAAGATTTGAGGGATGAATCTGATCACGAAAATCCGGTGCGATTAGTCATTGAGCCGCGATCTAACCGCATTGATTGTGAAGCGCTTATGAACCATCTGTTTGTCACTACCGATCTCGAAAGAAATTACCGTATCAATATGAATGTTATCGGTATCGATGGCAAGCCATCCGTCAAACCACTGGATAAAATGCTCGGGGAATGGCTCGCTTTTCGAATGGTTACCGTGCGTAGGCGTTTACAACATCGCCTCAATTGGGTTCAGGAAAGATTGCATTTGTTGGACGGCTTGTTAATTGCGTTTTTAAATCTGGATGAAGTCATCGAAATTATTCGCACTCACGATGAACCTAAAAAGGAATTAATGAAACGCTTCAAATTGTCCGAAGCGCAAGTGAATTACGTTCTGGAAACACGGCTGCGTCAATTGGCTCGTCTTGAAGAAATGAAGATTCGAAGCGAACAACAGGAACTGGAAAAAGAACGCGATGAAATCGAAGCAATTCTAGGATCGGCACGTCGATTGAAATCATTAATCAAAAAAGAATTGCAAGAAGTGGCAAAGGATTTTGGTGACAGCCGACGATCACCCATTGTTACCCGCGCTGACGCGCAGGCTTTTGATGAAACAGAATTAGTGACGGCTGATCCTGTCACTGTTGTACTTTCTCAAAAAGGTTGGATACGAGCTGCGAAAGGACACGATATTGATCCAGGCGCTTTAAGCTATAAATCCGGCGACAGTTTTAAATCTTCAGCGCGCGGCAAAAGCAATCAACCAACAATTTTATTGGATACAAGCGGGCGTTCCTATGTGTTAGCAACTCATACCTTACCATCGGCTCGAGGTCAGGGAGAACCTGCAACCGGAAAATTGAACCCGCCAGCTGGGGCGAGTTTTGTGGGTGTGTTGCTGGGGACTGATCAACAAAAGGTGTTATTGGGCTCAGATGCGGGTTATGGCTTTGTAGCAAATTTAGCTGATTTACAAACAAAAAATCGAGCGGGTAAAGCGAGTCTATCCGTCCCAAAAAATTGTCGTGCCCTTCCCCCTGTTATTTTAAAAGCACAAGAAAAAGTTTGGCTGGCGGCTATAACAACAGAAGGGCGCATGCTGGCGTTTGAAGTGAGTGAATTGCCGGAAATGGCGAAAGGAAAAGGCAATAAAATTATCAATATTCCATCTGCAAAAGCGGCGGCCAGAGAAGAGTATGTTTTGGCTTTACTTGCATTTACTCAGGATGAGGCAATAAAAATCAGTTCAGGCAAGCGCTTTCTTACTTTAAAATTCAAAGATCTGGAACACTACATAGGCGAGCGCGGAAGAAGAGGAAACAAATTACCCCGCGGATTTCAAAAAGTCGATTCCGTCGAATTAACGAGTTCTTAAATTATTAGAGTGATTTAGTTAGTAAAAAACAGTTTTAAAGTTTGACACGGTTTCTGTCGCTACTTTAGTATTGCCTTTTGGCGTTTGGAAAGTCATTCCAAACATCGAAACATAATAATTAGAATAATGAGTTAAAAAGCCGTAAAAGAAGAAACGGGAATTATGTATCTCTTAAAGTATGCCTAAACTGAGAGTTGTTTTGTGAATGCAGGTATAGATGCATTTATAACCAGCCGCTCAGGGTGAAGCCGGAATGTATTTGGATATTTGGCAGGCAAAAAATTTAAAAATATAAAGTACAGTTTATAGATAGATTTTTTGTTGGTGGCACTTACGAATTAGAGATAGTTAAAACAATATAACCCGCTAACAGAGCATGCGAAGACTATGTCTGAATTTCGTAAGCACGGTCGCAGACCAATAAAGTGTTCAATAAAAATTAGTCACCATGAATTAGGTGATATCCTGGCTGAAACCCAAAATATCTCAGATACGGGGGTATTTGTTTCACATCGAGATTTGGCTCACTATATTTCTGTTGGTGAAGAATTTGAGGCACGGTTTTATTCAGATGAAGATAACACCTATAACGGCATTCTTCGGGTAATCCGTCTGACTCAGGATGGGGTTGGTCTCGAGTTTGTTTAAACTTTATTCAAGGTTGTTGAAACGTATCATTTGTTTCAGTTCACGAATATAGTCCTCACCTCTTTCAGAGTAGGATTCTAAACCTTCTACCAATTGTAAAGCGCTGGCCGCGTTTTGTTTGGCGCGTATTGTACGTAACTCCCTGTAGGCATCGTGTGTATTGATGTTGAGCATATAGGATTCTATCGCCGCCAATAAGTTGGGGAATTTTTGAACTTCGTGCCGGGCTCCTGGCGCCCGATTATTTGGCACAATTCCACAGCCTTTTGAAAAGCACCACTGACCAAATAGGTTGTTTGCTGTTAGAGCAAAACGAGAGGTGCCCCATGCTGATTCATTAGCAGCTTGAACAAGTACCAGCGCTTTTGGGATGACGTTGATACGCAATTTTAGCTTTTCGATTTTAAGAGCAAGCTCCGTTTCTTTGACTTCATATTTTCTGGTTAGGATGGCGAGTTCTCGTCGATTCTTCGGTGAAAGTGAATCTTGTAAGAAACGGGCCTCAATTTTTATAATCTGGTCTCGTTCCTGGTTGATTTTTGCATTGGCGATATTTATCAGCGGGTCAAGTAAAGTAAGGAAACGATCTTTCCTTTCCTGAATATCTTCCAGAGTGGCGAGGTCAGGTAAAGTGTGTGGGCTTACAATTAATTGTGTTGAAGCGGGTTTTAGCAAATATAAAAAAAGCACTGAGAGCGTCAGGAAATAAAAGAAAAAGCTTAAGGCAAGAATTTTTTTAATCGACATATGAGATAAGTTTTTATTTTTAAATTTCCAGTTGTCGCTTGAGTGATTCCAATTTACGCAGATTTTCTTCCTTGTCCAGGGTTGTCAGCACTTCCTCTGGTAATTGTTTCACCACAGGCTCTTGAAGTTTTTCTCCCAAATTGACTCTTTGACAAATTTCTTCATATTTTTCTTTAAATACCGGAAAAGCGATGGATTCAGGGTTGCTTTGTAAAAAGTACCAATCACAAGCCTTTCCTGCATAGTACACAACCAAGTGACTCCAATTTGCTTCAGCTTTCGGCGAAGGTGCGCGACAGGCTTCAATATAGGCTTGGTGTGCATCAGGAAAGCTTTTCTTACTTAACTTTTCGCAAGCCACCAGCATTGAGTGTAAAGTGGGTAAAAATTCACGCGTCTCAACTATGTGTTTTGCCGCGGCAAGAATGACATCGTCGGAAAAATATTTTAATGAATCCAGCCACAAGCGTTTCGCAATATTTTGTTCATTCTCATCAGGAAATGCCTTGAAATATTGATTATGGAAATTGCGCCTAAAAATCGCAAAAACCTGATTAATGGCATCGACCAAATTATCTTTACTAGTAGGCCCAGCTTCGGTCGCTAAGTTCTTCTTCAAGTGAGATCTCCCGGGTTGAACGCACAGCGCTATTTGTTGAAGCAAATTCATTTATAGCGTGGCGTTTTGCCCATTGTTTTTTAACATATTGTAAAAAGCGCGTGTTCCACGATGTATGTATTTGTTTGCTTTCCCTCCAATACATTACGAACTCTGCAATGAGGTTTTGTGCAAATTGAATATCAATGTTGGCAAGTCGCAGTACATCAAAAACTTCTTCAGAAGGGTGCCAGCTTGCAGAAATAGGTAAAGCTTGTTGGCTACTTTCAAGACTATTTTGGTATTTGTGCCACTGTAATTTTACATGTTGAATAAATTTACTGTTCCAGGTTGAGGTTTTATCCCCGCGTTCCTGCCAGTAAAGAATAAATTCTGGAATGGCATCTTCAATAAATTCGCGGCTCACGCAGGCTTGATTCACGAGAACGTGCATAGCATCTTGCGAAGGTCGCCAATTGTGATACATGGCCTGTTCTCGTTTACGCTGATGCGTATCCGCCTCAAATTTACGCCATTGGTGAAGGACATGTTTGATAAATACCGAACCCCAGGAGCGCTGGGCTTCATTGCGTTCTCGCCAGTAAGTGACAAAAGCACCGACATGCTGGAGGGCAAACGCAGTGGGTATATTGTGCTGGTGTAATTGCGCCAGAGTATCTTCATCCGGCTGCCAATTTGGAGCAATAAAATTCTTGCCAAATATTGCGGTATTTTCTGTTTGGTACTCAGCGCGCGCTTGTTTGGGATGAGCCGGACTGACGAAAGAAGTCTTAGCGGGTTTATAGTTTTCTTTTTCATTTTGCTCAATTTGATTTTCAAGTTTTTCATTAAAAGCAAAATCAAAGTGGCTTTCCTGAGCAAAACCAGCAACACCAATTAACAAAATGCCTTTGTCACGCAAACTTTGGCAAACTCGCTGAATATCTCTCGCAGTAAAAAATGGCATTGCATCTGTGATGTGTTTGCAGGGGAGTCTGAACCAGGCAAAGTTATTGCGGTGTGACGACTCGAGATTGGAACAAAGTTCGCTCAATACAGACAGCATCACCGCCTCCTCAAGGCCTACAGTGGCTGCGAGCGAAGGATAAACAAGAATGGGTCTGTCCGGGATCAGTGAGCTTTTCATACGACCTCTTTCGGACGCTAGATTAACATTTAGTGCGAAGCTTCGGTACCAACAAGCGTTCTTAAATTTACGGGACGGTCGTTTACCGCTAGTATTGGCGCTTTTCCCGGCCTCAATCACCATGTTATTTGATCACGACCCTGCCAAAGAAAATGCCATCCAATTTTCACGCTTTGACTCAGAAAGCCCGTTTTCGTCGGCTTATGGTCCCCTAAGGCTCGAAGATCAGGACTGGCTTAGCGCTGAACACTATTTGTATGCAAACTTGGCCAAATCGCCAGGGCACGCCAATAAAATTAAACAGGCCTCTAGTCCTCAGGAAGCCTACAAATTAGGGAACGCGTTTTTTAGTCGCAAATGCGCCAACTGGAAAAAAATACGGAGAGTATTAATGACCCGGGCTTTGTACACTCAGGCCATGATGTATCCCGAAGTGAAACAAGCCTTGCTGGATACCGGGGAAGAAATGTTATTAGAAACTTCTGCCTATGATCACTATTGGGGTTTGGGTCGAGACCAGCGTGGTCTTAACACCCTCGGAAAGGTGTGGATGGATATACGTCAAAAAATACGAGACGACTTCAAAGAAAAACAAGGAAGCTAGAACTTGGCGAAATCTAAAACAGCTTTTGTTTGCAATGAGTGTGGTGCTGATTTTTCAAAATGGCAGGGCCAGTGTTCAGAATGTGGAGCCTGGAATTCGTTGAGTGAGTTTCGTTTGGGAGCAACAAACAAAGCTGCCAGCCAGCGCAAAGTGGCAGGCTACAGTGGCCTTCTTAGCGCTAAACCAACCATTTTGTCAGAAGTCGATCTGGAAGAATTGCCACGTGTCAGTTCCGGTATGGAGGAATTCGATCGCGTATTGGGTGGGGGTTTTGTGCCGGGTTCAGTGGTGCTGATTGGTGGGCATCCTGGCGCGGGAAAATCCACGGTACTTTTACAAACCTTGTGTCACCTATCTGAAAAACATCGAGCCCTGTATGTGACGGGCGAGGAGAGTTTGCAGCAAGTGGCAATGCGGGCACAGCGCCTGAATTTGCCAGTTGGCAGTCTGCACATGCTGAGTGCTACAGAGGTGGATAGTGTGCTGAGTGCCGCCGAAGAGTTGAAACCTAAAATTATGGTGGTCGATTCCATTCAGGTGATGCATCAAAACGACATTGCTTCAGCACCGGGCTCGGTTTCGCAAGTGCGTGAATGTGCAGCGGAATTGACGCGCTTCGCCAAGCAAAGTGGGACAGTTTTAATTTTAGTGGGGCACGTCACCAAGGACGGCAGTTTGGCCGGGCCCAAAGTCCTCGAACACATTATTGATTGCTCCATTATGCTGGAGGGTTCTCACGACTCGCGATTTCGTACGCTCCGCGGAACAAAGAATCGTTTTGGTGCCGTCAATGAGTTGGGTGTATTTGCGATGACCGAGCAAGGCTTGAAAGAAGTAAGCAATCCCTCTGCGATTTTTTTACAAAGGCCGGACGAAATTTCAGCAGGCTCGGTTGTAATGGCAACCTGGGAGGGGACGCGGCCACTGCTTGTGGAGATTCAGGCTTTGGTAGACAGCTCAAGTTTGGGCAACCCTCGTCGAGTTGCAGTAGGTTTGGAGCACAATCGTTTGGCTATGCTACTGGCTATTTTGCACCGCCACGGCGGTTTGATGGTGGGAGATCAGGATGTCTTCGTGAATGTGGTTGGGGGTGTCAAAATTGCTGAAACCAGCGCAGATTTGGCTTTATTGCTCGCTCTGGTCTCAAGTTTTCGCGACAGACCTTTGCCCACCGAACTTGTAGTGTTCGGAGAAGTGGGCTTGGCGGGGGAGATTAGGCCGGTTCCCAGTGGACAGGAAAGACTGAGAGAAGCAGCAAAACACGGTTTTAAGCAAGCGATAGTGCCTTCGGGGAACGTTCCCAAGGAACCAATAAAAGGAATTGAAGTACTGGGCGTTAAACGTTTGAATCAGGCCTTGGCCGCTATCGGCGCAGACTAATAATCGACTTTAAAGTCTTCCCCTTTCTCAAGTGTTTTGATGAGTTCTTCCAGCAAGTGTTCATCTTCGATGTTTGCTGCTCTACAGTGTAAGCCCACATAATGATCTTTCACGTGTATGACCGACCCTAATAGCGCCAGCTTTTTTTCCTTGCCCAGCTCAATTTCTAAATGTATGTCAGTGCCGGCTTCCAGAGAATGATCATCTATGGTGGCGAGCAAGGCGCCAGCTGCTGAAAAATTAATTAAATGTGCTGACCACGATTCACCCCCTTTTTCAAGAGTCGCGTGGGCCCGCAAATTAAAACGGGTTTGGGTTCGATTTTCTGACTGATTCACTTTTATTTGCATACCGATTCAATGGATAAGGGGTTGAGATTAATTTGCTATCTTACGGGCGCTGACCAGTTCGTTTAATACACGTTCTGCAGCGTTATCATCTTCAAGATTTAATTCAATTAAACGTCTGAGATGGCCAATACTATCCACATCAATGCTTTCGCACCGAAAGCCCAAAACTTCTGAACTGCTGTGAACAAGGCTGATACTCATAGATATTTCAGTGTCATCGCCCAGCTTAATGTTGGCCATCGCTGGTATATCTGCGCGCAGTTCATAATTTTGCGGGGTGTCCAGCAGTATACCATTGAGCGAAAGATCAATGATGGTGCTGGAGAAGTGACTATTATTCTGGGTCAAGTCCACCTTCGCATTAAAATTTACACGAGAATATTGGCGACGTTCTGGATGAGATTCACTGACCATAGGTGACCCTCCTGAGTAATTACCTTAAGTTTAGACCGCTTGTAGCACTTTATCCGCTTCAAAAGCCTTTATTGATCAGGTAGTCTGGCCGATTGTTAGAAATTGAGAAGAAGATAGGAATGATTATTACCGAAACGCGGGACTATATCGAAACCCCAGAGGGTGCAGATTTGCCCCTTGACCCCGCGGGTCCTGGCGTCAGAATCGCTGCTTTTGGTATAGATCTGCTTATTCGACTAGCCATTGTTCTCGTTCTCTCATTTTTCCTTGGTTACATTGATGAATTTGGCTTGGGCGTATTTTTTATTGTTGTATTTGTTATTGAATGGTTTTACCCCGTTTACTTTGAAGTTTGGCGAAATGGTTCAACGCCAGGCAAAAAAGTGATGGGCATTCTGGTGGTCAATGAAGATGCTTCACCAATCAATTTTGCGGGCTCACTGCTGCGAAATCTCTTACGCGTCATCGACTCTTTTCCGGTAATTTTGTACGTTCCGGCTTTAATTTGTTGCCTGTGTACCCGAAAGTTTCAACGCTTGGGAGATTTGGCTGCTGGCACCCTTGTGGTATATATGCAGCCAAAGCGAGCGCGACCCCAATCCGATGAAAAAGGTAAAACAACAGTTCCTGCGGATTTTAATTTGGAAGAACAGCGCGCTTTGATAGCATTTGCAGAACGCAGTCGCAGTTTGTCTTACGAACGTCAACAAGAATTGGCCGAGGTCTTGGCGCCTATTCTAAAAACAGATAATCGAATTCGCTGTATAAAACAAATGGCCAATACCTTAATTGGAAATGATTGATAAAAGGATTTTTAAATGAAACAAGGCCAATTTGAGGAGCTTTATGCGCAGAAATGGAAGCAGTTTGAACAGATTCTTAGTGAGGCAGAACTTTCTGAACCGCTTGATGCGCTAAAACTTGCTGAATTTTCCCGCTTGTATAGGAAAGTATGTCATTTCCACTCTATAGCCAAGGAAAGGCAGTATAGTAGTTACCTTGTAGATAGTCTTGGTGAGCTAATTGTTCGTGGTCACCAGCAACTTTACAAAAAGAAGTCCTATTTTGGGCAAGCTTTTATCCAATTTTTCCTGAATGATTTCCCTACTTTGCTACGCAAGGAGTGGAAACTGTTTTGGTTGGCCACAGGGTTATTTTATGTTCCGGCGCTGATTTATTTTGTGGCAATTCAACTTAAGCCGGAATTGGTTTACAGCTTTATCGATTCATGGAATGTTTCGCAATTTGAGTCCATGTACAATCCTGAAAATCGAGTGCTTGGCGAAGCGCGAGAGTCAGGAACAAACTGGATCATGTTTGGTCATTACATTCGAAATAATATTGGCGTGTCCTTTAATTGTTTTGCTTCCGGCATAATTTGGGGTCTGGGTTCAATATTTTTCCTGGTATTCAACAGCTTATATTTCGGTGCGATCGCCGGGCATTTGGTGAACGTGGGATATTCCGAAACATTTTTCACTTTTGTGATTGGACATGGCAGTTTTGAACTGACTGCCATCGCAATATCCGGTGCTGCGGGCTTAAAGATTGGCTTCGCGCTTCTCTCCCCAGGCAATGTCTCTCGTGTGCAAGCGCTAAAAAATGCTGCGGGCATTGCGATCAGATTGATTTATGGCGTGATTGCTATGTTGCTCATTGCTGCATTTATTGAGGCATTTTGGTCTTCAAACAATATTTTCTATGCGTGGCAAAAATATTTTGTTGGTTCTTTGCTCTGGTTTATTGTGATTGTCTATTTGGCTTTTTCAGGAAAAAAGCAGGTCGGGTAGGTGCTCGGTATTTTGGTAAAAATTAAAATATGGATCTGGATCAGCTCACAATAGAAATTCGACCACGAAGGCCCTGGGAGGCGGTTGATCTTGGTGTGCGAATGGCTAAACGCTGGTGGGTGCCACTGAGCCTCATTTTTTTAATTATGAGTTTCCCTTTTTGGTTGTTGATAAGTTTTTTGCCTAAGCTAGATTTATATTGGAAATTTTTTATCTTTTGGTTGTTGTTACCCCTCTACGAGCGGCCTTTGCTTCTATTTTTGAGTCGCGCAGTTTTTAATGAATTATTATCTGCTAAAGCAATTTTAAAACAATCCTCCTCAATAATATTTAAACAACTTTTAAGCACTTTAACTTTCAGACGCTTTAGCCCTACTCGTTCTATGGATGTGCCGGTGGTCTTGTTGGAAGGTTTATCCGGGAAGAAGCGCGCTTCGCGTTTGTCCGTTTTGCACCGCGCTGATTCAGCGCCAGCAACCTGGATTAGTTTTATTGGTGTATTTTGTGTATTTGCCATTGCCACAGCAATCTTTTTGATCATTATTCAATTCATGAGTCAAATTGCAGAAACACCTTGGTGGAAAGTAATGGACGGCGGCGGGTGGAATAGCTTTTATGACCAACTTGCCGGTTATATCTATTACAGCTTAATGTACTTGGCTGTGGTGTTGGTGACCCCCTTTTATGTGTCTGCAGGTTTTGCGCTTTATCTCAACCGACGGATTCAATTGGAGGCTTGGGATGTGGAGATTGCGTTTAAAAGGATGGTTGCAAAACGCCAAGGTGCCAGCCAAAGCCTGGCAATTGTAGTGGTGCTTGTAAGCTTATTTACGACCCTGGAGGTGCCGCGGGCTTATTCAGAAGATACTGCCACTGATATGTCTGAGGTGCCCGCAATTAATCCAGAGCTAGAACAATCCAGGTCGGAGATTAAGGAAATATTACTTGGCGAAGATTTCAATCGAATTAAAATAAAAAAAACGCGACATTTGCCATTTGAAGATAATAGCGATAAAAAACGCGACAAAGCTTTTGCGAGTGCGCTGGATTCTATTTTGAAAAAGCTGGACAACTTTATTGCCTATAGCGGTGAGATAATTTTGTGGGTTTTGGTTCTCTGTCTTATTTTCTATCTTGTTTTTCGTTATCGAGCATGGTTCGCTAGTCTGATTCCGGAATCAAAAGTTGAAAATAAAATCGCGCCTGAAACTTTGTTTGGTTTATCAATAACTAAAGAATCACTGCCTGATAATGTTGGCCAGACTGCACTGAGTTTATGGCAAGAACAAAAATATCGTGAAGCTTTAGCATTGCTTTACAGGGCTTCTTTGTCACGGTTGGTGGATAGGGGGATGGAATTGCAAGATGGGGATACTGAGCTTCAGTGCCTACACGCAACAAGGCAATATGCAAAACAATTAAAACTCTCTGAATCTACCCTGAGGTATTTTGGTGAATTGACCCGGCATTGGCGTCGCCTGGCTTATGGGCATATTGTCATGGACACGGGTGAAGCTGAGTCTCTATGCGTGGTTTGGGCAGAACACTGGCACGGTCAGAGTGATAGCCTGAAAGAAAACACTTTGATTGAGCGAGGAAACAAATAATGCGTTTACCTCGCATAGGGCAAGCAGAGTGGAGCTTGGTAGTGATCCTGGTAATCGCAACAGGAATTATTATTTGGGCTTATTTTTTCTGGATGATCGTTGAAGAAGACGAAGTGAATATTGGGCCTGTTTCAGAGGTCAATGAAAATTCTTATTACGCAGCGCAAAAGTTTCTTGAAGGGCAGGGTATTGAAAGCGAAATTATCTTGAGTTTAGCGGTGCTGGATAAAATGCGGGTCAAAGATAAGCTGGTAGGGAAAGACGATACCATAATATTGATTAATGGCAGGGGAATGTTGACCAACAATCGTTTTGAAAACCTGTGGTCTTGGGTAGAGTCTGGTGGAAGATTTATCGCCACTGCGCAAAACCAGTTTTTTAGTGACAACGAAGTTGAAGATCAGTTATTTCAAAAGCTGGACATTACCGCAGGTCAGCATGTTGACTATAAATATTTTGGTGAGAATAAGGAAGAGGATGAAAATGAAGAGGAAAGCGCTGCGATCACAGAAGAAGTAGAAGAAAGCGCAGACTCTGAAACAGAGATAAATGAAGGGCAGGAAACAGCTGGAAAAGAAAATACTGAGATCTCGGTAGTCGAAGATAAGCCTTATGAAAAATTGAACTATATAGAACGAAATCAATACTACTGTATGCACTATCCCGCAGACGAAGTTGTGCTGGATAGTGCCCAGGCCAACATGAAAATCATTTATGGCTGGATCAATTTGTTCTCTCTGGGTGAGGTAGAGCCTGTCAGTTTTACGAGCTCAAATGACCTTGTTGCGTTTGCTGATTTTAGAATTGGTGAAGGCAAGATTTATGTCAATGCCAGCAATAGAATATGGGAAAACCCTGTTATCGCTTGTCTGGATCACGCCCACTTTTTAAAAACCCTTGTTGGAGACAGCAAAAAAGTTTGGTTTGTTATCAATAGAGATGCCCCCTCATTGTTAAATCTGATGTGGAAGGGAATTCCTCTTGCAATACTGGCATTCTTGTTTGCGATTTTACTCTTGTTGTGGAGAGTATTGGTGCGATTCGGCCCGGTTTTTTCAGACAGTAAGATTGAAAGACGCAGTTTTTCCGAACATATTAAGGCTGGATCTGAGTTTCTATACAGAGTAGGGGTGCACGCCGAACTTATTGAGCGTCTACGATTGGATATAGCCAAAATGGCAAATAGACGTGTAAGACATTTTGATGAGTTACCTGATCAAGAAAAAGCGAAATTCTTACGGGGTATCATCCAGGGTGAAGCCGAGAATATTTCACGAGCGTATTTTGAGCCGGTGGATAATTTAAACAGAAAAGAGTTTACTGAAATTGTGAAGAGTTTAAAAAATATAAAGGAAAAGCTATGACAAACGAGAATAGTGAATTGAGTAGCGAAAATAATTTTGAACAAGCGGCGACATTGGCAGCTGCGATTAAAAATGAAATTAAAAAGGTGCTGATTGGCCAAGATGAAATTATTGAACAGGTTCTTGTTGCACTAATTGGGTGTGGTCATGTTCTCGTCGAAGGCGTGCCCGGTTTAGGTAAAACGCTATTGGTACGTGCACTTGCGAAATGTTTTGGTGGTGAATTTTCACGAGTCCAATTTACCCCGGATTTAATGCCCAGTGATGTGACGGGGCATGCAATGTTTAACATGGCTAAACAGGAGTTCGAGATTCGTAAAGGTCCGGTGTTTACAAATTTATTGCTCGCAGATGAAATTAATCGCGCACCTGCGAAAACACAGGCGGCATTATTGGAAGTTATGCAGGAACGGCAAATTACCATTGAAGGGGAATCGTTTAATACAGGACAACCCTTCATGGTGCTTGCGACGCAGAATCCAGTTGAACAAGAGGGGACCTATCCTCTCCCGGAGGCTGAGCTTGATCGCTTTATGTTAAAAGTCCTGATTGATTATCCGCAAGAAACGGACGAGCACCGCATGTTGAAACAGCTTAGCCAAGGACAATCTGCCATGGGTTTTGATTTGGATTCCTTGCGAACCCTTGTAAAGGCCAGTCAAGTGCTGGCCTTGCAAAAAATTGCTCAACGCATAACAGTTGATACTGAAGTAATCAAATACATTGTCAGTATCGTGCGTGCTACGCGTGACTGGACAGGAATTGCGCGAGGCGCTGGACCGAGAGCCAGTATTGCTTTATTGGCTTCGGCCCGTGCATTGGCATTAACTAATAATAATACCTTTGTCACGCCCGACGATGTAAAAATGGTTGCCTTGCCAGTACTCAGACACCGAATCTTGCTTTCCGCTGAATTGGATATTGAGGGAGTGAATACAGACCACGTGCTCGAAGATATTTTGAGGCATATTGATGCGCCTCGCCAGTAAGAAATTATTCCCGTCCAAATTATTTATTTTTTTGGTCATGGCTTTTGCTGTGATTGAAAGCATGATGGTTTTTCATTTTCAAATAATGTTGGATGTTGAAACTCCGGAAAGCTTAAGGTCTTTAAGTTTTGCCATTGTAATTTTCGGCTTGGTGCTTGTCCTGGTGGATCTACTTCTAGGATTCAGGCAGCACAGTGTGGTTGTTGAAAGACGAGTGGCGGGCAGTATGGCGGTCAATCGTTGGAGCCAGGTTGAGTTGCGGATACAACATCACTTTAGACTTCCGCAGAAAATAAAATTGTTTGATGGTATTCCTGACGAAGTAAATTTTGATGCCTTACCTCTCACTATCAATTTGCTACCGGGAAAATTCAGTCGTCACCGTTATCGCATCAAACCCAAACACAGGGGGCCACTGATCTTTTCAAAGTGTTTTGTGAGATCCTCAAGTCCTATTGGTTTTTGGACGGTTTCTTATAACCTGGATCTGCAATCTAAAGTCAAAGTGTATCCCGATTTTTCTGTTATATCTGCTTACACCATCCTTGCGACTGATAATCATGCCAGCCAAATTGGTATTAAACGAAAACCACGTCGGGGAGAAGGGTTGGAGTTTCTACAGCTGCGAGAATATCGCCGAGGAGACTCGCTTAGACAAATCGATTGGAACGCAACATCAAGAAGACAGAAACTAATATCGCGTGAGTATCAGGACGAACGAGATCAGCATATTGTGCTTTTAATTGACTCCGGGAGAAGAATGCGAGCAATTGACGACACCTTGAGTCATTTTGATCATTCGCTCAATGCCTTGTTATTGGTGAGTCACATCGCCCTTAAACAGGGAGATTCTGTAAGTGCTCTAAGTTTCGGAAAAGAACAGCGTTGGGTGCCGCCGCAAAAAGGGGCGGGCAACGTAAAAACCATACTCAATGCCATGTACGATTTGCAGGCTGAAAACTGCGCGCCGGACTATGTTTCCGCAGCAGAGCGGCTCGCGGGGCTTCAGCGAAAGCGATCCCTAATTATTCTGGTCACTAATACGCGCGACGAAGAGATTGATGAACTAATGCTGGCGGTGAAAGTATTACGGAAAAATCACGTGGTGTTGTTGGCAAATGTTCGAGAGAAAATTTTGGATAGTCTATTGCAAATTGATATTCGAAGTTTTGACGATGCTCTGGTTTTTAGTGGCGCTAATCACTATATGCATTCACGTAACGAAGCGCAGCAGATATTAAGAAATAATGGCGTATTTTTGGTGGATTGTTTACCGGACGAACTGGCAGTGAAAGTGGCAAACAGCTATTTAGAAATCAAAAGTGCCGGAGTGTTATAAGAGGTTTACAAATCTTCTATTTAGGGTCTGTTGACCTGAATGCCAAATTCGTCAAAATATTAATTACCAAAAAATCACTCTAGAAAGAAAAATGCAATCGAAAGGAATAACTATTTTGGGGTTTAAAAAATTTATCCAGAATAGTTTTCAATTAAAAACCCGGTTTTATAACTTTATGAATGAATTTAATTAGCTTAAAAAAATAAAACCTTAGGTAATTATTTGAAAATCAAGAAAATTTAGGTATTTTACACTTGGCAGCTATTTCAATGCGAAAATGCCAACTGCTTCAGGGGTATAGTATGCGGCACTTCACATTCGGCGCCGATGTGTTATGTTTTAGTTAATTCAAAGTAATCTGAAAAGGGCAAGCTGTAGCGAAAGTACAGCACGCAAAATTACCGGTCTAAGGGCATGGCCTATGACAGCGGGGTTGCCAGAATACGAGAAAGGCCTTCCTCTCTCTGGTTTCCTCCGCCTGTCATTTTTTCCCCAAGACCCCAACGGAATTTAAGTGTAAGGGTAGGATATGGTAGAGCTGCAAAGTTATGGAATTCCAGTCAGCCAACTTAAGTTGGGGATGTACGTGTGTCGACTTGATATACCGTGGGAGCGAACCCATTTCCCTTTGCAAGGCTTACTGATTCGTAACTTAAAAGATATTGAAGAAATTTCTCGCTACAGTCATTCCGTTTACATCGATGAAGCTAAATCCCGGCCTGATTTACAGCTTAATAATCCCAATCGTATGAGTCCAAGACGCCTGCAAACTGTAAAGCCGGGGCTTACACAAACTAGATTAAAGGCAAAAAAGGAACCTGAAGCAGCATGGAGGAAAAAACACTGTATCGAAAACTACAAAATTCAAACACCCACCAAGAGAGAAATCAGTCGTTCAGTTGAAATCTTTGATAAGATCGAGAAGCAAATTGCTCAACTTTGTGAAAAGACGATTCAGTGCCGAAAAGCCGATATCGAGGCTTTAATAGAAAGCACGACAAAAATTGTTGAAAGTGTGATTCGAAATCCGGATGCTTTGGCTTGGTTGTGTCGTATCCGAGATACTCGAAAACCGATATATATGCATGTAATTCGCTTAACTGTATGGGGTGGAATTGTAGGACGGCAATTGGGATTAAATCGCTATTCCCTGATCCATCTTTGTACCTCATTACTTATGACCGGTATCGGTAAAAGTCATATCTCGGAGAAAGCGCTTTCTGGTTATAGTCCCGCAAAAACAAGTTTAGACTATCAAAAGCATTTACACGAAACGCTTTATCACCTTGCTGAAATTCGTTTTAGAAATGAAGACGTCATTAATACTATTCAAAATTATTGTGAGCGCGTGGATGGTAGTGGTTTTCCCAATAAAAAACGTGGGAATGCAATTCCATTTTTATCCCGTGTTTGCGGGTTAATAGAAACCTATGAGTTACTTATTAATCCTTATGATTCTTCCCGAGCAATATCGCCCGCGAATGCAGTCGTGTATTTAAATCGCTGTAAGGAACAAAATTTTGAAAAAAGTCTGGTTGAAGCATTTATCCAGGCAATTGGGATTTATCCGACCGGCACCTTGGTTGAGTTGAGTGATGGGCAGAAAGGTGTAATCTTTTCTCAAAATTATGAAAAACGATTGCGCGCGTCGGTAATTCCAATTTTAAATGCACACGGCAATATCATCGAAAAATTACAAGTGCTCGATTTATCCTATACCGACAGAAGAGAGGGTGAGGATGATCAAGTATATATTCGCAAAGGTGTTCCTTCGAGTAACATTCCGCGAGGCTTGCTAGAAAATGCACACAATTGGATGTTTAAAAAGACAGGAATGAAAGGTCTGTTTTCCTTTAAATGATTTTTAATTCGTTATGCGCTCACCATCATAATTATTGCGGCCAACACGGTCGTCGAGATAATAAACCAGCGATACTGTTTTTCTGGAATCTTATTCACGACCCAAATTCCCAATACAACACCCAGAGCAATCAATGGGATCACCGTCAAATCGAGTATTACTGTTTCCCAGTTAATGGTGTGCCAGAATTCGACGTGAAATGGTACTTTAAAAATATTAATCACCAGAAAGAACCACGCCGTTGTACCGATGTAAGCGTACTTGGGTAGCCGTGCACTCAATAGATATAATGCCATAACCGGGCCTGCGAGATTGCCCACCATGGTGGTAAACCCGGCTAATACTCCGATAATAGCGACAAAAATAATTTGAGTGGGAACACGTTCTTTATTGGTTTTTTCCATCCACATCATCAGACCAAAACTCGCGAATATAATGAAGCCCATTAGTTTTCGAAAACCTTGATCATCTATGTAAGCGCCAATAACAGTTCCAATAACAACACCTATTGCAGCCCAGGGAAACAATCGCCACAAGATATTCCAGGCGGCGTGACGGTGGTAATAAAGCACGGCAAAAATGTCAGCTACTATAAGTAAGGGCAGCGCTAAACCTGCTGAAGCTTTGCCGCCAAAATAAATGGCGAGCAAAGGTAAGGTCGCCATGCCAATGCCATGTACGCCCGCTTTGGCCATGCCAATACATAAAGCAGATAACAATAAAATAAGATAGGAAGGAGAAAGTATTTCTCCAGCCAAAAATTCAATCATAGTGTTGAGCTTAAAAATTATGGAGGGTCGGAAAAGCGTTCACACGCATTGTAACGGAAATTCTCTCCAGACAGCGTGATCAAAATGATAGGAGTTGTTGCGAAGACACGAGAAATATGTGGTGCAAAAAAAAACCGGGGCAAGAGCCCCGGCCAATTTATTTATTTTGTCTGGCGTATTACCAGTTGCGTGACCCCGCTGTACCTGCAGAACCAACATTCCCGCCTGTACCGGTAGTGCTGCCACCATTTCCTGGCGTGCCATAGCTGAGTGTGTTGTTGGTGAGTACGGGGATGGAAGTATCTAGCAGATCGGTGTCAAACACCGAGTAACTATTACCACCGTTACCGCCGTTACCACTTTGGCCACCTAGTCCACCGTCGCCACCGTTTCCACTGTCAATGATATTGTTGCTGATAGTCGGTGCAGTATCTTCACCGACAGCGATGCCATAGGAAGGACCTCCACCGCCAGCACCGCCACGACCACCGTTACCACCTTTACCACCGTCGCCACCGCTTGCGCCGTTTCCGCCACAACCTGCACCACAATTTCCGTTTGCACCCGAGCCTTTTGCACCACCGGCACCGCCGGTTTGACCTTGACCTCCACTTGCGCCATTGCCACCTAGATCACTGTAAATTTCATTCGAGTCGATCAAGGCTGTGTTGACTTGGGCGATTAAAAGCCCAATTGAAGCACCACCGCCTGGACCACCGGGGCCGCCCGCACCGCCAGCGCCGCCGCCGCCACCGCCGCCGCCGCCACCGCCATTGACTGCTGTGAGTGTTGTGGCTTCACCACCGCCACCGCCACCGCCGCCATGTCCGTCACCACCGGATAATCCGGTTGCACCGTCGGAAGACAAGAAATAGGCTGCGAAAATTCCATCTTCATAGGCAATGACATTGCCTGCACCGTTGCCGGCTGCACCTGGGCCACCGTTTCCACCTGGGTCTCCAGGATCTCCAGAGTTACCGTTATCAGATTTGTTTCCGGAACCGCCGGCACCGCCGTCACCCCCACCTGAACCCTGGCCATCGACACCGCCGCCGCCGTTGGAGCCGAAGCTGGTGCCGCCACCGCCACCGCGACCTCCGTCGTAATCCGAGCTGCCTTTACCGTCACCGGCTGCGCCGTAGGAAGCGCCACTGGCATCACCCCCGTCGCCACCTTTAGGTGCTGCAACTGAGAAGACAATGCCAACATCGAGCCCGTCACCACCAAAACCTGCAGCAATGATATTGCGCTCGACGTAGGCAGAATCTACTAAGGCGACAATTAAGCCATAGCTGTTGCCTGGATTGGCAGAGGCACCAATTGCGACATCACCCGCTTGCAAAAAGTTATCTTGCACATAGAAACTGGCAGTTCCGCCGAGAGCAGATACAGCAGAGGCGCTGTCATCTGTCGTTTCCGTTTCCGCACCGAAAACTTCAAAGCCCGAGAACCAGGCATCAATATTGACTGGTTGAAACTGAAAACCATAGGCTGTGGTATCTACTGTGCTTTGGTTGCCTGCCGCATCCCGTTCCCAACTGCTGTTATAGCCACCGTACAAACTGGTGCCCGTAGGAACACTTAAAATTTCCGCCACATCGCGTGCGGGTGTGCCGGGACAAGGATCGACCGTTTCGTCGTAGGCAAGACCAGAAGCGCGACTCATCACATAAATATCCTGTTGATCATCCGTCACTTCACACAAGGCTTTTGCAATACTGGCAAAGGGATTGTCTTGACTCCCTGTACCGGTATCGTCGTTGCCATTGTCACCATCCACAAAGTACGCAACGTTATTGTCTTCAAGCACATTTACAATCATTGTGTCGATGCTGCTATCGACGGTTCCGTCGTTAACCACAAGTTCAAAACGCAGGGTTTGCACAGTGGAAGGAGCAGTAAAACTCGGCATTTCACCATTCAGGTTGCCAGCGCCGTCGGTAACATCTTCGCCAAGAGTTTGCGACCAGGTGTAAGTCAAGGTATCGCCGTCTGAGTCACTGCTCGCGCTGCCATCCAGCGTCACTGTAAAACCTTTTGTGATTAACTGATCCTCTCCGGCTTGTGCGGTCGGCGTCATATTTACGCTCCCGCTTGAGCTGCTGGAACTTGAACTTGAGCTGGAACTGGAACTGCTTGAACTGGAACTGCTGGAGCTCGAGCTACTTGAACTAGAACTGCTAGAGCTCGAACTACTTGAGCTTGAAGTGCTGGAGGTGTTGTTGTTCCCTCCAGATCCTCCACCCCCACCGCCACAGGCCGTCATTAAAAGAACCATTGAGCTGAATAAGAGCGGTCGTACTAAATCTTCTATCTTGATGTCCATAATTTTCTCCACAATATTTGAATTGAATGCTTTAAATTTTTTGAAAAAATTGGGTCCTTAGTCGACCCAATAATTAATCACTTCAAATTGCTGTCCTGATTCGTGATCGTCGACCACATAAGTGAATAAGCCCCAGTCATAGGTGTATTCCGCAAAATTTTCTGGCGGCAATTCAGCGACGGAACCGGTGTATTCAGACTCTTCGCCGTGAAGTATTTGCAGGGATTTTTCTCCTCCAACGCCCACGCTGAAGCCCGCAACGACAGTACCAATGGTGCCTTGTACGGAAAGCTCGAAGTCCACGCCGTAGGCAAAGCCACTGCCAGTTTCATTTGCAACATTGATTTCCAACCCGCGGCTTCCACTGTTGCCACCGACAGTTACCGGCCCATTTTCGAAACCCAGGTAACGATTGAGCAGGGAGTTTTTATCGTCGCCATTGGGATAACTACTGGGTTCGCCGATAAGGTGAGTGAATACACTGTCATCAATTAGCGGCCCGCCTTCAATCACGTTGGCGTTGTAGTAATCGCGTTCAATCTGTACTTCAATTGGCGAGCGCGGCATGGATACCACGATCTTGCTGCCAATCAATTCCGGATCGGGATGTGACTTGATGGTGTAGGTGTATTGATCGAGCGGAATGGTTGTGAAAATTACGGTGTCTTCAAGTGGGCCGGTGGTGTAGACAACGCGTTTGGTTAAGGTATAAGCCGATGAGGTAATTCTGCTTGCGTGTGCTTTTACATTAGCCAGAACTTCAACACCGCTCACTTTTACGCCGAGCGCACTGAATTCTGTTTCGAATCCAACTGTCACACCCGCTGATACCGTAAAGGTTTTTTCTTTACTCACTGTGGTGCTGGTAGCGGTACCAAATGAAGTGGTGCAATCCTCATCGTTTTGTCCGAGATCGCTGTAACAGGGTGCTGCAGCCAGTGCGGCTATTAGCAGAGGTTCAGTAAAGATTAATTGGTATTCACCCTCGTCAAAGGAAATCGAAAGACTGTCATGATTGGTATTGATGGGTAACAACTGAGGGTGAACGACCTCACTTGAAGTTGGTGGCTCAATAGCGATTTCTTTGAGCATGCGCCATTCACCTGCAATCACACCGCCGTTAATATTTGGATCAGGATCACTCAGGCCCCACACTTCAAGACGGTTTGTAGCTTGTGAGTAAAAAATAATATCCTGGCGTTCATCGCTGCTCAGGTCTGCTGCCACCATGCTACTGTTGGTGCTGGAAAACAGCCCGGTGAAACCATCAGAATCGGCAAACAAACTTGCGTCAGGAATAATCGCGATTTCATCTTTGGCATCATACAAAGCTGTCCACGGAGGGAAGTTGGCGAAATCTTCAAATATCAGTTCATTTGCCTGAATTTCAGCAAGGCCGTCACCATCAACATCAAAAGTATTGACATGAACGTAGCGCAACTTACCGGCACTGCTTGCACAATCTTCATGGATGTTGGGTTGATGTTCAGTTGCGCCAAGGGGTGCATTGGCATTTTCCAAATCGTCCAGAACAATAAGCAAATAGTTGTAGGAACAATTTTGGTTGGGATCGAAATTTGTAAGTCCCGCGAAAACCAATTCGTCGAGATTATCACCATCAATATCGCCGAGAGACAAGTCAGCAACAATGGCGGTGCGATTCACTGCATTTAGATCAGCCTGAACCAGGGCATCATCAATTTCAGCAAAATTATTTTTCGCATCATCAAAAACAAAATAACGCGTTGTGCCGGCTTCCTGACTGCCGTTCAAGTAAAGTTCGTTTACCACAGCGACCAATTCTGCTGACGGGTCGTAATCCAGGTTTCCACTCTTTAATACCAGTGAAACCGCGCTAGCAGGTACAGCTTTGGGTAACACTAATTCTGTTGTCGAAAGTGAAAGTACACCATTGTCATTGTTAATCACCGCAAGGCGCACACTGTCACTGACAACTAAAGCAACAACAAACTCTCCAAAACCGTCGCCATTAAAATCGCCCGAAGCAATATTGAGACTTTCAATACTTTCTGTACTGACAGTAAACGACTGAACTTCAGTAAAACTTTGAGTTTGGTCGTCGTAAATTTTCAGATCGACGCTGGCCGATCCAGGCGCTTGAAAAACAACCGCTAATTCTTCTAAACCGTCGTCGTCAGTGTCGATGCGTGCGGCGGCTCTTAAGGCATCCGGAGCATCTCCGCTGGATACCGCCCAGGGTGTTGTTGCATTAGCCGGTGCAAATAGTACGTCAGTGTCATAGCTGGCCGAAGTGCCAATGCGGTCTAATTCAAGCAGCGTTAAATTACTGTCAAACCCGCTTGTTGCATTCAGAGGGAATCCTAAAAGCAGGAGTTCATCCAACTGACTAAATGAACGACTTGCCCCGAAGGGGGTGTAGTCCTCTGGCAAGTCTTCCTCGTCATCACCTTTGCGTGCGGTTGTGTCTGTATCCACACCTAAGGCATTCAAGGTATCTGCTACGTTGTCACCGCTTGCGCCGCTGCTACTAGAAGAACTGGAAGAAGAGCTGGAAGAAGAACTGCTGCTTGAGGACGAACTACTTGAAGAACTGCTGGAAGAAGACGAACTACTTGTAGAGGCCATACCTGAACTGCCTCCGTTATTGCCGCCACTGCCACCTCCTCCGCCTCCACAGGCGGCTAAAAAGCTGACAGAAACAAAAACCGTGAGTAATCCAAGACTTTTTAATGACTTAGCTGCGCGAGACATAACAAACTCCATTCGTTTATTTAAAATTGCTTATGTCTGTTAATGCGCAATAAAGAAGCAAAACACCTCAATGCATGAAATGTTTTTGGTTTTTGGGAGAGATGCTTGGGAGGGGTGCTTGGGAGCTTGCTGGTAGAGGGTTACTGGTCAATATCGATCAACATATCTTCATAGTGTTTTTGTTGTTCAGTCTTGCCTTGTGCTTTGTAGAGCGCGGCTAGATTTTCTATGCTAGCTTGGGATTCGTTGTGTTCAATGCCGTAACGGTCGATATTGGGCTGCAAAACAGTTAACAAATATTTTTCCGCTTCGGCATATTCACCAAGCTTGGTGCAGGTTTTACCCAGATTATTGTACAAAGGCATAACCAATCGATGATCTGGTTCAAAATGTTTAAGACGAAGGTTTAGGGCCTTAAGTAAGCGAGGTTTAGCTTCCTGCCAGCGGCCGATTGACATGTATAAGCTGCCTGTCTGTGCGATGGGGTAGGCGCGATCAGGATGGTCTTCCGGTAGACCCACTTCAGCCTGCATTTCAACTGATTTATCAAAGTCAGCGATGGCTTCATCGTAAAGCTCCAAACTGCTTTTGTAATAAGCTCGGTTGTAATACATGGCGGGCAAACTGGTATTTGGACCGCTGCGATTGCGTTCAATAATATCAATTGCCTTGCTTATCGCATCCAATGCTCCCTGTTTATTGCCCATTGCATTTAGTAATTGTGAATAACTGTTCCAGGTGTGTATGACTTCGATGTGATCTTCGCCGAGAATGCGTGTGCGAGCTTCAATAATCACCTTATACAACTCGTCGCTTTCTTCATATTTATGCGCTTCGCGTAAAATGCCGGCGAGAATGCGTTTAGTTGTCAGGGTTTCGAGGTGTTCAACACCCAGTTCTTTTTCCTGGATTTCCAGTGCTTCCCTAAGCAACATTTCCGCTTCACTCAAACGATCCTGAAATTTATAAAGTTCGGCAAGCTGACTTTTAGTTTTGGCAATGGGAATTGCACGGCTTCCTTTAGGTAATTTTTCTGCCACTGCGAGCGCCTGCTGAAAATAATTTTCAGCTTCTGGATACTTTCCTTCTGTTTCATCAAGAAAGGCTAAGGCCAATAAGGCTTCATGCACCGCGCTATGAATTTCTCCGTAGTGTATTTTTGCTGAATGCAGGGCCGTTTCATAGAGTTTTCTTGATTCAGGAAAGTCACCGTCCCTTTGAATGGCGTAGCCCAAGCCTAAATCGGTCTCAATAGATTGTGCTGAGTGTGAACCATAGAGCGAGAGTTGTTTTTCTTTTGCTTCATTAAAAAATTTCTTTGCCGTCTCATGCTCACCGAGTTGATAATATATTTGCCCTAAAACTGAACTTAATTTGGCGTAAATCTCGGGACGTTTTTCTAAATCATTTTTTAATCGCGTAGCACCCTCATCCAGAATTTCACGCGCGCTCAGACTGCCGTGTCCACCTTCCATAGGGTCAGAGGAATAAAAAAGCTTAGTGACAAATTCAGTAACCTCGCGAGTTTTTTCCTGCTCGCTCAAAGCAAAGTCTCTTTCATTTTTTAATTGCTGGGTATAAAAAGTGACAGTGGCCAAAAACACCGCCAGTGAGACGGCGGCGGTGGCAAATCCCCATTTGTGTCTTTTTACCAAGCGATTGAATCGGTAGGCAAAAGAATCGGGGCGCGCGATGATAGGCTGTAAATTTAAATGTCTATCCAAGTCAGCAGCTAGCTGCTCTGCAGATAAATAACGTTTCTCGGGTTCGGGACGCAATGCCATAAGACAAATTGTGTCCAAATCACCTTTCAGCGCTTTTTGCAACGAAGATAATCCCGTTGCGCGCGCATCGCAAATCTCCCTGACATCTTTCTCGCCCTTATTTTCTTCATTGTCAATGAGGACCTGGCGAGTTATGACAGTGCTTGGTTTGGTGATGTCACTCGACAAAACCTGCTGTTTAAATTCTTCTGCAGTCCGTGATGCTACGAAAGGACGTCGACCTGTTAACAATTGATACAAAATGACGCCCAGAGCATAAATATCTATCGATGTGCTTACCAGCTTACTATTGGACATTTGTTCTGGCGCTGCATAGGCTGGTGTGAACAGCGCCATGTTGGTTTGTGTTAACTCTATTTGTGTTTCGTCTTGATCGATTAGCTTGGCGATGCCGAAATCCAGCAACTTAACAGTGCCATTATCGGTGACTAAGACATTTGAGGGTTTGAGATCGCGATGGACAACCAGATTTTGATGCGCATGGTGTACCGCATTACAAATAATTCGGAATAACTGAATGCGCTGGGGAACTGTGAGATTTTTGTTATCGCAATAAACATCGATGGATTCACCTTTCACGTACTCCATTACAAACCAGGGGCGACCATCATCCGTAATGCCGCCGTCAAATAAAATCGCGATATTGGGGTGTGAGAGGCGTGCAAGAATTTCTCTTTCAACTTTGAATCGTTGAATGATGTGTTCCGTGTCCATCCCTTTTTTAACAATTTTTACTGCAAATTGTTTAGTGAAACTGCCGTCACTGCGTTCCGCGAGATAAACTGTACCCATGCCTCCAGAGCCGATGCGTTCCAGTAAGCGATAGTTGCCCAGTTCAACACCAATATAATTGTCTTCAATATTTTGGTAAATCGTGCTCGCAGCATCCTTGAGAGAGGAGGAAATGGTTTGGCCCTCCGCTGATTTCACCAGAGATAGAACTTCTTGGTACAACACCTCGTTGTCAGTTTGCGCACGCAAGAAGACCAAACGATCAGGCGCTGCTTGTGCCATAGTTAAATGGAATAAGCGTTCAATATCTTCAAAATCACTCATCAATACTTCTCGTGGTTGACCCTAACTCGCGACCAATCCAGGCTTTTGCAAAACTTAAATCGCGTTCAATGGTTGCGTGCGATACACCGAGGACTTCCGCACTCTCGTTGACGGTGAGACCACCGAAAACGTGCAAGGACAGGGCCTCACATTTACGTTCATCCAGCTGGCTCAATTTATCCAGCGCGCGCTCGAAATCAATCAAAAGGTTTGATGCTTCGTCCTGAATCACCATGTTCTCTCCGAACGTTAATTTGGTGATGTCGCCACCTCGTTTATCACTTTTTTTTGCTCTCGCGTGATCGACGAGCAGACGTCTCATGATTCGAGCGGCAATCGCGTAAAAATGAGCGCGGTTTTGCCAGTCAATATCAGTGTTAACCAAGCGCAAAAATGCTTCGTGTACAATTTCTGTGGATTGCAGGGTTAAATCTGCGGATTCACGAAAATGCAGCTGCCGCGCAATTTTTTGTAAGGATGTATAAACAAGCGGGGTCATTTTCTCCAGCGCTCTTTCGTCGCCTTCGGTCCACGCTTTCAATAGCAGGGTGATGTCCTGTTGGTTTGACATAATAATCGCCCTTTGGAACATGACTCCAAAGCATATCACCCTTCAATCTGCCACAAAGCGATTTTTGGCAGATAAATAAACATGACCCTCAGTGCTTTTCCTTACTTACCTAGTTTTAGCGCAATACTCGGGAAAAATACCTCAAAGAAAATTGGTGGAATGAATATTTATTGAGTTGGCGCCTAAATCATGTCAGCAATCTTTGCAGAACAGCGTCACATTATTATTGTTGATTTAGGAGTCAGCAGAGATAGCGTGAATGTTGGCGCGCAAATCATGTCGGCGCGATTTACCTCTTTTTTATTTTTATGGAGGAATATTATTTATAACACATTGAAAAATAAGGTTTTATTGGAGTTGGCACAAGCCCTGCAATGACTGTGTTGTCTGCGACTTCAGTCAAACAAGGGAATGAAGCAATGAAAATGTTTAGCAAGTTTTTGGCAGTATCGGTGTTGGGTTTATGTGGTCTTTCAGCGAATGCTGGAATTATGGAATTGCGAGCGACCTACATAAATCAGGTAGACCCTGGAAGGTTCACGGATTTTCTTGTCATCTTTAATGATAATGGCGATGGATTGTTCAGTTACGACGAACTGGTTTCTTTTAGCGGTTTTACAGATCTGACGGGGAGTACAGGAACATGGTCCCAATTGTTAGGTACACCAAATATCGAGAACTTTGTTATTCACGGTGGATTAATGGACGACCAGGGTCGCGACTATTTTTGGATGGTAGGCAACGGAAGCTATTCTGGCGGTTGGATTGAAGACCGTTGGGATTATGAATTGACTGCTGTACCGGAGCCAGGGACTGTGGCTCTTTTGGGACTGGGTTTAATCGGCCTCGGACTAGCACGTCGTAAAAAGGTCTGATTACCTCGCTCGAATCTCCACTCGGGCAGGACAAGGCTTATTAGGTTAAACAAATCCCAAGCGCACGGATGTTCCTTCACGGATGACCCTTCAGGACGAGGGTGGCTCAGGGACGAGCTATTTCTAACTCGCCGCTTTTGCATTTTCGAATTTTTTCCTGGCTTTTAAGATCAGTTTTTCAAGCTCAGGCTTTTAACGCTTTGTACTTCATCCTTTTCGGCTGTGCATTCTCGCCTTTTCGTTTGGTGAAGTCTTCGTGATACTCAGTGAAGTTCCCTTCAAAAAATACTACTTCACTTTCGCCTTCGTAAGCCAATATGTGAGTCGCGACGCGGTCAAGAAACCAGCGATCATGAGAAATGATCAGTGCAGAACCGGGAAAGGTTTGAATGGCTTCTTCCAGCGCTCGCAATGTTTCCACATCGAGGTCGTTAGATGGTTCGTCAAGTAAGAGAACATTTGCACCCTGTTTTAAGGTGTTTGCCAAATGCAGCCGTCCACGCTCCCCGCCGGACAAGTCACCAACTCTTTTTTGCTGATCGGTGCCTTTAAAATTAAAACGCCCCACATAGGCTCGCGAGCTAACTTCATAGTTACCGATTTTTAGTTGGTCGGCTCCACCAGATATGGCTTCCCACACGGTTTTGCTGTTGTCCAGATTCTCGCGACTTTGATCAACCCAGGCAATATTGACCGTATCCCCAATTTCAATTTCGCCACTGTCAGGTTTATCGCTGCCCTGAATCATACGGAAGAGGGTAGATTTACCTGCGCCGTTTCCACCGACAATGCCGACAATAGCACCCTTGGGAACTGAAAAACTCAGTTTATCAATGAGTAGACGGTCGCCGAATCCCTTACTGACATTCTTAAATTCAATCACCTTGTCGCCGAGACGTTCACCGGGTGGAATATAAATTTCGTTGGTTTCGTTGCGGGTTTGAAATTCCTGGCTTTGCATTTCATCAAAGCGTGCAAGACGCGCTTTGTTCTTGGCATGGCGACCTTTTGGATTTTGTCTTACCCATTCCAATTCGGCTTTGATCGCTTTTTCTCTAGCGGCTTCAGTTTTTTCTTCTTGTGCTAGCCGCGCTTCTTTTTGTTCTAACCAGGAAGAGTAGTTGCCTTCATAGGGGATGCCGTAACCGCGGTCGAGTTCGAGAATCCAGCCGGCTGCGTTGTCGAGAAAATAGCGATCATGCGTTATGGCCACTACGGTGCCATTGAAACCTTGTAAAAAACGCTCCAGCCAAAAAACCGATTCAGCATCCAGATGGTTGGTTGGCTCATCGAGTAGCAACATGTCTGGACGAGACAAAAGTAAACGGCACAAGGCGACCCGACGTTTTTCACCACCACTTAATTTTTCCACGTCAGCATCCCAGGGGGGCAGGCGCAACGCATCTGCGGCAACTTCCAGGGTGTGTTCTAAATTGTGTGCATCCCAGGCTTGAATAATATTTTCAAGCTCAGCCTGTTTTTTTGCCAAGGCATCAAAGTCAGCGCCTTCTTCGGCATAGGCTGCATAAACTTTTTCGAGTTCGGCTAAAGCATCTACGGCTTCTTGCATACCTTCTTCAACATTACCACGCACGTCTTTATCGGGATTGAGGCGCGGTTCCTGAGCAAGGTAGCCGACCTTAATATTGGGCATGGGTCGCGCTTCTCCGATGTAATCCGTATCTATCCCAGCCATAATTTTTAACAAGGTAGATTTACCCGCGCCGTTTAAACCCAAAACACCGATCTTGGCGCCAGGGAAAAATGACAGGGAAATGTTTTTGAGGATCTCGCGTTTAGGGGGCACGATTTTGCCCACACCATTCATCGTGTATACGTATTGCGCCATGTTGGGAGCAGTCCTTAAAGTGATTGCAAAAGAAATTTTTGGGGCGCTAGTCTAGCGTTTATCTGTCTAAAAACAAAAGCCCTCAGGACGAAATTTGGCGATGTGAAAGCCAGGACATTCAGGTACAATTGCGCCTTTTTTTCAGCCGCCACCCTGAAAGCCCTCTGGGCCGGCCCGGCCAATTTGCCACCCCTAACGACGAGAGGAAGCCCATGTTTGATCCCAAACTTACCCTTGAATCTTTTGATCCTGAAATTTGGCAATCCATTGAAAATGAAGGACGCCGCCAGGAAGAACACATCGAATTAATTGCTTCGGAAAACTACACCAGCCCTCTCGTAATTGCCGCCCAAGGCACAAAGCTGACCAATAAATATGCTGAAGGCTATCCCAACAAACGTTACTACGGTGGTTGTGAATATGTTGACCAGGCTGAAGCGCTTGCCATTGAACGCGCAAAACAGCTTTTTGCAGCGGATTACGCGAACGTGCAGCCGCACTCTGGTTCGCAAGCCAATACAGCAGTTTATGCGGCATTGTGTTCCCCTGGCGATACCGTTTTGGGTATGAGTCTCGCGCATGGCGGCCATTTGACTCACGGTGCGAAAGTGAATTTCTCCGGGAAAATCTACAATGCCGTTCAATACGGTTTAAATCCGGACACCGGTTGTGTCGATTATGATGAAATTGCAGGGCTAGCGCGTGAACATAAACCCAAAATGATTGTGGCGGGTTTTTCGGCTTACAGCCAAATTATGGATTGGCAAAAATTCCGCGATATTGCTGATGAGGTCGGGGCCTATCTTATGGTTGATATGGCTCATGTCGCGGGCTTGGTTGCCGCAGGGGTGTACCCATCGCCAGTGCAAATTGCCGATGTGACTACCTCTACCACCCACAAAACACTGCGCGGTCCGCGTGGTGGAATTATCTTGGCCAAAGCCAATGAAGAACTTGAGAAAAAACTGAATTCTGCGGTATTTCCAGGTGGTCAGGGTGGACCACTTATGCATGTGATCGCAGCGAAAGCAGTGAGCTTCAAAGAAGCCATGAGTGATGAATTTGTGTCCTATCAAAAACAGGTTGTCACCAATGCAAAGGCAATGGCAGAAGCCTTTATTCAGCGCGGAATTAAAATTGTCAGTGGCGGAACTGAAAACCACTTGATGTTGGTTGACCTCATTGGCAAGGAATATACAGGTAAAGATGCAGATGAAGCCTTGGGTAGCGCCAATATTACCGTGAACAAAAATGCCGTACCGAATGACCCGCGGTCTCCCTTCATTACCAGTGGATTGCGAGTGGGTACGCCTGCTATCACAACGCGTGGCTTTGGTGTGGAAGAAACAGTAGAGCTCACGCATTGGATGTGTGATGTCTTGGATGCACTTGAAGCAGGCCAGGCAGATGCAGTGATTGCTGAAGTGAAATCCAAAGTGTTAAATATTTGCCAAAAATACCCGGTTTACGCAGCCTGATATTTTCTTTGCCAGCATGGCGCTTTAACGCAATGCTGGCGTCATATGCCACACATAAACCCTTTATATTTTGCTCAAGGCGTTTACGTTGTGCTTTTACCAAATTATTCCCTATTTGATTCTCTGCAAATGCTTTAAGTTGTGCAGGTAGCTCGGTATGATCCAGTTTTAATTTTTGGCAAGGATAGTCAAAGGATAGTCAAATGAAATCGCTCTTTGTTTCTCTCGTTTGTTTCTCGCTAATTGTTTTGTTGTCCGCCTGTGATACTCAAGACAAAAGCATAAAAACCAAAGCTTCCGGCGTGTTGCTGGATAACATGCAAAAAACTACCAAGCCCGGTGATGACTTTAATCAATTTGTGAATGGCACTTGGGTAGCGAATAACGAAATTCCTGCTGACAGACCCTACACGGGTGCATTTTTGCATTTGCATGAACAAGCCACCGAAGATGTTAAAAATATTATCGAAGAATCTTCCAGTGGTGAATTTGTAGCTGGGAGCAATGAGCAAAAAGTGGGAGATCTATTTTCTTCTTTCTTGGATACGGAAAGTAGAAATGCCTTGGGCGTAAAACCACTTGAGGGTGAATTTCAAAAAATAGCTGCATTGAAAACACGAGAAGATTTAGCGGCGTATTTTGCAGAAGCAAATAAGCTGGGAATTAATGTTCCTATAGCACTAAGCCAATATGTAGACTTTAAAAATCCCGATACCTATATGATTTATTCCTGGCAGGGAGGTTTGGGTTTACCTGAGCGCGAGTATTATTTGGAAGAGGATGAAAAATCTGTCGATATTCGCCAGGCCTATGTCCAGCACATGGAAAAAATGCTGTCTTTTATTGAACAGAAAAATCCGCAGCAGGATGCTGCTTTGATTATGGCTTTGGAAACACGAATCGCCAAAGAACATATGAAGAAAGAAGACGCGCGTGATATGAAAGCCTTGTACAACAAAATTCCTTTGTCTGATCTTTCTGAGTTAATGCCTGGCTTTGCCTGGCAAGCGTATCTAAAAACTGCAGGTGTGCAAGATATTGACGGCTTGGTAGTATCACAGTTGGATTATATGCGCGCCCTTGACGGCATACTGGAAACAACAAGTATGCAAGATTGGAAAACCTTTTTGCGTTGGAAGGTGCTTGATTCGTATGCCTCTTATTTAAGTGAAGAAATTGACTCGCAGAATTTTGAATTTTTCTCCAAAAAATTACAGGGGATAGAAGCACCTCTTCCACTTTGGAAACGTGGTGTAGGCTTGGTAAACGATCACTTGGGCGAAGTGATTGGAAAAATTTATGTAGAAAAACATTTTCCTCCAGAAGCTAAAACTCACATGCTGGAGTTGGTGAATAATTTGTTGCAGGCTTATGAAGTTAGTATTAAAAGTCTCGATTGGATGGGAGAAGAAACACGTGCACAGGCACTCGACAAATTAGCAAAGTTCACTCCCAAGATAGGTTATCCAGACAAATGGCGAGATTATTCTTCTCTGGAAATTGAAAAAAATGATTTGCTGGGAAATGTACAGCGAGCAAATTTGCATGCTTACCAATTTCAAATTGATCGTCAGGGCCAAAAAGTGGATCGCAAAGAATGGAGAATGAATCCCCAGCAGGTCAATGCCTATTACAACCCAACACTGAATGAAATTGTTTTCCCTGCTGCAATACTTCAGCCACCTTTTTTCAATATGGATGCAGACGATGCGGTGAATTACGGTGGAATTGGCGCTGTGATAGGTCATGAAATTGGACACGGATTTGATGATAAGGGCAGTACTTTTGATGGTGATGGTGTATTGCGAAATTGGTGGACAGACGAAGACCGCGCAGAATTTGAAAAGCGCACACAACGCCTGGTAGAACAGTATTCAGCGTTCAAGCCTTTTGAAGATCTCAGTGTGAACGGTGAATATACTCTGGGCGAGAACATTGGTGATTTAGGTGGCTTAAGTATCGCGCTGTTGGCCTACAAACTTTCTCTGGATGGAAAAGAAGCACCGGTTCTGGACGGCTATACGGGATTACAGCGCGTATTTATCGGTTACGGGCAGGTCTGGCTAAATAAAATGCGCGATGACGCATTGCGTGTTCGAATTAAAACAGACCCGCATTCACCTGCCCAATATCGAATCAACGGTGTGGTGAGAAACATCCCCGAGTTTTACGAGGCTTTTCATGTGAGTGAAGAGGATGCCTTGTATTTACCACCGGAGCAACGTGTGAAGATATGGTAGATCCGAGCGATCTCAGCGCCAGGCTGTGTTAAAATCCTGCGCTTTACGCTTCGAAATATTATATGCATTGTCCATTTTGTAACGCAGACGATACCAAAGTTATCGATTCACGGTTAGTTGCTGAAGGTGGACAGGTTCGCCGTCGTCGAGAATGCCTGAATTGTAAGGAAAGATTTACGACCTATGAAATGGCTGAACTTTTGATGCCAAAGGTCATTAAGTCTGATGGTAGTCGCCAGCCTTTTGATGAAGAAAAAATGCGAGCAGGCTTGCAACGCGCCCTGGAAAAAAGACCTGTGAGTGTTGAGGCGATCGAAGCTGCAATCAATAGCGTCAAGCACTACTTGCAAGCCTTGGGAGAGCGTGAGGTGCAAAGCCTGGTAATTGGGGAAAAGGTGATGCATGAATTGAGTCGCCTGGATCAGGTGGCCTACGTGCGTTTTGCTTCGGTGTATCGCAGTTTTCAGGATATCAGTGAGTTTCAACAGGAAATTGACCGTTTAAAACGTTTTCCCAGTGAAGAACAGGAATAGGCGAGCCACGTTTCGTGAATGCTTTTGATTTGCAATGCATGTCTCGCGCCCTGCAACTGGCTGAGAAAGGTCTGTTTTCAAGCAGCCCAAATCCGCGAGTGGGCTGTGTGCTCACAAAAAACTCAAATGTGATCGCAGAAGGGTTTCATCGAAAAGCCGGTGAAGCTCACGCCGAAATTGCCGCGCTTCAAATGGCGGGCGACGAAGCCAAAGGAGCAAATGTCTACGTCACGCTGGAACCCTGTTCGCATACCGGGCGAACAGGTCCGTGTACACAAGCTTTAATCCAGGCTCAGGTTGCAGCAGTGTATTACGCGATGGAAGATCCTAATCCGCAAGTGTGTGGCGAGGGTCTCCAGCAACTACGGGAAGCGGGAATAAAAGTCCACGGTCCGCTGATGGAAGACAGTGCGCGTGAACTGAATAAGGGCTTTGTGAAAAGAATGACTCAGGGCTTGCCCTGGGTGCGATGCAAAATGGCGATGAGCCTGGATGGACGCACCGCGATGGCAGATGGCAAGAGTCAGTGGATTACTGGGCCTGCAGCTAGAGCTGATGTGCAGACTCTTCGTGCCCAGAGCTGTGCTGTAATTAGCGGAGTTGGTACTGTCATTCACGACAATCCTTTACTCAATGTGCGTTTGCCTAATGTTGAACGACAGCCTTTGCGAGTCATCGTTGATAGTCAACTACGCACTCCACAAGAGGCTGAAATTTTCAGTCTTGGGCATCCGGTTTTAATGGCGCATCTGGCTTCAGCCAGGAAAGCGCGTTATGAAAATGCAGAATTTTGTCAGTGCGAAGAAAAAACGGGGCAGGTGAATTTGCGCAGCCTGTTAAAAATGCTTGCTAGCGAAAGGTCTGCGAATGAAGTACTGATAGAAGCGGGGGCGACCTTGAGCGGTGCTTTTCTATCCGAAGGCTTGGTTGATGAGTTGATTATTTATATGGCGGCTAAACTGATGGGAAAAGAAGCGCGGCCTCTCTTTGATCTTTCCATACAGACTATGGCTGCGCAATTGGCGCTAAATATTAAAGATATTCGAGCCATTGGGAGTGATTGGCGCATTACAGCCGAACCGGATATTGAAGCGTAAATGGGCAAAGTGTAAATACATTATGTTTACAGGAATTATAGAAACTCAGGGTAAGGTTGTGGCGTTGGAAGCGCGCGATGGCGACCTGAGATTGAGTGTAGAAGCGCCGGGAATAGATTGGTCATCAGTCAAGTTGGGTGATTCAATTTGTACTAATGGCGTATGTTTAACGGCGATAGAATTTTTTGAAAATGGCTATGTTGTGGATGTGTCTTCCGAGACATTGAGCACAACAACCGTGGGTTTGTGGAGTGTTGGTGACAGACTGAATCTCGAACTTGCACTCACGCCAAGCTCTCGTTTGGGCGGTCATATTGTAAGTGGCCACGTGGATGGTGTGGGCGAAATTCTAAAAAGAGAAAGTGAAGCGCGTTCTGAACGTTTTATTGTGCGTGTGCCCAAAAACTTAGCAAAATATATCGCCCACAAAGGTTCAATCACAGTTGATGGAACGAGTTTAACGATCAACGCTGTGAATGGAGATGAGTTTGATATCAATATCGTGCCCCACACCCTGGAAGTTACGATAATAGGAAGTTATCAACCGGGAACACGTGTAAACCTGGAAGTGGATGTGCTCGCGCGTTACCTGGAGCGACTCATGCTCGGCGAAAAAGCTGCAGAAAAATAGCCACTAATTGATGCGCAGGATAAGTATGCAATTAAATACAACAGAAGAACTCATTGATGAAATTCGTCAGGGACGCATGATCATACTCATGGACGATGAGGATCGAGAAAATGAAGGCGACTTGGTTATCGCGGCAGAACAGATTCGTCCTGAAGATATTAATTTTATGGCTACCAATGCGCGCGGTTTAATTTGTTTGACCTTGACTGAAGCGCATTGTAAAAAGTTGGCGCTGCCTTTGATGGTGCGTGAGAATCATGCCGTGCACAACACTAACTTTACGGTTTCTATTGAAGCTGCCGAAGGGGTGACAACCGGGATATCAGCGGCAGATAGGGCGCGCACCGTGCGCACCGCAGTGGCAAAAAATGCGGAGCCGGGAGACATCGTTCAGCCAGGACATATCTTCCCCTTGATGGCACAGCGTGGTGGTGTGTTAACCCGCGCAGGTCACACTGAAGCCGGTTGCGATCTTGCTCGATTAGCAGGCTATGAACCGGCCGCCGTTATCGTTGAGATTATGAATGAAGACGGAAGCATGGCGAGACGTGCAGACCTGGAAGCTTTCGCGCAAAAACACCAGCTAAAAATTGGAACAATATCTGATCTTATTCAATATCGGTCTGTGAATGAGAAAACGATAAACAGCGTCAATGAACGCCTTGTGCAAACCGAGTACGGCGAATTTCTATTGAAAACTTATTTTGATAGCGCACGTAATGAATATCACTTTGCACTAATTCGTGGAGACATCAGCCCGGATAGACCGGTCTTGGTCCGAGTTCATGTGGGCAGCACGTCGCGCGATATGTTGACCATTCAGAGTGCGCACCGTGAAGACAAACCCTGGAATTTTCAAGCGGCCATGAAGAGAGTGGACGAAGAAGGCGCGGGCGTGTTGGTGCTGATTTGTCACAACGAAACAACCCGGGAAGTCGAAGAGAGCATAGACTGGTTGTTAACGGGCAAGAGCCGACCCAGTGCAGAGGTAGGTTATAAACAGGTCGGTGCGGGATCACAAATACTCCAGGACTTGGGCGTAAAAAAAATGCGCTTGATGAGTGCGCCATTAAAATTTAATGCAATTTCCGGATTTAATTTAGAAGTTGTGGAATATGTGAATTACGAATAGAAAATTAAATAATGCAAAAAGAATATCAAAGCGAAATTAAACAGGCAGAGGGGCGTTATGCCATTTTGCTCAGTCGCTGGAATAGTGAGTTAGTCAGCCAGCTATTACAAGGTGCACAAGAAGCATTTAAAAAGCATGGCGTAGAAGAAGCAAAGCAAAGCTTGTATTACGCACCTGGCGCCTTTGAGTTTCCCGTAACGTGCAAAGCCCTGGCGGAGAGCGGCCGCTATGATGCAATCATTACTTTGGGTGCGGTCATTCGAGGCGATACGCCGCATTTTGATTATGTGGCAGGCGAGTGTGCGAGAGGTATTACGCGTGTGAGTCTTGATACAGGTCTGCCGATCATTTTTGGTGTGCTAACGGTTAACAATCTCCAGCAAGCCCAGGAGCGTGCAGATGTTAACGGTGCAAACAAAGGAGGTGAGTTTGCTGAAACTGCAATGGAAATGGTGTCGTTATTAAGAAATATTCGGAGTAGTAAATGAAAATAAGTGCTGCAGCACGAAGCCGTGCACGACACTATGCGATGCAAGCTATTTATCAATGGCAAATGACAGATAAATCACCGGCATTGATCGAAGCTGAATTCCACAATGACAACGATATGTCGAAAGTGGATATAGAATATTTTAATGAGATTTTTCACGGCGCTATTGCGGA
>JBNKVX010000033.1:0-36985 GCA_050299435.1 Cellvibrionaceae bacterium | reverse complement strand
TTACTGGCGCCACGTAGAAGGCCTGCCCGGTTCAGTCGACTTGCTTAGCTACAAAGAGAAAGACAAATCACGCGGGACCTTTATGTTAAATTTTAACCCCGGTGATGATCTCGCTCCCGTTACACAGGGTAGTGATTGGACTTTTGTTTTGGATATATCGGGATCAATGCAAGGAAAATACGCCACGCTTGTCGAAGGTGTTCGCCAGGGGCTAAATAAACTCCGCAACGATGATCGTTTTCGAATAATACTTTTTAACGATCAACCTATTGATTTGAATCGCGGATTTCAAACGGTCAGTAAAGAAACCGTCAACAACGCCTTACAAAAACTTGAAACCTGGCAGGTCGGCGGAGGCACCAATCTGTACGCCGGATTAAGTCGCGGCTTGAATAGCTTGGAATCGGATCGCCCCAGCGGCGTCATTCTGGTCACCGATGGTGTCGCGAATGTCGGCACCACCGAACGCAAAGCATTTTTAAAATTACTTGAAAAACACGATGTGCGTTTATTTACATTCGTCATGGGTAATAGCGCTGACAGACCCATGCTGCAAGAAATGGCGAAAATTTCGCAAGGCTTTGCAATGTCTGTATCCAATGCTGATGATATTGTAGGGCAAATTATATTGGCATCCGGCAAGTTAACTCACCAAGCTTATCGCGATATTGAATTAAGTATTGACGGTGTTCGAGTCAAGGATTTGAGTCCCGAAAATATTGGTTCGTTATATCGGGGAGAGCAACTGACAGTCTTTGGACACTATTGGAATGGTGGCGAAGCAAAGCTTCGTCTGAAAGCCAAAATTGGTGGTGAAGAAAAGATCTACCACAGCACCATAACTTTTCCAAAATCAGACACACGCAACCCGGAACTTGAACGTCTTTGGGCCTTTGGCACTATTGAAAACCTTCAGTCGCAAATCGCCTACCTTGGACAAGACGCCGATATTGAACAAGCGATTACGAATATCGCCAAAGAACACGGCTTAGTAACTGAATATACCTCGATGATAGTTGTGGAAGATCATGTCTTTCAGCAACTCAATATCGATAGAAACAATAAGGCGCGGGTTGAAAACGAACAACAAGCACGCGCAGATAGAATAGTTGCTCCGGTACAAAACAATCGGGCCGATAAGAATGCCCCTATGTATGACAACAAAAGGCCTACGACTGGCGGTGGAGGTTCTATGAACTTGCTCTGGGCAATCCTGTTATCGGGCCTGGCTTTATTGAAAATTCGTAAACCCATTGAAAAAGAAAGTGGAAAATAAGATAAGTATTCAGTATAAAGCCGCGCCTCGAAAGCGCGGCTCATTAGGAAACATAAAATGCCTCCCCGTCACATCAAATATCTTGCCCCAAATTCTAGAAAACGTTTACTAGCAAATCCTCCAATTTTTTCAGGTAAGATTGGCAAATTACGAGAAGACTTAACGCGCCACAACAGAGACTATTAACGGAATGGCTGGCTGACATGACCCAGCCGATAGCTTTTGGAAAAAAGAGAGATAAGAGCACGAAGTCAGCGATGTGCCAACAAATTGCGTATTCGTAACCGGCGATATGAATGTTAATGGTCATTTAAATAAGTATCGCCGTTCGAGGTACTTTTTCGGTGAACCTAAATGATTGCCAGGTTCTCGAGCAACATTTTAGAGAGTAGAGAGTAGTAGAAGATGATTAGAATATTGGTTTTATTGGTGTCGCTTATGACACTGTCTTTGATCGGATGCGGTGGCGGCGGTTCAGGCAACTCGGATTCCGGGCAAGTGACGCCACCCGCTCAGCAATCTGAGCCAGAACCCGAACCCGAACCGGAACCCGAACCGGAACCCGAACCAGAACCCGAACCCGAACCAGAACCAGAACCTGCGGGTTTGGACTGGACAAACGTTAAAATTGGCGGTCACGGCTATACGCCAGGCGTGGTGTTTCACCCTACTTCGCCCGATACCTACTATGTGCGCACTGATATCGGCGGAATCTATCGCTGGGATAAGGATGCCACGTCGTGGCACCCTATCACTGACAGTTTTGACGTGACTGAAGGCAATTACATAGGTGCCGAAAGCGTTGCGCTTGATCCCAATGATGATTTACGGGTTTACATGAGCACAGGCTTGTATGTTCCCAATGGTAATGGGCGGCTCTATATTTCCACGGATCGTGGCGACAGCTGGACCCATGCGGAATTACCTTTCCCGGTGGGAGCCAACAATAATGGACGCGCCATCGGTGAACGCATGATGGTAGACCCTAATCTGCCGTCAATCCTGTTTTATGGTTCACGCACTGCTGGCTTGTGGAAATCAACTGATAGCGGCCAAAACTGGACTCAGGTGACCAGCCTGTCTTCCGCTACCATGTCAATTGCTTGGGGCGACCCCACGCCTGCGGGTATTGAGTTTGTGGTGTTCGATACCAGCACCATGGGTAGTGGTTCGGCAACCCAGACCATATATGTGGGCGTAGGCCCGGCTTATGCCAGTGCGGCTGGTCTCGACAAGATGATTTATAGATCGACAGACGGTGGTGCTACTTGGGAGGGGGTAAGCACCCCTCTGGATGCTGACAGCACCGATTACTATATTCCACACGTGCTGCGCTCAGATGATGAGGATCTTTATTTTATCTTCACAGGTAGCATAGGTCCTGGTGCCACAGGACCCGCACGGCTTTACCGCTACGACGGGAACAACTGGGATTTGCTGCGCAAAAGGGATCCGGTTTCGGGCGTAAATGCTGGCTATGCGGGCCTTTCAGTTTATGGCTCGGGCAGCACTACCAAAATCGCACTGGGAGTCAGTGGTACCTGGGGTACCTGGGCCGATAAGCCTGTCGTCGAGTTCTCTGAAGATGCCGGTGTGACCTGGAGAGAGATATCCAACGGTAAACCCCACACGCCCGACGAAGATGTCTCAGGCTGGATTGATGACGTCGAGATAGACCCCTTTAATCCGGATCACATTATGCACGTGACTGGCGGTGGTCCATGGGAAACCTACAACGCCAGTGATGCTGATCCGACCTGGAATAAAATGGTGGAAAACCTTGAAGAAACCGCCACCCTCAATCTGACCACGCCGCCGGCAAGCGCGTCCTACACGCTATTGAACGCATCGGGCGATATCGGGACATGGGTGCATACAGATTTAACCATTGAGCCAACCCGTACGCCGAGTGGTGACCTGAAGTTTGCCAACGGGGTCAGCGGTGATATGGCTTGGTCCGACCCATCGTACATAGCGACCATTGGCACTAGGCACTGGGCATATGGCAATACCCCAGCGGCCCGCTATTCACGAGACAATGGCTTGAGCTGGACAGCGTTCGGTTCGCTGCCTCCAGGCGTGGGATCAGCTGGAAACTTCTCCAACTCGAACAATATTGTTGTAACTTCGCCAAACAATCTCGTTTGGTCAGTAGTTAACACAAAGCCCTACTACTCCACCGATAGCGGCAGCACCTGGCACACAACTGACCTGCCCAATGCCGCCGGTACATACATCTTAGCGGCGGATCGCCAGAATCCGAACAAGGTGTATGCCTACGATCACGGTGGCGATTGGTGGGGCGAAGCCGGCAAGTTCTTTTACTCAACGGATGGGGGGCTTACCTTTACTCAGAGCACAGACCCTAACCTGACACTGAGCGCCAGCAGTTTCGACCAGACAAGTGTCGCGGTCAACCCGAATGCCGAAGGTGATATTTGGTTGGTTGACGGTCACAGCGTGTTCCATTCTCTGGACTCCGGGGTGACTTGGACGAAGCTGGCGGTAACTGCATCCGTTTACGGTTCGAACGCATGGCCCGACATTTACGGAGCGTCGAGTATTGCCGTGGGTAAGGCCGCTAGTGGCTCAAGCTATTCGGCTGCAGTTTATCTGGTCGGTGTTATCAACAATCAGTGGGGTGTGTACCGCTCCGATGACATGGGTGCGAGTTGGGAGCGTATCAACGACGACGCTCACCAATACGGTGGTATCGGCCGGCTTGCTGCAGACAACAAAGTTTATGGCAGGGTGTATTTCGCCGGCCAAGGGCGAGGAATAATCTATAACAACTAGCTGGGAGCCCTGAGCATTGCGCTTAGGGATCCTCTAATTATTAAATCAATTTATGAAGTTTGTTCGAACTGGAAAAAAGTATGAAAATATTTCCTTTTGTTTTTTTAACATTATTTTCACTAGGCAGCCAGGCTCAGAAATTTGAGGAGCTCGCCTTAACGCCGCCCATGGGGTGGAATAGTTGGAACACCTTTGCCTGTGATATTGACGAAAAATTGATTCGTGAAACGGCTGATAAACTCGTTAGCAGTGGCATGCGCGATGCGGGTTACATTTATTTGAATATTGATGATTGCTGGCACGGCGAGCGTGATTCGAAGGGTTTTATTCACCCCGACCCTGCGCGATTTCCATCGGGCATAAAAGCCTTAGCAGACTATGTGCACGCCAGGGGATTAAAACTGGGGATTTACTCGGACGCTGGTGACAAGACCTGCGGCGGCCACCCCGGAAGTAACGGTCATGAATATCAAGATGCAATTACCTACGCCGAGTGGGGTGTGGATTACCTCAAGTATGATTGGTGCAACACTGAAAACCTGAGCGCCCCTGGCGCATACCGAACAATGCGCGACGCTTTGCGTAGCGCGGGCCGTCCGATCGTTTTAAGTATTTGCGAATGGGGTGACAACAAGCCCTGGTTGTGGGGGAAGGAAATGGGACAGCTGTGGCGCACAACGGGGGACATAATTAACTGTTGGGATTGCGAAGTGGACCACGGTTCCTGGTCCTCCTGGGGTATTTTGCGCATCCTGGACATGCAGGATGGCTTGCGAAAATACGCGGGTCCTGGACATTGGAATGATCCCGATATGATGGAAGTCGGAAATGGCATGAGTGCAAATGAAGACCGTGCCCACTTCTCACTATGGGTGATGTTGGCCGCCCCCCTGATTGCCGGCAATGATTTACGATCCATGTCTAAAGATACCCTGGAGATTCTAACTAATAAAAAAGCCATTGCCATCAATCAAGACCCCTTGGGGGTACAAGCCTTTAAATTTAAAGTGGACGGTGAGGTGGAATACTGGTTTAAACCTATGGCCGATAAAAAGTGGGCGATGCTGGTGTTGAATCGGGGCGATAAATCGACCCGTATCAAGTTCAATTTTAAAAAGGAGGAAGTAATTGATCCCGATTTTCCAAGCGAAAGCGAAAAGTACAAAGCTAATTTTAGAGCCTCGCGCTATACAATTTACGATGTTTGGGAAGATCAAAATGCCGGGACAACCGCCAAGAGCCTAAGCCTTAAACTTGATCCTCACTCGGTTAAGTTGTATCAGCTGGAAAAAATTGTAAATACAAAATTGCACTAGGTGTAATGCTTTATCTTTTTTGAGCGGATAAAGCCGGGTTGAGTGCTAACCCAAAGTACTGGCTGCGTAATATTGGGCAGCCAGCTTTTGCTTTATTTAAATAAGCGGGTATCGAATTGCATCACCACTCCCGTCTCGGTACTCCATTCCTTTATGCCTGCCGCGTTCGGGGTTCCACTTCTAATAAAATTAACCCAATAACTTGACATTAACTCTGCAAGTTTTTTATCTACGTCTTGCCAGGGGCGATCAATCAAATGCAAATTATTGAACACATAGGGAATGTCTGAGGAATGAAAGGCACCGTAATAAGGGTGTTCTGGCCACGGCGTAGCTCGCTTCATAAAATAAAGATAAGTTGGCGACTTACCATACTTTGATCGAAATTTCGCCCAAGCGAGAAGACTTGCGACGCCCTGATCTCGCTGCGCTTTTTTCTCAGCTTTTGAGAGTGTGCGATAACCAGGGTTTGAGCTGCCCTCGTCTGCGGTTAAACCCATAAGCATCGGGACATCATTTTGCGCGCGGAGTTTGTGCTGCTCAGTAACGCTCTGTGGTAACACCCAACCATCATTAATCGGTAAAAAGCGCTTAGGAAAATCGACCTCTAATTTCTGAATTTCTTCAGGCGATAAATTGCGAAGCGCTTCAATATTTTTGATGCCCCAGCGCTGCATGTAATTTATACCTCTTGCTTCGCCACTTTTTAAAGTAGATTTATTTCTATTTTTCGACCAAGGCCCACTTTGTGCAATCGCTCTATGGAATAAATTTTTCGCCAGTGGCGACGCAGTTAAATAGTGTATTGACGCAGCCCCAGCTGATTGCCCCGCGATCGTGACCTGCTTGGGGTCACCGCCAAAGGCTTCAATATTGTCCTGCACCCATTGCAGGGCCGCAATATTATCAAGTAAGCCATAATTACCAGATGAGTTATGAACGGACTCTTTGCTTAATTCGGGGTGTGCAAGAAATCCAAATACACCCAAACGATAATTCACCGTAACAACAACAATGCCTTTCTTCGCAAGTTTTTCGCCGTTGTATAAAAGTACTTCGCCAGAACCACCGGTATAGGCTCCGCCGTGAATATAAACTAATACAGGTTTTAATTGATTCGCACTCGCTTCACCTGAGTTCCTTGAAACCCAAACATTTAATGCGAGGCAGTCTTCGCCTACATTGTTACCAATCATGTATTCTTCAGTCCACGGCAATAAGCGCCGTGTCAGATTTTGCATACAACTCTTGCTAAAAGTATCTGCCTTGCGAACACCTTGCCAGGCAAGGGGCGGCTCTGGCGCATTCCAGCGCAGCTCATTAATGGGCGGAGCTGCGAATGGAATCCCTTTAAATACTCTTATAGAAGTATCCTCGCCGGGAACACCCAGTACTTTTCCATATTTCGTAAAAACAGGATCTTGCTCTGACGCGGACAAGCTAGCACTGCTCAGCGTCACCGCGGCCAAAACTAAACATTTGTAACAAAAAATATAACGAACAATGAATTTAATCATTTTCAAGTTCCTATTAAGAATATTTTGATTATCTAAAAATCAAAATCCATTGATTTATGCGAACACGAAAAATCGATCTATTTTTTGTTCACTCAAATACTAATAACTCTTTGGAAAATGTATGGTCTTATTAGTTATCAATACTGCTAAAGTAGTCTTTCATCACATACCAAGCTTTCTTTTTCTGCCCGTTTTCTGACAACAAACCTTTTCGATTGTAACCCTGTTGATACACAGGATGCATTCTTCCTAGCGAACGGTAATCAACTAACAACCACGGACAGACGCCACTTAAATTGGGAATGGTAGAAAACATTTCGATTTGTTTTTTGTAAATATCTTCTTGATACTCTTCACGCCACGACGCAGCTTCATCCTTTGGTCCAAGCTTAGCCCCATACAAAGCTTCGCCACCAAACTCTGATATAAATACCGGCTTACTCTTATCGAAGATATCCCACTTCGTATCACCAGGCTTTCCTTGCCACGGAATATACCAACCAATATATTCATTGAGGGCTATCAGGTCAGAATAGTTATACAAGGGATCCCAGACTTTAAAGGAATTTTGATCATAGCCCTGATCGTTAATAACGTGCGTAATCAACCTTGTTGAATCCTCTAACCTGCAATTTTTTGTCAACTCTATAAGTGACTCATCTCTATTTTGTGTAGAAGGATAAGTTTCGTTTGATAAACTCCAGATAACAACCGCAGCCCGATTCCTATCACGTCGAATCATTTCCTTCATCATGAGATCCATTTTCTCAGGGAGACCTGGCGCAGAAAATACAATGTGTTGATACACCGGAATTTCACTCCACACCATTAAACCCATTTCTTCGGCAAGCTTCACCATATGTTCACTATGAGGATAGTGCGCAAGACGTACAAGGTTACTATTCATTTCCTTCGCCCACCCCAATAATAATTTGGCATCCTCGTAGGAGTATGCTCTTGCACGCCTTAAAGGGTTTTCTTCGTGTATATTGACACCTTTAAGAAAAATAGGTTTTCCGTTTAAATAAACCTTACCGTCCCTCGACTCTATTGTACGAAAACCAATTTTATCCTCCAGCTCATCCATACTGGACTTTATGATTACCTTGTATAACTTGGGATTATCAGGAGACCACAAACTAAAGTTGGAACTGAAGTTTACCGGCGCACGTCCATCTTTATCGACATTAGCTTTGTAAGAAATCCCCAGCTCTGGAATTCTTACGCTGATGCTTGGTGAATAGTTTTTGCCGTTTAGTTGAACCCAACCCGATACTTCGTTTGACGATCCCTTTTTTAACTGGATGTGATAATCCTCAATGTAGCTTGCGTTTGTCTCAACGAGATTCACATCGCGTGTGATACCACCATAGTTAAACCAGTCGTAACCAAGCCCCGGCAGACCATCCTGAACACGCTGATTATTCACTTTTACGACCAAAGAATTCTTTCCCTTTTTGATCGTGTCAGTAATTTCGATTTGAAAAGGCGTAAACCCTCCCTCGTGGCTACCAACATGCTGGCCATTCAAATACACGTTGGCACGATAGTTCACCGCGCCAAAATGAACGAAATTTCGCTTATTCTTCACGCCACTGTGAGTAAATATTTTTTTATACCAGACAACGCCCTCCAAATAGGTGAGTTCAGGCATTTGGGTGTTAAAATCACTTGGAACCTTTAATTTAGGCCCACCTTCAAATGAATATTCAAAAAAATCTGTTTTATTTTTGGCAATCGGCTCCAACCAAACTTTTCGCCAATCACCCGTGCCGCTAGGGTCGATAATTGCATCCCACTCACCGTTCAAACTTATTGTATTTCGAGCATCAATGTTAATCATGGCGCTTTGTCCGAACGTCAAACTCGGCAAACAAAGTGCAAAAAGTAAAATACAGATTGTGGTAGGGATATTTGAAAGCTTATTCACCAGGCACTCCATGGTTATCGATTATTTTAATACGTGAATTGTAATCTGAAGTAGCATTTACTACGATCAATACAGTTGCTGAGATCCTACTGTAACAGTCTGGAATTTAAAGGTAATTGGCGCGCAACACAATAGCACATACCGCTTACCCTTTCGTATAATTAACCTAGGGCTTCTTCTCTTTCCAAGCGAGAAGCCTCCCCGTTCATTCCTATGAATTAAGGTGATTATATGTAAACCATTTCACACATAAGTGAATTTTGTTAATCTCCAACAATAACTAAAACAACTACCTCTCTTCCCAAAAACACATAGAAACCGCAAATGTCGTATCTGCGCTCTGTCTGTGTGCTTTCAATTCCATATAGATGTTTTCCAATACCTGTGCTTTTACATTCAAACAAGTTGAATCAGAACGCATACAAAAAAGGGAAGAAAAATTTATGAATAAGAATATGCGACAAACCCTGCTTCTTAGCCTAATACTTCTGAGTTACAGTATTTTTTCTATTCACACTTTCGCAGCTACATTTATAGTAAGCGAGCCAGAAGATCTGATCGACGAAAACCCCGGTGATGGCAATTGTGAAACAGCAACTCATGTTTGCACACTTCGTGCTGCCATCATGGAAGCCAACGCTAACAGCGATTTTGATCTTATTATCATTGATTCTATCTATGGGACTTTCCCTCTAACACTCGAAACAAGTGAAGGAGGCGGTGCCCTTAAGATTTCAACTGATCTCACCCTGCAAGGACGCAACTTCGATTCAACAGTTATTACGCAAACAGTAAACACTAACGTTTTTACCATTGATGGCGGAAATGTTCATATCAATAACCTGGCCGTATCAGGCGGAAATATACAGTTTGGAGGCGGATTCTATATCGACAATGCTAAAGTCAAACTCACTAATGTTGAGATTACAGATAATAAGGCGTTTTCCGGGGGTGCCGGCATGGCGGTTAACACAAATGGTGTTGCCGATCTGTACAACGTTTCGATTCGCAACAATTCAGCAATAGGTGCTTTTGGAGGAGGAGTTGCCAACTACGGCGAAATCAATATTTACAATTCGACAATATCCGGGAATGATTCCAATCGAGCGGGAGGCATTTACAATCAAGGTACACTCCGGCTATACAATGTGACTGTAAGCGGCAACACAGTAAATTCTCCCTTTTCCGGAACCGGCGGAATAGTCAATGAGGATTTTGCGCTATTAAGGAATGTGACGATCACAAACAACACAGGCATCGGCACCCAAAACAATACCTGGCATGGAGGAGGACTTTACACAGCAAGCTTTGCACTAACGTCGATCAAAAACAGCATAGTTGCGGGAAATGATAATAGCGACGAAACCAGTATTGACTGTGTCGGCCAATTGGCCGGCGAAAGTAAATACAACCTGATTGGTGATTCATCTGGCTGTGAGATCTGGTTAAACTTGAGCACCTATATTCTGGATACCGATCCGGAACTTGGACCAATTCGCTACTCCGCCATCTTATCCGGTGCACATGAACTAAAGCCGTCAAGCCCGGCGATTGGCTCAGCCTATAAATTCCCTCCTCCTGCTGTTGACGCTTGCGAACCCTATGATCAATGGGGTGCAAAACGTTATCAAACAAATTCCTGTGATATGGGCGCGCTCGCCTACGTTTCAAATTCATTGCAAACCTATCGGCTTATTCTGGTTGATGCCGAAAACGATGTTGATATCGCTCCAATTTATGATGGCTACACCATTGATCTTTCAAAACTGCCAGCACAACTTTCCATTCGCGCCGAACAAGTTAATCAACCAGGAAGTGTTATTTTCGAATTTAATGGCAATGAAACTTACAAAATTGAAAATATTGAACCCTACGCACTGAGTGGTGATTCGCTAGGTGATTATGTTCCCATTCCTATTGAAGCCGGGGAATATTTTGTAAGAGCCACACCCTTTACAGAAGCTGATGGCCAAGGAGACCAGGGGATTGGGCTAGGAATAAATTTTACTGTAATTGGAAATACTCCCGACCCCACCCACAGCGTCACAATACGCGCACGCGGTAATGCGGGTGGCGAACACATTGCTTTACTCATTGATGGTGTACCACCAAATTACGGTTGGTGGCTTGGCACAAGCTTTCAGGAATACACTGTCACTGGTATTGAAGGTGACGGGGACATCAATGTGATATTTGACAATGACGGTGGATCACGCGATGTCATAATCGATTGGGTAAAAGTGGATAATCAAAACCCGAGACAAGCCGAGAATATGCAATACAATACCGGTGCTTATGCCAACGGACAATGTGGCGGAGGTGAGTATACGGAGTGGCTACATTGTAATGGTGTGATTGGTTTCGGAAATATTTCGGATAACTTTCAATAAAGGTGACAGATCAACTTTCTCTGTAGCTGCACACGGGCATTACGCGGCTAGAAACAACTATATTCCGTATACGGAAGTTGATGTGGAAAAATCAAGCGAAGGCCTGCGTTTTTATGCTTCGCTTGAAGCTTCGGGTTACACTCTGATTCATGTGCGAAACAAACGTTTTCCCGGATTTGGAAACTATGCGACAACCCCCATTTCTTAGCCTAACACTTCTTGTTTATAGTGTTTTTTCAATTCAAGCTTTCGCCGTTGTACTTTTTTAACTCGGCGCTTTTTTACCAGTGAAATACGCTTCTTCTCCAACTGTAGCTTGGACATCGACCCGCCGCGTGTTGGACTCCTTTTTTAAATCCTTTTTTTATCGTTAAGAATCAGATAAATAAAGCCCATTAGCAATTGCTATTCTCCTATTGGGTTTCAAATGCTATATTTAAAAATGGTAAGGTTCTGCATTTTGGCTTCTAACGTCGCCTCAAAACGGATTTATACCGGTAGTTATCGCTAGAAATGCCTTGTGCAGCTCATATTTCGCCACAAATAAAATAAGAGCGGAGCAATAAGCATGAATTTAAAAAGCAAACCCAAAATCTACCAACAATTGATCACAACCAGCCTTCTAGTTTTGCTGTCCTACGCCAGCTTCGCGCAGGACCTGGACCCGCAATTTAATTATTTCATTGACGGCCTGACCATTGGTAACCGCAGTTTTCAACTGGGCGATAACGACAACTGGTCAACAAGTATCGACACTTATCCCAAATCGAGTGAAAGCGGAAAAATCACCGTGCAGCAAGAAAGCTACAAAGGTGAAAACGACGCAATCAACATTATTTGGTCCAAACAAGAGAAAAGAGGACAACTGTCTTTATACGGGCCGAATACAGATCTTAGCACCGTTAAAGATTTGGCCGCTCTAGCCTTCGACCTAAAAATAAACAGCAAATTTAAAGGCAAAGCCTTTGTCGGCCTTGACTGCGGCTATCCCTGTCGAGCCGAAGTTCGAGTCGACAAACAAATGCGTCGCCAAAATTTAAAGGAATGGACGGTTTTTCCCATTCCGCTGAACTGCTTCGAGGGAGAAGAATTCGACCTCTCAAAAGTCAATGGCCCATTCTACATTGCCTCCGAAGGTCGTGGCGATATTAGCATCGCCAACATTCGTATTCTGCTCTTACCGGAAGGTGAAAAGGGTTGCGCTAAATAGTAGTTTGCGTTTGCGTAACATCTGTTAAGGGAAGCGCCGAATTGGCGCTTCCCTTTGGCTGTAAAAAACTATTCTATAGTCACGCCATTCACAAGCACCTCAGATGCATCGCCAACTTCATCTCCACCACCCACAACAACTGAGTAGTTCAACGCTGTATTACCATTACCGCCAATTATCATTCCTACGAAACCAGTTTCACCACCGCCTCCGCCAACAATCGTACCGTTGTAGTAAGCACGATTATCAATACCACTTAAGGCGGTACCCGCAAATGCGCCAAGATTGTAGGATCCGGTAATCAAATTCAACCCATCAAGGGCCATATTTCCTACACCGCCAACAATACTATTTGCCCCAGTGTAACTATGCTTAGGACCAACTATCACGTTATGCGAGCCTGTTTTGTGTGAACTCGCCCAAACATAGCCTTCTGCTTCACAGGTTTCCTGAGTTGGCAGACTGACTTCCCCATCACGCATATCCTCGAAAAATCCACCCGAACACTGCGGCCCAAGCAAGAGACCGGAATCCGAGGCAGTGTTGTAGCCAACAATTAAATTACCAAGACCATTAGACCCTTCTCCGTCGAAGGCAAGAGTCGAGGGATTACCATTCCTGATATGAACATTAACCGAGTCAAACACCACTGCAGGATAGCCATATTCATCTACTTCGACAGAAACATAATTTGCAAGCCCTGCGACGCCTCCACTGTTTTCTTCAAGCTCCAAAATGCGCGCCTGTAAATCGTCGTTTTGTTGTTGCAATTCCTGATTGCTGCTTACCAACTGGCTAACCAGATTTTCAAGGCTTGTGATTCTTGCATTGTTGTCATTAATTGCGACTTCAGCTCCAGAAAAATTACTGTTTGCATTCGATCCCCAAACCGGTTGAAAGTCTACTTCACCCGCGTACAAGCCCAACGATCCCGTTGCCAAAGCTACTGTAATAGCCGTTATTAAACCCATTTTTTTCATAAAAAAATCTCCTTTAGTAGTACCACCACCAGCTTCATTACCGATAATGAAAATTAAAATTACTAGTAGTGATGGCAGCTATTTATCACAAAATCACATTGAAATCTAATTATCATAGAAACAATCGATATTTTATTTTTAGTCAATAAAAAAATAGCTGATTTCTGTTAACTAAATATAGTTATATAACGCTCAATTTAAACGCGCTTGAAGTTAAATTAAGACATTAAAGGTGAGGAATAATCTTGTGCAGGTGAATAAACGGAGCGCTTGTTTTGCAGGTGTGTAATTGGTTTAGAAAATATTGGAAAATTTTATTGATCACCATGGATTTTGATTAACTGCGTTCGATAACGAATAAGGAAAGCGCCGACTTGGCGCTTCCCTGTTCAAGGAAATATCCCAATTTTTCAGGGACTAAAAAGTTCTGCAAGCATATCAGCAGCAGTCGCTGACACATTCGAGTCGGAATCCGAACTGGCTGCGATCAATGCATTTTCAACGGTGCTAGCATCACCGTTTAATGTTACGAGTGCCTCTAACGCCCACAATCGAATATTCGCATCGCTATCACCTGTTGCAACATTAGCAAGAGATTGGCCGCGATTAATACTGCCCTGCGAAGGCTGAACACTTGCTGGCTGTAAAATTACATAGTTAAAGCCTTCAATTGCGACGCGACGCGTTTCTACTTCCGATAAACTTAAAAGTTTATGACCCGCCGAAATAAGTTTCTGATGATAGGATTTTAAACGCTGAGCGCTCGCGCCCGAACACTCTTGTGAAACCTCTACCATTCTTGTCAACGCAGCCCTACGCAAAGATTGAGCGTTGTTTGCTTTATTGGCAATTTTAAAGAGTTCGTTCGCGGGGCTGTTACTACAAAGATCGGCAATATCGTCGTCCGTCGCATCGTCGATTGCGTCAGCAAAGAGTTGACCAGAAAAAAGCAAACTGCTTGTAAAAAATAAACTGAGTATTCCAAACTTGCTTGCTTTGAAGATAAATTTACTTTTTTTAACGTTCATAATTAATTCTTCTCCAGATTCACACTAATTATTTTCAATCACAGTCGTTTGACCCACCGCATTAAAATCCAGGTGATAACCCTGGAGACCGATTTCGCTGCCATCTAGATATAACTCAAAGCTGCCCGCGGTATTTACACCCAAAGTTGTGGGGATAAACCTAACAACATCCTCATCTTCCACATAGCCCACTCCCGTTACAGAGGTGTTACATCTAAAACTCATTAAAATTGAACCGTCATCGAGAATTTTTAGTGCATCAATATCTGAGTGACTGAGCCCAACTTTTGAACCGTTAAAATAAAGCGAATAAGATTCAGTTGCCTCATCGAAAACAATAATATCTTCGTCAGCATAAAAATTGTTATCGAAAGAAACAGACTGAGCCAGACTGAAATAGAGATTCACATCACCACACAAACCGTCACCATCAATGTCGTTTTGTGGATCCGCGGGGCAAGGGTCTTGCTCATTGAGTACCCCATCACCATCATGATCTGTTCCAGTAACTTCATCCTCTTCAAACTGGAAAGCATTAATATTGACGTTATATCCGCCTAGCCCATTAGCACTGCCATCAAACAGCTTGGTAAAAGTTCCGGCGGTATTATCTCCCGAGCTTGTAGGCTCAAAACGAAGGATATCCCGGGTTTCAACATCGCCGAGCCCAGGCACATTAAAATTATCTGCCAAAGAAATCAGAAAATCGCCATTTTTGGTCTCTGAAAAAGACGTTACACTCGTGTATTTTATCCCGACATCCGAACCATCAAAAACTTTAGTGACTTGATCGCTATCTTCATCATATTCCAGCACATCTTCATTGGCGTAGACATTTGAACCTTCGTACGCAGTACATGTTGTACTTAAAAATGTTTTGGTCACAGGAGTGCCCGTTTGCGGTGTTTGACATTGAAAGCTTCCTGATTTTAAAAATACCCAAGTATCAAACGCCTCATCAAGCACGTCGCCCACCGCAAATTTCATGCTATTTGTTCCAGGCAATACATTGCCCGTTGCAGTTAAAACCGTGGTTAAGCCATCCGCTTCAATATCAATATTTCCACCGCCGTCTTGCGGGTCATTATTAATAAACAAACCGCAATAGGGTTCACTTGAATTAGGATCATAAGGGTTTCCACAATTAATATTTTCTATGGATACAGGCAACCCTCCGCTTCCTGGAATAGTCGCAATGTTGACGCCATTTAAGGCGAAACCAAAAACGTCATTTGCTCCTTCACCAACAAACTCATTAAACTCTTCTGAACCCATCACATATTCAACACTCACAGTATCTGCTAATGGACATTCGAAATTAAATTCCAACACGCAAGCATCAAAAGTTATTTCACCCGGAATGAGGCTATCGAGAAAAAGGTCTCCACCTGTAAAGAATTCTCCTGTAGTTTCATCTGAAATATTGGGCCCTTCTGCATCCATAGCCCAACCCGTTCCAATAACAACTCCGGAATCGAAGCCCAGTACTCCACCGCCGAGACCATCACCACCGGTAAACAGACCGGCACAACGCGAGTCACCCGTAACAACGACGTTACTTACAACTGCCGAATTATTTTGCCCAAGAATTTCAGCAACAGCAGTTTGTGCCGTTTGGCCTCCTGTATTCATATCGCTGACACTGAGTTGCGCCAGAGCAATTATCGGAAATAATCCAAGTGCAACACCTACGGCCACTCGGCTTTCCGGTCTTGTAAAATATGTTTTCTTGTTTCTTTTCCTGATTTTTTTCATCAGCACGCTACCTTTCTTTTGACATTGATTTTAAACAACGGATTCATTTGTCTACGAAAAAATCAAATGACTATATTTTTTGCCTGATAACTATTTTTATTCACAAGTTTAAAAATATATATTTTTCGGAATAAGATAAATTTACCGAATCCGGGCGAGCAGGAAGTCTGTGCTTATAACTTTTCTTAAACAAGATGCATTCGTCATCAATGCAACCTGTTTAATATTTTTTGTCGCTAAAACCCTAATTGTTTCGTTAAAATTATCATTATTTTTAAGAAATGTTTTTTATTTTATGTTTTTGTCAATACCTCAAGATGAATTTCATCGTTTTATTTAACCCATAATCCAAAATGATTTAGGTGCTTGATCAGCGCATGTTGTAAATGACGACAAGAGCAAATAGCGAAATAAATCAAAAAACGACAACGCGCATTCTTCTGTGTATAAGCAGCAAAATGGCGTCACAGAAACTAAATCATCCTGCTAATTACGTTGCAGAGCGCCTTAACCTGAACTTAAATATAATGAGACTCTTCTCGGAAAATCTTTGAGGAGGTTTAATCGCACCATATCGCGATTTACGACGTGTGTTTCGATGTAATACAAGGTGTAGCAATGTATCGACCAAATCAATTTGTAAAACAAACGTCGTCATCTTATATCTCTTTATTTTTAGTTTTACTTATCTTTCCTTTATTTAGTCTTGCCGATGACACTGACATATATCTGGGCGCAGCGTCTACAGGTGCTGCACCCTATGTGATGATCACCATAGATTATCGTCAGGATCTTAGTGGACCTTTCTGCCGAAACAATGGAAATGCAGCAAGTCGTTGTGTCAACCTGTTAAACACCTCTGAAAATTTCGCCTTTTTACAAGCTCTGGATGTCATGGTAAATGGCGTGCCAACTGGCCCCGCTGATGGCGACAGTGATGGCGATGGCTTGCGTGATACTGCCGCAGACATGACAAACTTCGAAGCCTCAAAAATTCAAGCCTTGGCCGCGGTTGCACGTACTGCCTTCCAAAATATAGAAGGCGCGTTTGTCGGCTTAATGATTTCCAACAAAGACAGTGGCGGCACAATCTTACGCGGCTACAAGGAATTTCTCGCAGGCGATACCAATAATGCCAAACAGGAGCTCGTTGATATACTGCTGTCTTTGCCAATGCCAACACAAGGCAATCGCTATCATGAAAGCCAACCTAAAGAGCTGCACTATGAATGGTTTAGTTATATCAATGGTGGCGCAGTCATTTTTGGTGATCAAACAGCAAATAATTTCAACGGTACAAATACGCCCTCGCCCGATCCCAGTGTATTTAGTGGGTTAAATTACAATTCGCCTTTCACTGCGGTTCCTTCAAATTTTGAATGTACCAATTTTTACGAAATCTACGCAACATCAGGAAATGAAACTGGTACCGATTCAGATTTAACAACAGAAATTACCGCAGCCATGGACGCGGCTTCCGCAGCGAAGTTTGAAGACATGGTTGCATATATGTCGGGAGAAGATTTATTACTTGCCAGTAATGGCGACCAAACACTCAAAACCTGGTTTATTCAGATAGGCAACGCCGCAACTTTTACCGATGACTGGGCAATCGCTGCGGGAACCGATGAACAATATATGGAAGTGTCTGGAAACGTAACAGACCTCACGAATATACAAGCCGTGTTTAACAGTATTTTCATTCAAGCGACTACAAAAAGTGCCACATTTACATCAGCAAGCGTACCTGCCAACATCTATAACCGAGCAAAAGCACTCGACAATATTTTCATGGCATATTTTGAACCCGGATCAACAGAGCGCTGGGCAGGTAACGTTAAAAAATACAGGCTCGTTGATCCAGACAGTGATTCTGATTTTGATACGATAGTTGACGTCAATAACGTGACTGCTTTTGATGATACTGACGGCTTAGTTAAACAAAACACCTTAAGTTACTGGACAGATGTTTCCGCTCTGCCCACGCCCGACCCTGATCAAGGTGAAGTTGCAGGTAAGGACGGTCGTTCGGTTGCGCGCGGCGGAGCGGGACAAAAAATACCTGGTTTTATTGGCGGCGATGTCGGAACAACCAATGCAATGGGATATCGTCAGGTTTATGTTGAACCCGCAAGTGGAAACACATTCAGTAATTTTGATTCCGACACAAGCACCGCAACTGCCTTACAAACTCTTTTAGGTTCGCCAGACGTTGCTAGCGCACAAGAACTCATTGCCTGGGCACGCGGTATCGATGTCGACGACGAAGATGGGGACAGTTTTCGCAATGATCCTCGCCCCTGGATCATGGGCGACATAATTCACTCCAATCCACTTCCTATTAGTTATGGTACAAGTGGTGGATATAGCACCACCAACCCCAATGTGCGTTTGTTTTTCGGATCAAACAACGGCTTTTTCCACATGCTGGAAAATACGGATAACAGTGGCAATGAAACCGGCACAGAGCTTTTTTCATTTATTCCTCGCGAACTGCTTGGCAACCTCTCCCTGCTTCGCGCCAATGCCGGCACAGGCAGTTTTCCAAATAGCAGCAGCCCTCACCCCTATGGCATGGATGGTGAGCCCGTCGCATTAGTTAATGACGCAAACGGTGATATTGATATTAATGGTAGCGATGAAGTCTACGTGTACAGCGGAATGCGTCGGGGCGGGAAAAGTTATTACGCTATTGACGCCAGCGATTACAGCCAAACTCCAAGCTTGTTATGGAAAATCAGTAAAACAAGCGGCGGAAATTTTGATGAACTCGGCTACACCTTTTCAACACCTAAAGTTGTGAAGGTGAGATATGAAAATACTTATCGCGATGTATTAATTTTTGGTGGCGGTTTTGACTTAATAAAAGATGGCAGTGCAGGTAGTGCACGTGGTCCCGATACAGAAGGCAATGCGATTTATATTGTCGATGCGCGAACCGGTGCATTAGTATGGAAAGTCGTCGGTGGTTCAGGCGCTAATAGCAATACTGTTTTGTACGAAAGTCAGCTTACACACAGTATCCCCTCTTCCGTAGCAACGCTGGACAGCAATGGGAACGGTATTGTAGATCGACTCTATGTGGGCGATATGGGCAGTGTTGTTTGGCGAGTTGATTTGCCTGAAGGCAATACAACAAATCATCGCATGAATAATTGGAGCATCACAAAGCTCGGCAATTTTTATAACGCATCAGGCAGTCAAGATCGCCGCTTTTTTTATCCGCCAGAAATTGTTCAAACCAAAGATGCCAATGGAAATTACGATGGTATTTTGATAGTAAGTGGCGACAGAGCTAACCCCACAGAAACGCGCGACACCAATTACCTTTTTTATATCAAAGACAGATACGTTCGATCAGGCAACCCCCCACCCTACCCTTTTACGCCCGCTGATGGTGTTTTAAGTGATAGCGATCTTGCAGATACTACGGGCTGTATAACAACGGCTTGTTCATTGCTGGACTACAGCAGAGGTTGGAAAATCGAATTAACAGAACGAGGCGAAAAAGGACTGGCCGCTCCTCTCGTAGCAAATGGAAATGTATTTATGACTACCTACGTCCCCAGTTCGGGCGGTAGTAGTTGTGGCGCTTCAGAAGGTAGCGGATTACTTCACATCATGAATTTAAATAACGGTACCGCCGCATTTGGTAGCTCTCGCTACCAGGCAATCGGCAATGGTATTCCAGCCGGTGTACGCGCTATTGGGCAGGATACACTCATCATTCCAGGAACAGGGATCATTGATCCATTTAATTCAGGAACAAATACCAGCAAAGACAAGGCCATTCAAACAGGAGGGAAATCGCGTTACGTGCTTTATTGGAACTCCCCTGGGTACGATTCACTTTAAACACAGCCAGAAAATTTTATTCCGCAACTCACAATAATTTAGTCGTTATTTTACCGCAACGCGTACACTCTAATACCGTGACAAGCTTGCCCTGTTTAACGTCAAACTTCTTTTCGGTTTTTATCTTCCACTTATGAAAGCCACTACGGCACAAGGTTTTTCCCTTGTGCTTTTCATTTAAACTGACTTTTTTGAACTTGACTACATCACCCAAAAAAAACCTCTAGCTCATTAACTAAGAAAGTATTCTCATTAATTTTATGCGCGATTGAATGCGCTGCTCCTCTACTCCAACAATCGACATTCACTCATCTCAATGCCGGCGTGTGCAGCCATCTACGAATAAGTGTATTCCATTTTGCCGTAACCCTGAGCGTCGGCAAGCTCTTTATCCTTATTATTGTCCACACCATCAAACTTAATAATCCAATGTTCAAACCCCTGGGGCAAATCCAGCTGGCCTGAACGCACTTCTTGCGTTTTTTTGTTCCAGGCATTGCCGCTTTTGCACGTGCGCCACCAGCAGACAATCACGCACGCAAGACATCTGCCAACGAGCCCGACAAACGTTTAAAAGTTTCCGGGTTTAAGCCAGGAAAACTCATTGGTTCGGCACCTAAGGGCATCATTAAGGGCGCAACCTGAATGCCGCTTTCCAGAAAATTCGGCGCATACTGAAACACAGCAAGTGAGCGTGACTCGTCCCAGGTTACGGCTCCGATTTCCACTCCCCACAATTGTACCGAAGCACTGGTGACTCGTTGCACCATCGCTAGGTCCTAGACTCATCGTCGAAAAGAACCTGCTCTTTAAATCCTTTCCATACGCCGGAAGCCGCCCGCGACGTAGGAAAGGGTCTCCTGATCCAGATCCTTCAGTAGGCGCAAGGCCTGGACACGCTCGCCCAGCTCCTGCCGAATAGCCTTATCGCTCATCTGATTACTAATCATAAACCGTCATATATGATGTGTTAACCGATTTATTATGAGCTATAAATTCATATTTGACTAATTATGTAAATGTGCTTAATTTCTACAGAAGCTTGTCGGGTATAGCATCGATATTTTTTATCTTAATATCACGATAAAAAACTTCAGCTCCTTCAGTCTGAAGTTGTATCTTGCCACTTTGCAATACCACTTCCTTACCGTCCACCATGCTGCGCGTATTATTCAGCACCATCTTCACTACACCATTTACAATATGAACACTGTTGCCATCGACTGTGTACACTTCCAAAGTATTCCATTCGCCGTGCGGTTTTTCTGAATGACCTTCACCCGCCTTAATGACATGCCTACCTGTGCCCAGATCATTGTGAAAAGCCACTAAAGGTGCGCCTTTTACATACTGGTAATCTTCATTTCCTTCTTTCTTAATAGCCGCGATATCAGCAATGGGCCCCAAGCCCCAATAATCACCACAGTCACCTTCCTGAATCTGCATTTCTAATGATTTCATCCAAAAAAGTAACTCAGCGCCCTGCTCACCCGAGGCGTGATACAAGAGCCCACTATCACGTTTTATATCGGCGCGTGGGGCGTATTTATCTTCACCCCATTTAAATTGCAGTTTCAAATGATAATCTTCAAAACTTTCTTTCGTTGAAATTCCGCCAAAGTGCTCACCAGAAATTCGAAGCGCTGGTTTACCGTCCGCTTGAACAACTGTAAACACCTTGTCGGGATCTGTATTGAAGCCAATTGGATCGCCAACGAATTCACCTTCTTCCGCACTGTATTTAGGGCCGAGGTAGGTGTCCCAGCCCTCAAGGTTCTTTCCATTAAACAATGAACGCCAATTTTCTCCCGCTATCGCACCGGCAGAAATTAACAAAATTACAATTACACCCAAGACTGATTTCACATTATTTTTCATCTTATTACCTTTTATCATTAACACCCTTGTTATTCATTCTGTCGTGAGCACGGGATTGATAACCCTTATGACTTCGCTAACTGACTATTGATGCGGCCTACTCAAATACACACCTAAGGTATTATCGCCCAAGTAGGATACAATTTATGTGAAGAGATTTGAGGGCTCTCCAGAGGTACCAGCCTAACATTGTGCTAAACTTCGCCCTAGCTATACATAAGCGGTTGCCACGATGCTGGGTAGGTAAGCGCGGTAATTTTTTGCGTAAATTTATAATAAAGAAAGCGCAATGAAAGTGTTCAGCAACCATCTTAGAAAATAAATAATAACAGCACTTGAGATGCGTAAGACATATGGATAAATACGAGACAATCCAGTTTGCGGTTGAAGATAGTGGCGTGGCTCGTTTGACGCTAAACCGTCCTGACGAACATAATCTTATGACTCCCACGATGATGCGGGAGGTACAAGATGCATTGAGTCGTGTACACCGCGTTCGAAATATATCTGTCCTTGTACTTGGTGCCAATGGCAAAACTTTCTGTCCCGGTATTGGACGTGATAAAGATTCAAGTAGCATTCCAAAACGTGTGGCAGTAATTCCGATTGACGCCACCATTCCTCGCTTACTGTATAGCGCACCCATTCCAACTATTGCGGCAGTCAACGGCGCTTGCGCCGGTGTTGGGCTTGGTTTGGCAAGTGCGTGTGACCTGCGTGTGTGCACTCAAAACGCAATTTTTCGATCGGCTTTTTTGTCGGTCGGTTTAGCGGGAGACATGGGTTTGCCCTGGTTGCTTAGTCGCATCCTTGGCACCGCTCGAGCTAAAGAGATATCGTTTCTCGATAAGAAAGTGACTGCTGAGGAAGCCTTACAAATCGGATTAGTCTCTCAAGTATTCAGTGCCGAAGACTTCAACCTGGAAGTCAATAAATTAGCGTCGCGTTTAGCACAAGGCCCCCAACTTGCCACGCGCGCTTTGAAATCGCATTACCTGAGTGCGGAACGCATGGGCTTTGAAGATTTTATTGATTTGGAATTTCAGCGTCACTTTCATCTTGCCGCCACGGAAGATTTTAAAGAAGGTTGGCAAGCCTTGGTTGAGCGACGCCCACCGGTTTTTTCCGAAAATCGTAAACACGCCAAGGGCAATAAAACTACAGAGAAAAAAAGCAGCGCAAATGACGAGGCACAAAAACAGGACATTATATGACAGCGAATGTGACACAAATTGATTTTGAACCAGCACTTAAACATGTCGTTGTGGAGTTGGATGAAGGTATCGCCTGGGTCACTCTCAATCGCCCTGACAAGCGCAATGCTATGAACCCAGCACTCAACGATGAGATGGTGTGTGTACTGGACGCGCTTGAAATTGACGACCGGGTTAAGGTGCTTGTATTAACAGGTGCGAGCGATGCTTTTTCTTCCGGCATGGATTTGAAGGAATATTTTCGCGACCTTGATTCTTTGCCCTACAGTCAAAAAATTCGCCGTCGTCGTTCTGCATGGCAATGGCAATGGAAAATGTTGCTGACCTATGCAAAACCTACCATCGCGATGGTAAATGGCTGGTGTTTTGGCGGCGCATTTACACCAATGGTCGCCTGTGATTTAGCTATCGCCGCCGAGGACGCCCAGTTTGGTCTTTCTGAAATTAATTGGGGCATCATTCCTGGAGGCCAGGTCACCAAAGCCATTACTGCAATGATGTCGACGCGTGATGCCATGTATTACGCACTCACAGGTGAAACCTTTGACGGCCGTCGCGCAATGCAAATGGGCCTGGTTAATGAAGCAGTGCCACGCGAAAAACTCAGAGACAGAACCCGTGCTTTAGCGCAGGTCTTGTGTTCCAAAAATCCTACTGCGCTTCGCGGCACCAAGATGGCAGTTCGTCATGTGCAACAAATGTCCTGGGAAGTTTCTGATGACTATCTCATGGCAAAAAATGTTGAAGCTTCCATGCTCGATCCAGAACGCGGCAACAAGGAAGCACTAAAACAATTTCTTGATGATAAAAGTTACAAGCCAGGCCTTTCCGGCTACAAAAGAAACGAGTGACAGCGACTGTGCTTTTGTAGAAGCTCATTGGCGCTAGCTTCAATTAAGTAAGAGCATGCAGATGACAAAATTAATAAAAGAAAACTGCAACCAAGCCCCCATTAAACTGGTTAATGGGGTTTTTTTGCGAAACCCCTATCCTGTTTTGACAGCCTTGCGAGAAGAGACACCCGCCTTCCCAATGGAAGGAAATGGTTTCCGAATGTGGGTGGTGACTCGCCATGCAGATATTCGTCGAATTCTTAAAGACCCTTCAATGAAGAAAGATGTGGTCGGCACGCGCCGAGAGCGTGTGATACAAAGCCTTGTTTCAGCAGAACGCAGAGCACGCTTACCCGCCAGATCGCGCCGCAGCTTACTTGACCGAGATGGCAAGGATCACCGCCGACTCCGCGACCTTGTCAGCCACGCTTTTCGGCCACAGCAAATCGCATCACTTGAACCGCGCGTGCGTAAACTCGCAAATGAACTAGCGCAACGTTTGCCCAAAACAGGTGTAGTCGATATTCACGCTGAATATGCCCTACCCCTTGCGCTCACGATCGTGTCCGAGATTGTCGGCATCCCCAAAAAATATCGTAATCAATTTCCACCACTCGCCAGTAACATTTTGACAGGAGGGTCAGTTGCCGAGATCGAATCTGCAGGTGAAGAGATGTACGCGCTCGCGCTTGAACTTATTGACCATAAACGCACTCACCCTGGCGATGATTTAATTGCCTCGCTTATGCAAGCGCATGCCGAAGGTAAAATGGATGATGATGAATTAGCATCAATGATCATTGTCATTATGATGGGCGGACTCGAACCGGCGACGGCTATTTGCAACGGCATCTTACTTTTACTGCAACATCCGGCTCAGCGTGCACGCTTGATAGCCAATCCAAAAATGCTGCCGGGCTGCGTCGAGGAAGTCCTGCGATTTGAATCGCCATTTCGCATGTTGCCCCCACGGTTTTCTGAATCTCCTATCAAGCTGGATGACGGCATAATTATTCCACCCAAAGAAATGATTATCTTCTGCGTTGCCTCAGCCAATCGCGACCCGCGCTTTATTGAAAACGGCGAACACTTTGATATTTCTCGTGAGGCCTGCCCTCACCTTTCTTTTGGAAACGGTCCACACCACTGCCTGGGCGCTCAATTAGGTCGTATCGAAACAGGTGAAGGAATTGCCGCATTTTTGCATCACTTTCCAAAAGCGCAACTTGCCCTGCCTCCTGAAAAAATTCGCTGGCGTGCCACCACCTTTTTGCGTCGTGTAGACAGTTTGCCTGTGATGGTTAATCCTAATTCGGGAAGCGAGGCAACGCAATCTAGTCGAACAGCGATTTCAACGTAATCGGTGTCGCAGTTTAAAATGAATGACATTCTTTTAATTCTTAAATAGAATTTTACGAATAGGTGTTGCTTGGAAGTAAAAATTAATAAAAGTGATTGGAAAGATTAGGCCGAAGCGCCTGAACCAGATGAAGTTGTTTACAAAAATGTTTCAAAGAATATGATTCGACGGTTTTTATACGGTGGATAATGATACTGGCCACTCGCTTAATTTTGTTGGCAAAAGGGAAGCGTCAGTGGATGTGAATTTTTCTAATTGTTTTGTAAGAATTTAACAAGTAGTCGAGGCGCCGTCAAAAGACGGCGTGTTTGGTCATCAAAGGGTCAACCTGACCCCTTGATTCCCTTGATTCCCTTGATTACACAAATACTCACTAACTGAATAAAACAGTAATTTATTTAAGTTTTATTCCCCGTATATCGTGTTATTAAGGTAAATATTCCCTTCAGAAGATTCAGATATATCATTCTCGATATTTGAGGAACTGATAATGGTCCCACCCCCGCCACCTAGTTTAGAGTAGAAAGAGCTAATTACAGCACCGTTGTATGCTTCACTGTTAAAGCTTCCCAATACGGTTGCGGCAAAATGGACTTTACTGTTCATACTACCGACAACGGCCGAATGGCTTCCCGAAAAATTCCCAGAACTACCGACGATATTTGCGTTGTCGACAACGGTGTTATTGTAGCCGTTTACAATATTCACATTTCCGGAGTAATTGTGACGAGCACCAATAATGAGATTGTGAGAGCCGGATTTGTCATTGGCAGTCCACTCATAGCCCGCTGCAAGACAGTCCTCTTCGGTGAAGAGATCACGTAAGTTCGCCAAATCCCAACCGTGCGTACAATAAGGCTCCGCGGACGTTGATTCTTCGTTGTATCCAATAATCAGGTTACCGAGGCCGTTGCCCTCCCCAAAATTAGGTGCGTTTTCGCTTGAACCGGAACCATTGCGGATATACACATTAACCGAGTCAAAAAATACCGCGGGGCGTCCGTATTGATCAGGGCCGACGCTGACAAATTCATTCAGGCCTGCAACGCCATCGCTGGCGGATTCCAGATCAGCAATTTGTTGCTGCAACTGAGCGTTAACTGCGACCAATGCTTCGATTTGTGCCTCCATGGCGGCAATACGGGCATCGTTATCATTGATTGCCAGTTCAGCTTGGTTAAAGTTTTGATTATTGCCGGTACCCCAAACTTGCACAAAATCGACTTGTGATGCGATGGTGGGTAAGGCGAATAGAACAACTGCAATGAATACAGCGATTTGACTGATTGATATTCTCGGTGACATTGGCATCCCCCTTTAGTTTACATTAATGCCTCTTAGCGAACTTAGTGTTTAAGTTATTTTTTTTTTTGCTCACTCTGAGGAGTTTGTTTCGAAAATCAGCCCAACTCGGGTCGACGGGGGAAGCTAGTTTTTTGGCGACGTTCTGTCGTCGTCCCCTATAGGAAAGGACGTTTTCCGTATGTGAATGTGATGCAATTTGCAACGAGAGGTCTTGCAGATCCTTTCGGTATTGAGTTGGAGTTAGACCAGCATTTTTCCTAAAGGGACTGAGGAGTCAATCAAGGAGAGAAATCAAATGTTTTGGGTGCCAATTTTAAAATAATTGCCTAACAATATCCGCGCAAGCACGCATTATTTTTTATTGCCTGTTGACATCAACTAGCTAACGAGTGTCCCCTTACATCTTGGCCATACGTCAGATTTAGTTATACTCAAAAAAAAAGGAACAATTAATGAAATTATTTTTTAATCGTTTTATTTTAGGACTAGCCTTGCTTTCACTTGTCTCGGTTTCGGTAAGTGCATCAACTGTCACACGCTCCTGTAAATCCCGACTGGAAGTTAAAATTAATTATTTTTCTACGGTTGCTTACGACACTGTCACCTATAAACCTAAGGACAAAAAGAAACGCATAGCAACCACGAAGTGGGGATTCAAACGCTCGAGCTCATCGTCCGGTTTAATTCCTTCTCCCAGCGCTGCGAGAGAAAGAGCCTGTAAGGCATCGGCTCGTGCACGTGCCGATAATTGGACAACAGCAAAAATTGATGACGCGTTAGATAACGTCTGTGAAAAATATGACTACAAAGGCACGTTGGAAATTCTCAATATCCGTTCACACGCCCATTCTGATGATTATTCCTATAACGTAAATTTAAATCTTGAAAGCTACAGACAATTTAATTACGACGAAGGAATTAAGTACTTCAATTGTGAAGACGGCACCTTATTTGACGGTTCCTATGACGGGGATTACGGAATTTACAGTGTACCGTTAAGCTGGTGTAATTCCATGTACCCTGGTTGTCCCTAAAATTAGTTAAGGCGTTCTATTTTGTTGTTTCGCCTATGTTGAACAGGCTGATTCAACACACTCTCTGTAAGCAAGTAAGCGACTTGACTTCGTAGAACCAAGTTCAATGTAATTTAAATGAGGTGTAACCGATCAAGGGGCACCTCTTGACTCCCCCTTAATTCCAGGTACCCTGCCTCCTGACAGGATTCGCTGGCGTGCAACCACCTTGAGTCGAAAGTTGACGGCAACCTGAAAACCTGCCTTCCCAAATTTAGGCTAAGCTTGGAATAATGATTGTTGTATTGCCTACGGTATTGCTTCATGCACTTATTTCACCATCAAGATGCCCTCAACAACCTGAATAAAACACTGAATATTAGGGAAAAACTTGATTTTCTGCGCCAAACCCTCAAGCAGAGATACGCTTATCTCGACCGTATTGCAGTTGCTATATACGACAGATCTAACGACAGTCTGAGTACCTTCGCTTACAGCTCAGATGAAGAAACACCGCTGGCAAACTATCAGGCAAAACTCGCGGATTGTCCCTCCCTCCTTGAAACGTTGGAGAATAATCAACCGCGCCTGGTAAATGACCTGGGAATATTCAGAGATAGTCAGCACGAGCACACAAAAATGGTGCTCGGCGCGGGCTATGCTTCCAGTTACACCTTCCCGCTCTTTGCCGAAAATAATTTTCTCGGTTTTTTATTTTTTAACTCAAAAGAAAGCCACGTTTTCAATGATTCAGCGCTCAATGAGTTTGATATGTGCGGGCATTTGATCGCCTTCATGCTGTATAGCGAACGCAGCAAAATACAAACGCTGATGGCAACAGTGCGATCGGCCAGAGAAATATCCCACCACCGTGACCCTGAAACTGGCGGACATCTGGAACGTATGGCGCATTATTCTCGCCTGATCGCACAAGCACTCGCAAGCGAGATGGGTTTTAACGATACATTTATCGAACATATTTTTATGTTCGCACCACTGCACGACATCGGCAAACTCACTATACCGGATAATATTTTGTTAAAGCCCGGCCAACTCACAGAAGACGAAATTTCGGTAATGCGCACGCATTCGGCCAACGGCAGGAAGATTATCGATAAACTTCTGCAAAATTACGGTCTCGATGGTATTGATAACATTGATATGCTCCGCAACATCGTGCTTTATCACCATGAAGCAATTGACGGTAGCGGTTACCCTAATAGACTTCGTGAGCAAGATATTCCTATCGAAGCGCGCATAGTAACCGTAGCAGATATTTTCGACGCATTAACCAGCCATCGACCATACAAGACTGCCTGGAGTAACGAGAGAGCATTTGCAGAATTAAAATCACTGGCCGGAGTGAAACTCGATAAACGATGTGTTGATGCGCTACTCAATAACGAAGAAAAAATTCTTTCTATTCAGAAACTGTTTACCGAAAATCGCTTTGGTTAAGGCAACAATTAAACCTGCCCCGATTGCCGAAAAAGGTTCTGGCTGGTCTTTACAATTAGCATTTTCAACCAGGCACGGATAACGGTGAAACGAAATAATAAAACTGCACCTGAGATTATTAGAAGATCTGAAATGAAAGTAGACCTTGTTGACCTCAAAACAATCGACAACAAGCGGCCCGCCCCTTGATATTATTATTTTATTTTTTAAACACGGAACCAATTAAAATCGAGCCGCGACCAATCGGATCCTTGCGAATTAAACCCTCCTCTACCGCAACCTGCTTAAATAGGCCATCCAAACTGCGTTCGAGTACGTGTTGCTCTAAATCCAGACTGGGCTTATTGGAAATCGGCAATTTATCATAAGCCTTCACGAATTTTTGGTACTGTGTATAAAAGCCGATTTGTTTTAAATTAGCTTGAATTATTGGCATATAACGAGCGCGTAAACTTGCTTCAGTTTGTTCCCGAAAATAGTCGGTGGCTGCACTATCATGTCCGCGCACAATACTCAGGGCATCGGAAACTGTCATGTTTCTCACCGCATCCACAAACACCGCTTTCGCTTCTACTGCCGCTTTTTCTGCACCTTGATTCATTAAGGCTTCCACCCGATCCAATTGATCACCCAAACCAAAGCGCCGTAAATTGCTAGCCAACGGTTGCATATTTTCAGGCAAATAAATGCGGTATAAGTCGCTCTTGCTGTAGCCACCCTGTGCGGATAATTTCGTAGACGCGCGCGCACTGCTCAACTCCAGGGCATCTTTTATAGCACCTACCAATTGGGCTTGATTGTTGTAACCTGCGGCGTTGGCGCCCTCTTCCAAATAAGGTGTCAGCTCAGCGCAGCCGCTTAAGCTCAGCACTATTAACAATAAGGTATAGCGTAATGTTTTCATTCTCTTGCCTTAATTATTTGCCCCGCCAAAACCCATTTAAATCCGACCCGTATCATCTTAATTATACTAAGAGCACCAAATTATATGATGCTCTTAGTATTCGGTGAGATTTAATTGCCCCATCAATTAGCTAAGCACAATAATTTAAGTTCTATTCCCCGTATATATCGTTGTTAAGGTAAATCTTCCCATCAGATCCTTCGAATATATCATTCTCAACATAAAAGGAACTGATAATGGTTCCAGACCCGCCACCGGTTTTCGCATTATAGGAGCTAATCACAGCACCATTGTAGGCTTCACTGTCCCAGCTTCCCAAAACCGTTGCCGCGAAATATGTCTTACTATCCCAACTGCCGAGAATAGCTGAATGGCTCCTTGAATAGTTATTAAAACCGCCGACTAAATTTGAGCTGTCGGCGACGGTGTTATTGTGGCCGTGTACGATATTCAAATTTCCGGAGTAATTGTGGCCGGAACCCATGATCAAATTATGAGAGCCGGATTTGTCATTGGTGGTCCACTCATAGCTCGCTGCAAGACAGTCCACTTCGGTCTCGAGATCTGCAGAGCCCGTCAGATCCCATCCTTGAGTACAATAAGGTTCCGCGGAAGTTGATTCTTCGTTGTACCCAATAATCAGGTTACCGAGGCCGTTGCCCTGTCCCCAATCAGATTCCGATTCGCTTGAATCAGTTCCATTACGGATATACACATTAACCGAGTCAAAAAATACCGCGGGGCGTCCGAATTGATCAGGGCCGACGCTGACATATTCATTCAGGCCTGCAACACCATCACTCGCGGATTCCAGATCAGCAATTTGTTGCTGCAACTGGGCGTTAACTGCGAGCAATGCTTCGATTTGTGTCCCCATGGCGGCAATTTGTGACTCCATGTCGGCAATACGGGCATCGTTATCGTTGATTGCCAGTTCAGCCTGGTTAAAGTTTTGATTATTGCCGTTACCCCAAACTGGTACAAAATCAACTTGCGCCGCGATGGTGGGTAAGGCGGTTAGAACGGCTACAATGAATACAGCGATTTGACTGGTTGATATTCTCGGTGACATTGGCATCCCCTTTTATTTTGCATTAATTAATAGTACGGACTAGTGAGCCTTGTTTTTAAGTATTATTGTTAGCCGACTCTCTGAGTTCGTTTCGAATTCCGGCCCAACTCGAGCCGACGGACGAGGGAAACTAGTTTTTTGGGCGAAGTTCTGTCGTCGTCCCCTATAGGAAAGGACGTTTTTCGCATGTGAATGTGACGTAATTTACAACGAGAGGTTTTGCAGATCCTTTCGATATTGCATTGGAGTGAGACCAGTATTTTTCTTAAAGGCACTATAGAAAGCCGATTTCGAATTAAATGCCGCCTCGGTGGCTATATCCAGGATGGTTTTCCTGCTCTCCGTTGCCATCAAATCCTGTGCAAATCTCACACGATACCCATTCACAAAATCAAAAAAGCTCATTTGTAACTGGTCGTTAATTACCTGGGATAAGTGATTGGTTGAGACACCGGTTAAATCTGCCAGGCGAGCCAAGCTCAAATCACTCTCTAGATAGGGTCGCTCTTTGTCCATAACATCAAGTAAGCTTGTCATTATTTCTTGCGCTTTTTCGGGAGCCAACGCAGATTTCTGGTACTTTTCCTTATCTACTCCAGCACTGCCAGTGTCGACCAAAATCGTCTCAAATTCTTGCTCCTTTATTACAGAGGGTTGATAAATGCGCGTTTGCAGCAAACCCATCACACCGCTGTAAAACAACACGATAGCGAAAAACACATCAGTGACTTTGAACATAAATGCGATGCGAGCTTCAGTTTGACTTTCATCGCCTGAACCAAAAAAAGGCAATAGTATGTATAGAATCAATGTTGCAATGAGAAAACACAGACACACCAACAAGAGATTACGTGCCCAAGCCAGTTCAATGTTTTCCCGATAGGAAAAAAAATGACGGATATTACGGGTATGTTGGAATAACTTCCTGAAAGCAAGCGCAATAAAAATAAAAAACAGACACTGCAATAACACCACATAAATCCGAAAACTCACAACCAGAAAAAGAGAAAGATCTCTGTTGATGTAGGTGTTGTCTACAAGCGCCACTTTCACGTCTAATGGGGCCAAATGTGCTGGAATCTGAAAGCACCATATCACCAGCACCGGCCAAATTATCCATTTCCAATTCGGTCGGGTTTCCACTTGGGTCATTGTGCGCACGTACAGATAGAGCGTAGGCGGAATCAATGTGCCGAGCAGCATCATAGTATCGGTAAAATAAGGAAGGTGCTGAATATAACCGGTGCCCCACATAAACCGGTGAATTGGCATAAGACCAACGATAGCCAATAAAACAGCCAAATAACGATTAGCCAGACGGTTGCTATCACCCCAAAACAAGAGAACTAACGCAAACAAAATACCCTGAACACCACTGAAAAGCTTAAAGCCATCAAACAAAACCAGAGAATTGATGCTCACAAGATGATCCTCGGGCCTTTATTATTTTATCGTGAAGTTTTGGTTCGGGTTTAAATATGATTTGAGATGTAAATTATTATAAACAGTCTTTACGTATACCGTAAACAGAAGGATCTTGGCTGCCCTTACAATCACAAGGAATTTAATTGCCATATAAGATGGTCACAATACACATATCATAACTTAGCAATTCATATTTGACGCTTTATACCAACTACCACAAAAATAGTGGAAACACCCACCAAATACGTACAGTGGTGCCAATTAATAGAGCACTATTACAAGGAATCGTCTCAATATGGCCAGGTTGCGTTGCATTCTGAACCTCACGCTCATTTTATCAACTTTGATCATCACTTCTTGCGGAGGCGGTGGCGGCGGCAGCACCGGTGGGTCCAGTAGCTCAAGCAGCAGCTCAAGCTCCTCATCCAGCGGCAGCACGGTGACTCCGTCAATTGGGATATTCAATTTTGGGCCAGTTGAAGGTCTTCATTTTGAAACCACCACACAATCGGGGCTTACCAATTCTGCTGGCGAATTTCAGTATCTTGCTGGTGAAACTGTGACCTCCTCAATTGGGACAATGACCAGGAGCCGGCAAATGGTTTTGATTTGACGGGCTGGGATAACGCAATAGTGGACGATATTCCTAGATTGAACGTCCAGCGCTTGGCCTGATCACTAACGAAACGCGCATTGAAGACGACGATGGCGATAATTTTAATCCAAATAGCCCTAACAATATTTTTACCAATGTCTATAAAACCTTGCACGTAGCGACCGGCAGCGAACCATCGGAATTTAAAACATGACCGAAACCTATGAATGCAAAGAACGCCAGATCCAATTAGAAAAAGATGGTGAACTTTATAGAATGTTCAATTCAAACTAAAAAATCCCCAACACTGATTTATCCTTCAGCATTGTCAGTATGGTTTTATTGTTCTGGGCCAAATCCAATGCCGAGAAACCGGATTTGTTTTTTCTGGATATATTTGCGTCGGCTTCCAAGAGGATTTTTACAGAGTCTTCCGAGTTTGCTCGCACTGCCATGATTAAGGCGGTATCGCCTTTTGTGTTGCGGGCATCCACTTCTACACCCTCCTTGACCAACCATCGCACAAGCTCTTCATGATCACTGTTTGCGGCAACCATCAGTGCTGTATTTCCGTTTTGAGTTGTCTGATTTATGTCGCTGCTTTGACGAAGCCGTTGCGCAACTTCCGAACAGTCATTCTCTACTGCGATGATAAAAGGTGATTTCCCCCATTCGTCAGCCTGATTAAATTCTTTATTGCTGCGAAGTAATGTATCAGTTGATGCTACATTGCAATGGTAAGCGGCATACCATAATGCACTGCGGCCTCTATCATCCCTTGCAATCTTCTTCGTCCGCGTAAAATCAAATTGCTGTGAGAGAAAATCTATGAATTCTGTCTGGTTATATTTTCCTGCTATCAATATATAGTCGTGAACGGGTACGTTACGCTTATTTTTTACGATTAAGTCCAAAGCTTCTTTAAATAAATCAATGTGCCCCATTTGAATCGCAATACTCAATACATCCTGTCCTTCATCAGATTGCTGCAGAGGATCTGCACCAGCTTTCACCAGAGCGCGAAAACTTTCCACTTGACCCTGCTGCGCAGCTAGCAATATAAGAGGCCTGTTATTAGGGCCAAGCTGATTGGGATCGGCTCCAAGCTCAAGTAAGGTTTTGAGCATAAGACTATTACGGTTTTGAATAGCAAGAGAAGCGACCCCCGAACCGTCATCAAAAGGTTGATTCAACCAGGAAGGATTCAGTTGAAGTAACTTCATCACCAGAGGGACATTACCGGCAATCACTGCCTGACACAGCTCACCTTTTCCAAACTGATGAATTGAGGAGGAATTTGTCCAAGCTTCCGCTATTCTTTCATTGGTGGATATTTCATTTTTATTTAGCCACGCGTTCCCACTTTGTGCTGACTTGCTTTTCAACAAGCTTACTACTCGATTCAAACCCATATATTCTGCCAAATCCAGCGGAGTCCAGCCTTCACTATTGGATTCGTTCACACCAATATTTTTCTCAATCAAGTAGAGCGCGCTTTCTTGATTACGCATACGAATCGCATAGTGCAACAAATTGTCACCGTTAACGAAAGATATCGAAGCTTTTTTGGTATGTGCCAGCAGTAAAGTAAGCATGCTCTGATTGTTATTACTGATCGCCAAGCTGAGTGGCGTCACACCAAATCTGTCTGCATGTTCTACTTTTGCACCACTCATCAAAAGCCAATTAGCCGTCTTCACTCGATTAGCACTGACCGCCTCAAAAAGTGCAGTACGACCATTAACATCCTGGGCATCGATATTGTTAATTTGGCTATGAAGTGCTTTCATTTCTATCAAGTTTCCATTGCGTGTTGCACCAAACCAACTCGCGATACGTTCCTGGTTGTTGAGCGCTTTGTCTGCTTCTGCGCGGGTAACTATTTTTTTCTGACGTGCAAGAAAATACCGAGCGGGTTCATAGCCCTGTTGACTCGCTGATTTAATGAGAGTTTTCGCTCTTTCCGCTTGCGTTTTCACTAAACGAAGACCCAAGGCATATTGGGCAGAAGGATGAGCTTGTTGGGCAGACTTTTCCAGCCAGTAACTTGCCTGAGTTTCGCTTTTGTTAACACCTCTCCCCAATAAATACAAATTCGCAACGTGGTATTGCGCTTCTGCATTCCCAGCCTTGGCGGCTTGCAAATATAAAGCAAAAGCCTGACCAAATTGTTTTGTTCGGACTGCCTTTTCTGCCTGCAATAAATCACTGCTCGATGATTCGGCGAAAACTTCAGACAGGAAAAGAGAAATGCCAACCCCACCTACTAGCAGTAGAATGATAATTTTACGAAGTGCCAAATTTTTCCTCCACGTCTATTCCAATTTTCTTGAGAAAAGGCGTGGGCAAAATGCCACCCGCACATACAATAACAGATTGGTTTTTAAATTTTCTTACCCCCTCTGTTGTCTCCAGCTCCACACTTTCGGTGCCGATTCGGATAACACGTGACTTCAACAGCACGTTTAACTTTCCCTGTTCCTGCAACTTATTTACCCTATTCCGATTTTTTTCCTTTGCTCGAGAAAACGCTTCACTGCGATAGGAAACTATCGTTGAAGTACCGGGTTGTTCTGCTACAGCAATAGCCGCTTCCAATGCGCTATCTCCACCACCGACTACAAGCACATTCTGATGAGCATATTGTTCTGGATCGACCAGGCGATACACAACTTTAGGCAAATCTTCTCCAGCCACATCAAGTTTTCGTGGCGTTCCTCGCCGCCCTAACGCCAACAAAACTGAAACCGTTTCGTAGCTCTGATCCTGCGTTTTCACTAGAAATCCGTGTTGTGTTTTTTCAATATTTTCCACACGCTGTTTGGTTTTTATTTTCAGACCGGTTTTCTGTACAACTGATTGCCAAAACTCCACCAAGGCCTCCTTACTTGCCTCACGAAACTGAAACTTTCCTACTACAGGCAGAATGGCAGGACGAGTCATAACAATTTTGCCTCTAGGATAGTGTGCAATTGTTCCACCAATGCTATCTTCCTGCTCAAGAATTACATAACGTAGTTTTTTATCTATTGCAGAAAGTGCCGCACTTAATCCAGCCGGACCAGCACCCACTATAACCAGATCCAAAATATCTTTTTTGCTTTTGTTACGCCTTTTGGAAATTGCAGCTACAGCTTGTTTCCCTTGCGCAATTGCGTTTTTAATTAAGCCCATTCCACCCAGCTCCCCGCTTATAAATATTCCAGGCACACTGGTTTCGAATTGGGAGCTCAATTGTGGAATTTCCACACCGCGAGTTGCGGTACCAAATACAAGTTTGATCGCACTTGTGGGGCACGCTTCCTTACACGCGCCGTGACCTATGCACGACGAAGGGGAAACCAGCCTCGCCTTTCGGTTTATTAACCCAAGAATTTCCCCTTCGGGACATGCACTAACGCAGGTACTGCAGCCTAAACATTTTGCTGGATCGATAATGGGATGCAAAGACGCGGGCTCAATCAAGCCATCAGCTTGTGCCTTTTGCCACTTTATCTTTGCCTTCGCTGTTTTTCTGGCTTGTAACACAAGATAAATAAAAGCAATGACTAAAAGCGGGCCACAAAAAATGAAAATGTAAATGAGAAGTGAACTCATTATCAATGAGACCTAATTAAATTTTTAGTAGTATATTGTCACAAACTAGACCATTCCCAAAGAATCTGCGTCTTTAACTATAAGTTTTTGTGTCACCCTACTCAGACTCAATATATATACATTTTTACTTAAGATTTTCTTAAGGTTAGGTATGCAAAGTAGACATATCTCTTTAATGCAACAACGGTGGTTAATTCAAGCGGAAATGTTGCTTACCTGGACATGGGCACTGCTAGTTGTCTTCGCGCTTGTATGGGGCTGGCTCAACAAAGAGCAAG
>JBNKVX010000032.1:4108-37031 GCA_050299435.1 Cellvibrionaceae bacterium | reverse complement strand
CCTGCCGCCAGCGTTCAATCTGAGCCATGATCAAACTCTTCAGTTTAAAGAGTTCGAATTCGCATCCACTTTACAAGCTGAATGAAACTCTAATTTTGTCTCAGTCAAACAGTTAACTTAAACCTTAATTACGTACGTAATGAATTGTCAGGCTACTTGTTTGCTGAATGGTTCTTTCCCTCTACTCTTACTACTCAGTAAAGGGCTACAACCTTCCAACCCGCAAGTGCCCACACGCATTGCTTGATCAAATTGTTAAAGAGCTTGCAGCCTGCTTCTCCTAGGCTGCGGGTTGCGCATTATACGCATTTGGAATCAGCATGCAACAGATTAATTTATTAATTTTGATGCCGATTTCCAGAACAAAAAAACGCTCAAACTTGACCAGGAAACTGGCCAAACATAGAGCGTTTTATTGATAGTGAATAGACTATAGACGAGAATGTCCCAAGCCTCAAAACAGACTCGAAATCAGGCTTCCTTTTCCTCCGCCTTCTTTTTACCGCGATCGATAGAAGGTAGCTTTTCCCAAAGCCAAACAACCGGACCACTTAAGGCATAGACAAATGCCAATAAAAATAACACGCGAAACTCAATCATTACTGCAATCAACACCATTACCACAATCAGCATTGCAACAAAGGGGACACGCCTATTTGAATCCAGCCCCTTAAAACTTAAATAGCGGATGTTTGACACCATCATCAAGCCCACAAAGGTCGTTATTACGGCTGCTATAACCGAGACAGTTGTTGTCACTTCAAGATCACTGCCCAGCCATACGCCTGAAGCCATCAATGTCGCTGCGGGAGGGCTGGCCAAACCCGTAAAGTAATTTGCATCACTTGTGGATTTTTGAGTATTAAACCGCGCCAATCGCAAAGCTGCGCAGGCAATAAAAATAAAAGCCGCAGCCCAGCCAAATTTCCCCAAAGGTGCCAATCCCCAACTAAATACAACCATGGCAGGGGCAAGACCAAAAGAAACCATATCTGACAAACTATCGTACTCCGTGCCGAATGCACTCTCGGTGTTTGTCATACGTGCAACACGCCCATCAAAACCGTCAAGAATTTGTGCAGCAAAAATCGCTAATGCAGCGTGGGCAAAATCGCCATTCATTGCGGCGACTATTGCATAAAAGCCGCCAAACAATGCTCCGGTAGTCACTAGATTGGGCAGCAAGTACACACCTTTCCGTTGAACTTTTTTGCCGTTTTCAGAGACTTCTTCAACGTGCTCGTCAACCGGCAATACCTCCGGCACTTCCAAAGCCAACTCTTCATCCACCTTAAACTTTTCTTTTTTTGCCAAGGTGGTGGCTTTTTCTTCGGCCGCACCAACTTCGTCAGCTTGATTAATTTCCTCTGTTCCTGTCATACCAACCTTTTCTTTGAGATTTCACTTTCCTCATACCAATAAAAAAACGCGGCCTTTGCCGCGTTTTCAATAGTATCAATTTTTGGCCTTGTCGATAATTTTATTCGACTCTATCCAGGGCATCATTGCACGCAACTTCTCCCCAACCTGCTCGATACCATGAGCAGCATTGTTACGCCGATAAGCTGTCATAGAAGGATAATTAGACGCACCTTCCAACACAAACTGCTTGGCATACTCGCCATTTTGAATATCTTTTAGCGCTTGTTTCATCGCTTCTCGAGACTCTTCATTAATCACTTTAGGGCCCGTTACGTATTCACCATACTCTGCATTGTTAGAAATGGAGTAGTTCATGTTGGCGATACCACCTTCGTACATCAAATCAACAATGAGTTTCAATTCATGCAAACACTCAAAGTAAGCCATCTCGGGCGCATACCCAGCATCGACAAGTGTTTCAAAACCTGCTTTGACCAGTTCAACACAACCACCGCACAGCACAGCTTGCTCACCAAACAGATCCGTCTCTGTTTCATCCTTAAAGGTCGTTTCAATGATACCAGTTCGACCACCGCCAATGGCAGAGGCATAAGAAAGCGCAACATTTTTTGCCTTACCTGAAGCATCTTGAAAAATAGCGATTAGATCGGGAATACCACCGCCCTTAACATACTCATTTCGAACTGTATGACCAGGTGCTTTAGGTGCGACCATAATAACGTCTAAATCACCGCGCGGAACCACTTGGTTGTAATGAATGGAAAAGCCGTGAGCAAAGGCCAGAGTAGCACCCTGTTTAATATTAGGCTCAACTTCATTCTTATAGAGATGTGACTGAAACTCATCAGGAGTCAATATCATCACCACATCGGCATTTGCTACCGCATCGGCAACATTGCTGACCTTCAAACCTGCTGCTTCAGCTTTAGCTGCAGAAGCTGATCCTGGACGCAATGCAACAGTTACGTCTACACCGGAATCCTTCAAGTTGTTTGCATGAGCATGCCCTTGGGAACCGTAACCCACGATAGTGACTTTCAGCGCTTGAATAATCGATAGATCACAATCTTTATCGTAATAAACCTTCATGATGCTCCTCTTTAGAAATCAATAAAAATGGAAAGGTGACTTGAGATTTGAGCGCGATTGTAGTGAAATACCTATCGTACGTATATTGAAATATTTAAATTTATATATTTCATTAAGTGAAACACAAAGCTACGCCTAATATTGGCCCGCATGCGGACAAAGTTCAACATGGATACATACAAACTCAAGCTATTCATCAAGCTTGCAGAAACCTGCCATTTTCATCGCGCCGCAGAAGCTGTTTATATCAGCCCTCCCACGCTTTCGCGAAACATCCAACAATTAGAAAGCGAGCTTGAAATACAGCTTTTTGAACGCAACAACCGAACAGTAAGTTTGACAGAAAAAGGAAAACAATTTCTTCCTCAAGCGCGTGAATGGGTGCAACAATGGGAAACATTACGAGAGAGTTTAAGCGCAACCGATGAAAATCTTCGCGGCGAATTGCGTCTCTATTGCTCCGTCACTGCAAGCTATAGTTTTCTGTACAACATTCTCGCCGAATTTCGCGGTTCACATCCGGGCATTGAAATAAAACTGCACACCGGTGACCCGGCTTTAGCGATATCCAGAATACAGGCAGGAGAAGAAGATATTGCGATTGCAGCCAAGCCAGATAAATTACCCCGCTCCCTGAGATTTAAAAGCTTTACCTCTTCGCCCCTGGTGTTTATTGCACCTAAAGATGACCGTGCACTCTTGAAAACATGCAAGAATGAAAGCGAGATACTCAGCCATATTCCCATGATTATTCCTGAACATGGACTTGCACGCGAAAGATTAAACACCTGGTTTCGCAAAAAAAATATTTCACCCAATCTTTACGCACAAGTTAGTGGTAACGAAGCCATTGTGAGCATGGTGAGCTTAGGATTCGGAATAGGCTTGGTACCAAAAATTGTTGCGGACAATAGCCCTCTTATCAAAAAAGTAAAACTATTTCGATTGCAGCCGCAACTTAAAACCTATGAAGTCGGGGTGTGTGTATTAGAGAGACGGATAAAAAGCCCCATTGTAGAAGCGTTTTGGCAACAGCTGGAAAACTAACCGCGCTTGCGCATTCAACACTTACAAACTTAAAACCTTCTCTCCGCGCCCAATACCCGAAACGCCAGAGCGCACTACTTCTAAAATTGCGGCCTCACCAACTGATTGCAAAAACGCATCAAGCTTATCACTAGCACCTGTAATTTGAATGGTATAAACCGTCGCGGTCACATCAATTATTTGGCCACGGAAAATATCCACACAACGCTTAACTTCTGCACGCTGTGCGCCATTCGCTTTAACCTTGACCATCATAAGTTCACGCTCAATATGTGCACCTTCAGTCAAATCCACGAGTTTCACAACATCAACCAATCGGTTTAAATGTTTGGTGATTTGTTCAATCTTGTGATCATCACCAATCGTTGTAAGGGTCAACCGCGAGAGTGTTGAATCTTCAGTAGGTGCAACAGTCAGCGTTTCGATGTTATAACCGCGTTGTGAAAATAGACCCACAACACGTGAAAGCGCACCCGGTTCGTTTTCCATTAATACTGAAATAATTCTTCTCATTAGGTGCGCTCCGTTTTACTTAACCACATGTCACGCATTGATCCATTGGGGGCAACTTGCATGGGGTAGACGTGCTCTGACGGATCAACATAAATATCCATGAATACACATTTGTCTTTCATGGCAAAGCATTCCTGCATTTTTGGAAGCAAGTCTTCACGCTTTGTCACTTTCATCCCCACATGACCATATGCTTCAACAAGTTTGATGAAATCCGGTAAAGAATCTTCGTAGAGACTTTCTGAATAACGGCTATCGTATTGCATGTCTTGCCATTGCTTCACCATGCCGAGCGCCTGATTGTTAACACAAATAATTTTTACAGGTAGATGATATTGCGTGCAGGTAGACAACTCCTGAATACACATCTGAATACTACCTTCACCGGTTACACATGCTACAGTTGCGTCCCGATTCGCCATTTGAACCCCCATGGCTGCGGGCAAGCCAAAGCCCATCGTGCCGAGTCCACCAGAGTTAATCCAACGGCGAGGCTTATCAAATAGGTAATACTGCGCACTGAACATTTGGTGTTGACCCACATCAGAGGTTATAAAGGCATCACCCTTGGTCACTTCATGCAAAGTGCGAATAACTTCCTGAGGTTTGATCATGCCTTCCACGGCATAATTTGGGATATTTTGAATACTATAACGGCCGCGCCATACCTCAATTTGCTTCCACCAGTCCTCCAGTGCTTTTGCATCGGGTCTACTATCAGACGATTTCACCAGCTCAAGCATTTCATTCAATACGCTGTCTACCGCTCCCACAATAGGAATGTCTGCAGTTACGGTCTTTGATATGGACGCAGGATCTATATCAATGTGAATGATTTTTGCGGATGGGCAAAACTTGTTTGGCGTATTCGTCACACGATCGTCAAAGCGCGCACCTACCGCGAGAATGACATCTGCATGGTGCATTGCCGTATTGGACTCCACTGTTCCGTGCATACCGAGCATACCCAGAAACTGTCTGTCAGTCCCTGGATAGCCACCCAGGCCCATCAAGGTGTTGGTTACTGGAAAGTTAAGAATTTGAGCAAGCTCGGTCAGTTGTCCTGCTGCATTTCCCTGGACTACACCGCCACCAGAATAAATCATTGGGCGCCGCGCTTTCATCAGAAGCTGGACGGCCTTCTTAATTTGACCACCGTGACCTTTACCCGCCGGGGTATAAGAGCGAATTTTGACTTTTTCCGGATAGACGTAATCGAACTTATCAACGGGATTGGTTATATCTTTTGGAATGTCGATGACGACAGGGCCCGGTCTACCTGTTGAAGCAATATAGAAGGCTTTCTTCACTATCTCTGGAATCTTGCGTTGATCCTTGACGAGGAAACTGTGTTTAACAATCGGTCGAGATATACCCACCATATCTGTTTCCTGAAAGGCATCCTCACCAATACGTTCCGAAACTACCTGACCCGATATCACAACCATTGGAATGGAATCCATGTATGCTGTGGCGATTCCCGTAATTGCATTGGTGGCACCAGGGCCGGAAGTCACCAACACCACACCGGTTTTGCCGGTAGCCCTGGCATATCCATCCGCGGCGTGCGTTGCCGCTTGCTCATGTCGAACAAGAATATGTTTAACTTTTTTTTGTCTGAATACTGCGTCGTAGATGTGCAATGCAGCACCACCAGGATAACCGAACATGCATTCGACACCCTCGTCGGCAAGCGCGCGTATCAACATGTCCCCACCAGAAAGTTTTTCCACTTCTGCTTTCCTCTCTACTCTTTAAAGTGCCTAAAAATAAAAATACACACGATCGCCAAGCCTTTAGCAAAGGCACAGCGACAGGTTTCCAATTTAGCTGCTGAATTTCCGGCACAAGACTCCACGCCCGGGACAGACGTCACGAAAGCGCTTGTTGTTGAACCGCCTACATTTAAGGTGTTCATCGCTTGCCGGAAGGATGCATGGTTTGCCCCCTCACACCATTAGGTTTGATTGGACGCTTAGTCCGCTCGGCGCTCCGGCTTTTCGGGGTGAAGTGTTAACCGGCGCGATTCACCCAATGGGAAAGTCGCGATTCTAATCGCTGATGTCAGTATCTTCAAGCTCTGACGCCAAGCTCACCCAAGGAAATACCCCGTTTTTGCTACACTGATTAAAAACAAAAACTGAGAATCGGGAATGAAAGTACTTTTTATTGGGGGCACAGGAAATATTAGTTCAGCAACCTCTTGCCTGGCTTTGGAGAGCGGTGTGGAACTTTGGCTCCTCAATAGGGGCTTATCTTCAGCCGGCATACAGGGTGCAAACACTCTTGTTTGTGATATCCACGATGAAGAACAAACCGCCCGCATTCTGGCCGAGCACGAGTGGGACTGCGTTGTGAACTGGATTGCCTTTGAGTTGGAAGATGTTGAACGTGATATTCGTTTATTTGCGGAAAGAACAGAACAATATATATTCATTAGCTCAGCTTCTTGTTACCAAACCCCCTTACAACACCCTGTAATTACTGAAACAACACCGTTATCCAACCCCTTCTGGGAATACTCTCGAAACAAGATTGCCTGTGAAGAACGCCTTTTAAGAGAATTTAACGAAAAAGGTTTCCCCGTCACAATAGTGAGACCCTCACACACATACTCAACGGTAATTCCGATCTGTATTGGCGGCTGGAAAGAATACACCACTGTCGACAGGATTAAAAAAGGCCTGCCCATTATTGTTCATGGAGATGGCAGCTCGCTTTGGGTTTTGACACATGCAGAAGACTTTGCCAAAGGCTTTTACGGATTAATTGGCTTGCAGGAAAGTATAGGCGAAGCTTTTCACATCACTTCAGATGAATTGCTGACATGGAATCAGATACATCAACACCTGGCTGCTGCAATAGGCAAAGAGGCCAATATTGTGCATATAACAAGCGATAAACTTTGCCATTATGATGAGGAGTATGTTGGATCGTTGCTGGGTGATAAAACTACCAGCGTGATTTTCGATAACAGCAAAATCAAGCGCTTTGTACCCGATTTTCAAGCTAACATCCCCTTTTCTGAGGGCATTAAAACGACACTGGAATGGTTTGAAGCCAGCCCCGAGCGCCAGGTTATTTCTGAGGCAACCAATACTTTTATCGATAAAATGATTGATAGAGAGAAATACTTTTAAAACTTAAACAGCTAGAGGCTCGAGGCAAAATAACTAAATGTGTTGTATACGCACTTAATTAACTTGAATTTATGTATATACTTTTGGTCAAATACTGAGACAGTGAAAACGGGTTTTGACCCAATAACAATTAACGACGTGAAAAAGTTGAAATCGAAGAAACTTTAGGTACATAACAATGACTATTGCTCGTAACCAAATATCACTCAATTCAATCCTGATCGCGGGTCTATTGGCGATGGGGCTGCTCGCAGGGTCCGCTTCAGCACAAAATTCGGTATATCGTTGGGTTGGCGAAGATGGCGGCGTGCATTACGGCGCAACACCTCCCGCCGACGTCGAAGCCGAACTAGTGAAATCAGGCGGACCTACTATCGGTGGTTCAACTGGCGTTTCCACTACGACCAATAATACCGACGGACCTGAAAGCCAAGCTGAAGAGGCTGCACCCGAAGTCAAGCTTTCTCCGGAAATGCAAGCACGTAAGGAAGCGACCTGCAAACAAGAGAGAGATCGCTTGGCCACATTACAAAAGCCCGGCCGGATTCGGATGAAGCAAGCAGACGGTAGTACGAAATATTTATCTGTTGAGGAAGTCCAGGCTGAAATTAATCTTACTCAAGAAGTTATTTCGGATACTTGTAATTAAAGCTCCGAATAGCAACGCGTAATTTGCAGTTCAAACAAAAAAGGCGCAACTCAGGTTGCGCCTTTTTTGTTAGTTTTATACCTTTTCAAATTTGATATTCTCACCATCCAGTACAGCGCGAATTGTTTCTCCGGGCTTAAACTTACCTGACAATACTTCCTCAGCCAAAGGGTTTTCCAATAACTGCTGAATTGTGCGTTTGAGCGGTCTCGCACCGTAGACCGGGTCATAACCTGCTACTGCTATTTTATCCATCACCTCCGAGGAGATTTTAAATCGCAGATCTTGCTCGGCCAATCGTTTGATCAATATTGTTAACTGTATTTTCGCAATTCCTGCTATTTGTTCCTTACCTAAGGGGTGGAAAACGACAGACTCATCAACTCTATTGATAAATTCTGGACGGAAGTGATCAGCAACAACACTCATGACTGCTTCTTTCATGGCCTGATATTTATGTTTATTCAGCTCTTCGCTATCCAATTCACCATCAAAACTTATGCTGTCATAGGCGCGATTTTCTTCAATTTCCTGGATCGAAGAAGATCCCAAATTAGAGGTCATTACCACTACAGTGTTGCGGAAATCAACCGTTCTACCCTGGCCATCAGTCAAGCGGCCGTCATCTAAAACCTGCAACAAAATATTAAAGACATCTGGATGCGCTTTTTCAATTTCATCTAGCAAAACAACAGAATAGGGTTTTCTTCTAACTGCCTCAGTTAAATAACCGCCTTCTTCATAACCGACATAGCCGGGAGGAGCACCGATGAGACGCGCAACAGAGTGTTTCTCCATAAATTCACTCATATCAATTCGTACCAAGGCATCACCACTGTCGAATAAAAATTCTGCCAGTGTTTTACACAACTCCGTTTTCCCTACGCCAGTTGGTCCGAGGAATAAAAACGAACCGTTTGGCCTGTTGGGGTCAGATAATCCCGCTCGCGCTCGTCGCACTGCATTGGAAACAGCCTTCACTGCCTCCGCCTGGCCCACAACACGTTTATGCAGCGCATCTTCCATACGCAACAATTTGTCACGCTCACCTTCGAGCATTTTTGATACCGGGATACCGGTCCACTTGGAAACCACTTCCGCTATTTCTTCATCACTCACCTTGTTGCGAAGTAATTTCATTTCGTGCATTTCTGCCTGGCTTGCCATATCCAGTTGTTTTTCCAGCTCAGGAATAATGCCGTACTGCAATTCAGACATTCGCCCTAAATCCCCGGCACGTCTTGCCGATTCCAAATCCAAACGAGCCTGCTCTAAATTACTTTTGATCTCATGCGAGCCTTGCAAAGCAACTTTTTCAGCTCGCCAAATTTCATCCAGATCTGCGTAGGCTTTTTCATTTTCATCTATCTGCTCATCAATTTTTTTCAGGCGTTCCTTTGATGCCGCATCGGAATCCTTTTTGACTGCTTCACGTTCAATTTTCAATTGAATTAACCGTCGTTCCAGTTTATCCATTTCTTCGGGCTTGGAATCAATTTCCATGCGAATACGACTAGCCGCTTCATCGATTAAATCAATTGCTTTGTCAGGAAGCTGGCGATCAGTAATGTAGCGTTGAGATAATTTTGCTGCTGCAATGATGGCAGAATCTGTGATATCCACTCCATGATGAACTTCGTAACGTTCTTTTAACCCTCGCAAGATTGCGATGGTGTCCTCTTCAGTCGGCTCATCGACCAGCACTTTTTGAAAGCGACGTTCCAGGGCCGCATCTTTTTCAATAAATTGCCGGTATTCATTCAGAGTCGTGGCTCCCACACAATGCAACTCACCGCGAGCCAACGCCGGTTTCAACATATTGCCCGCATCCATCGCGCCTTCACTTTTTCCAGCGCCAACCATGGTATGCAATTCATCAACAAACAGAATGATACGACCTTCCTGCTTGGACAATTCATTTAAAACAGCTTTAAGTCGCTCTTCAAATTCTCCGCGAAACTTTGCGCCCGCCAATAAGGAACCAAGATCCAGTGACAGTAACCTTTTATTTTTTAATCCTTCGGGTACTTCACCATTAATAATACGCTGCGCTAAACCTTCAACAATGGCTGTTTTGCCAACCCCGGGTTCTCCAATTAACACAGGATTATTTTTGGTGCGCCGCTGCAAGACTTGCACTGTGCGACGAATTTCATCATCGCGTCCAATCACGGGATCCAACTTACCCGCTTCTGCGCGTGCAGTTAAATCGACGGTATATTTTTCCAAAGCCTGACGATTTTCTTCAGCTTCGGGATTGTCTACCGTTTCACCCCCTCTCACCTTGTCGACTGCCGCTTTCAGGTTTTCCTTGTTTCCGAATTTATTCAAAAGCTTACCTAAGGCATTATTTTCTTCATCTAAGGCAGCCAACAACACACTCTCACTCGAAATAAATTTGTCACCGCTCTTCTGGGCAAATTTGTCTGCAAGATTTAATAATCGACCCATTTCCTGGGACATTCCCACATCACCGGTTGGATTTTGAATACGTGGAAAATTTTCCAGCTGTTTTGTCAGTTCATTACGCAAACCTGCGACATCAAACCCTGCTTGAGCCAATAAGGGTCTTACTGCCCCACGCTGCTGGTCAAGCATTGCCTGCAGCAAATGCAGGGGTTCCAGCTGATTGTGATCTCGGCCTACTGCGATTGATTGTGCATCGGACAGTGCGACTTGAAGCTGATTGGTTAACCTATCTATGCGCATTTTTATTCCCAAAAGTAAAAAATTGTTAAACACTGCTAGCCGACAGCTTAGGTTAGCGTACTTCGAACAATATTAGGGTAATATCGTCAAATACAAGCCACATTTACAGGCCAAGTTGGACTCTGAAAAATCGAGGGATACAATTGTATTTTCACCTGTCCAAGTACGTTAATAACAAACAAATATGAAGAGGTACAAACCATGATCACGACCTTGAAACAACCACTTTGGTCTTTACTCGCGGTTTTGCTGGCGCTCGTATCATTTTCTGTGTTTGCCACACCAAAGCCAGAAAAAGCTCCTCCTGGTGAGTCAAGAGATTTAAGTCATCTGCAAGAAGTCAAACATTCTTTTTTTGATACATTAAACGTCGCTTCAAATGCCAATTTGACCTCAGCCAAAAAGATCTACATCGAACCCGCAAATGTTGCTTTCTCTAAGTATTGGTTACGAGAACATCAAACAGATATCACAGGGAATTACAAAAAGAAAACCATAGAGCGTTACGAGACCTTGCTCAACAAGGAATTAGCCAAGGCCGTGGAAAAAAGCACCGAATTTGAACTGGTGAACAATGCTGTCGAAGCAGATTTGATTTTTGTTCCTCGTATTGAAAATCTAAATATTTTTGGGCCAGATGATTCAATTTCAAAATCTTTCGTGTTTATTGCTGGCAACGGGAAATTTAACCTTTTGGTTGTTGATGCGAAAAGTGAGGAAGTTTTGTATCAATTTATTGACAGCCGGGATACTCAGGATAGGGGCTACAATAGACCCGCACGCGCTACACGGGCATTCAACACACGAGATTTTAAAATGCTAATGGGAAAATGGAGTGATCGCACCATGGAATATCTCGGCGAACAAAAAAGTAAATAACGTTTATTTGTCCTCGGGCGTTAACCAGATTGCAGAGGTGAAACGCCCAGTCACTCCTTCTTTTCGATAAGAGTAAAAGCGATCGTTATCCCTCCATGTACAGAGATTACCGCCATAGATTGATTCCACACCTAAAGCCTTCAATTCTGTTTTCGCCAATCCTGCCAAATTTGCCCTGTACTTTTTTTCTTTCTTTGGGCCTGAACTACTTTCAATAAAATTCTCGGCTAGATTATCTGGAGTGAGGGAAAGAGCCCGCGCCCAACTTTCAAACGCCTGCAGTACCTCCTCACCTACCTCGAAATAATCAAAAGAAATTGCCGGGCCAATAAAAATACTGAGATTAGATGAATCCACATCCAATATCTTCAATGTTCGCGAAATAATACCGGCTGCTAAACCCCGCCACCCTGCGTGTACCGCAGCCACAAACTTTGCTTCTTTATGCGCAATCAAAATAGGGAGACAGTCCGCCGTTTGAACGACACAAACCACCCCCTCCGCTCTTGTATAGGCCGCGTCTGCAACCATCGTCTTGTCTTCCGCTTGCAGTATCTCAAGGCACTGGGTGCCATGAACCTGCTCGAGCCATTGAATCGGGTACACCACATGTCTCAATAGCTTTTGGCGATTTGCTTCCACAGCCTGCCTGTCATCTCCAACGTGCATTGCTGTGTTGAAGCTTGTATAAGGCGCCTGACTCACCCCGCCTTCCCGTGTGGTGACCAAGGCTTGCACCTTGTCTGGCAGAGGCCAGTCTGGCTTGAGACAAATCATTAATTTTCCAGGTGACTTAACAATGCCAACATATCTTGCGGCAATTCAAGCTGCCATGTCATCTCTTCATTGCTTAATGGATGAATTAAACTCAAGCGCTCGGCATGCAGCGCTTGTCGTGGAAAACTTTCAACAGCCGATCTCTTATCATTCGCTATATCAAGTTTAGTCGGCAGGGGTTTACCATAAGTCTCATCTCCAATCAGCGGGAAACCCAGGTAAGCCAAATGAACTCGAATCTGATGTGTTCTACCTGTTTCCAAACTAACGGAAAGATCTCGAAAATAATCAAGATATTGGAGGAGGCTGTAGTGAGTAATGGCTTGCTTTCCGCCTGACTTCACAACAGCCATTTTAGTGCGGACAGAAGGGTGTCTTCCGATAGGGGCATCAATGCTGCCTCCGCAATCCGGCCCACCACAACTGAAAGCTCGGTAAAACCTCTTTACCGTTCTATTTTGCAGCTGTTGAACCAGGCTATTTTGCGCGTCCAGGCTCTTTGCCACCACCATCAAACCACTGGTGTCTTTGTCCAGACGGTGAACAATACCGGCTCTCGGCAGGGTTCCAAAACAGGGCCTGAAGGCCAGCAAACCATTTAACAAGGTTCCCGACCAATTCCCTGCAGCGGGATGAACAACCAGACCTGCGGGTTTGCTGAGTACCAAAATAGCCTCATCTTCAAAAACCACGTTCATATCCATTGATTCAGGCTCGAAAGCTTCCTGGCTTTGCATTTCCGCCTTAATTGCCAATTCCTCGTCTCCCTGAAGACGCGCGGTTTGCTTGCAAATCTTGCCATTTACACGCAATTCACCGGATTTTATCCATGCCTGCAGGCGTGAACGGGAAAATTGAGGGAACAAATCCACTGCTGCCTGATCCAAACGCTTGCCCTCTTGTTCATGGCTGGCGAGTGCGTGGATCGATATGGTGTTTGACATTGTATTTGTATTCGCGGCTGGCTAAACTGTCGCCCGCCTTTCAAGAAGCGGGCCGTGTAAACACGGGATTATAGAAATAAAGCCCCTGGCATAGAACCCAATTAAGAGATCAAGATGAAATTGTTGTACCGGTTGTTGATAACAGCGCTTATCTTTAGCAGTATTTCCCTAACTAGCTGCTCTTCAAACAAAGACAAACTCGAGAAAAGCTCTGAGCAAGTTATTTACAACAAGGCGCTCGAAGCGCTGGATAGGAAAAACTACACTAATGCTGTTGAATATCTGCAGCTTTTGGAAGAACACTACCCCTTCGGCCCTTATGCTGAACACGCTCAATTAGAGTTAATTTACGCCTACTTCAAAACACGTGAATACGAAGCAGTCATTGCATCAAGTGATCGCTTCATCAGACTTCACCCTCAACACCGCAATGTTGACTATGCCTATTACATGCGCGGTATTGCCAGTTTTCACAATGACTCGGCGCTGTTTTCTGTTCTTCCTACCGACGTCACCAAGCGTGACCCAGGTACAGCCAGAGAATCTTTCAATTATTTTGCCCAGTTAATTAACCGATATCCGGACAGCATCTATGCGCTGGATGCACAAAAACGCATGATATTCCTGCGTAACATGCTTGCTCGCTACGAAATACATGTTGCCAATTATTACTTCAAACGGGGTGCATACCTCGCCGCTGCTAACCGCGGGCGCTATGTGGTTGAAAACTTTCAAAGCACACCGGCTGTGCCTGACGGACTGGCAGTAATGGCTCAGGCCTATCATTTAATGGATATGAAAGAGCTATCAATGGATGCAATCAAAGTGCTTGCAGCAAATTACCCTAATCATCCTGCCCTAAGCGACAAAGGCGAGTTTGATCATAATTTCAGCAAGCTAGAAAAACGCAGTTGGGTTAGCTACGTGACGCTTGGTTTTTTCGACAAAGATCAAACGGTGTCTTACGATACTCGCGAAATTTACGACCCCTATTACGGTAAGAACAAAGCTTTTAGTGAGCCACCTGCACCTAGTCGCCAATAGTCCAACCGTTGGTGATGGGATATCGCCTATCTTTCCCAAATGCGCGCTCGCTAATGCGAATACCGATGGGAGCTTGTCTTCGTTTATATTCGTTGATGTCCACTAAACGTAAAACTCTTTTTACAGTGGCCTGATCATAACCTTCAGCAATAATTTCTTCGGCACTGGCATCTTCTTCAATGTAACGCTGCAAAATCTGATCAAGTATGTCATAAGGTGGCAGTGAGTCTTCATCTTTCTGATCCGGCGCTAACTCCGCCGAAGGGGGACGAGTAATTACAGATTCGGGGATCACTTCACTCAGAGTATTTCGATACCTTGCCAATGCAAAAACAGTCGTTTTGGGTACATCTTTTAACACATCCAATCCGCCTGCCATATCGCCATAAAGGGTGGCATATCCCACCGCCATTTCACTTTTGTTTCCTGTAGTCAGTACGAGATAACCCAATTTATTTGAAAGGGCCATTAACAAAATTCCACGCGATCGCGCTTGTATATTTTCTTCACTCGCATCCTTTGGTAAGCCTTCGAAAGCTGGCGCGAGGGCTTCGATAAATGCTTTGTACATCGGTTCAATGCCAATCACACGGTATTTGACCGCTAAACGTTTGGCTTCGTCTTCTGCATCAGTTTTGCTGAGTTCCGAGGTGTACGTGAAGGGCATCATAACCGCTTCAACACGTTCAGCGCCCAATGCATCAACCGCCACAGCTAGCGTTAAGGCAGAGTCGATTCCTCCGGACAAGCCCAAAACGACACCTTTAAAACCATTTTTATTGACATAGTCTCGTACACCCAAAACGAGGGCATCATAAATGTCTGCTAACTCATTGTGCTCAATTTGCTGGCATTCAGCTCCAACAAGATCTTGAGATTCCAAATCAAAGTTAGTTAATTCCATGACTTCTTGAAACTGTGGTAACGCGCTTATTAGCTTCCCCTTACGATTTACGCTCATTGAGCCGCCATCGAAGACCAATTCGTCCTGACCGCCCACCTGGTTCACGTACACTATCGGAACGTCTAAATCTAGTGCACGTTTCTTAACCAGATTTTTTCTTATCGTTTGTTTATTCACATGAAAGGGTGAACCGTTAAGATTTAACATTAAATCTGCCCCGGATTTTTTTAGCTTTTCAAGTGGACCCCCATCCCAAATATCTTCACAAATAGAGATTCCAAGATTGACACCGCGAAAATGGATTACGCCCACAGCTTGGCCGGGTTCAAAATAACGATATTCATCAAACACCTGATAATTTGGTAAAACTTGCTTGGCATATTCATAGAGGAGCTTGCCATCATAAATTGCACCCGCCATGTTATAGCGTTTATTTCCTTGTATTTTTGGATAACCTACGACAACCAAGGTCTCAAATTTTGCATCCATTATTTTTTTAAGAGCACGATCAATTCTTCGATGCAAACTTGGTCGCAATAGCAGATCTTCGGGTGGGTAACCAATCAAACTCAGCTCGGGAAACACCACAACATCAGCTTTTTGCTCTACTGCTTTTTCACAAACACCAATGATTTTTTGCGTATTGCCGTCTATATCACCCACTATCGGGTTAAACTGGGCCATCGCGATGCTTAAAATTGGCATATAATTCCTGGTACTCCGTATCTATTTGTCACTAGCAAAACAGCTAGATTGAACCTGATAAAAAAGACTAATAAATGTTAAGGATTTCAAGCTCCTCAAATAGCAAATACAACCATAACCCAACAATGTTGCGCGTGTATTTGTATTATCGCTTTACCCTCGGCCTACTGCTTTACCTGATGTATGCCACAGGTTTAGCTGTCAATATCCTCGGCAAACAAAACCCCGTCTTATTCGAGTGGGTTAGCATCATTTATTCGCTGCTGTGCTTTGGCTCACTGCTTGTTTTTAATCCCGAGCAATTGCGACATTCGCTAAATCGTGTGTCTTTTTTACTAATCGTAGACTTACTTGCCATCTTGCTCATTATACATGCCAGTGGCGGCCTCAGCGGTGGTTTAGGTTATTTACTGATATTTTGTGTCGCCACAGCGGGTTTGTTCATACGGGGACAGTTATTGTTTCTGTTTGCCGCACTAACAAGTTTTTTTGTTATTGGGGAATCCATCTATTTGGGAAACACTACGGGTGATGTCGCTCAAGCCGTATTTTCAGCTGGAATTTTAGGAATCCTGATATTTGTCACAGCCATCATTTTTCATTACCTCACAGATAAAATTCGCAAAAGCGAAATCATTGCAGCTGAAAATGCACTTCAGGTAAAACAATTACAACAACTGGCTGAACATATCATTACGCGCATGCGTACCGGCATTATTGTTATCAATGAAACCGATAAAATAGAACTTATCAATCGTTCCGCAGCACAATTGATGGACCTCGACCCCGAGCTTAACCACTATGGCAGTGAATTAAGTACATTCCCAAATCTGGAAAACATAGTAATAAGCTGGAAGCGAAATCCCGTTAGCGGAATTCCCTGGCAACATGAAATACGAGCAGGTCAAGAAATACGTATTAATTTTGGCTTTTTGGAAGAAAGTGACCAAAGAAAAATAATTCTTTACCTTGAAGACTATCGCGCACTTGCTCAGCAAGCTCAACAACTCAAGTTAGCTTCCTTAGGCAGACTCACCGCGAGCATTGCACATGAAGTACGTAATCCATTGGGCGCCATTGCGCATGCAGCGCAACTTCTTTCGGAATCGCCTAACATTGAAAGAGCTGATTCGCGTCTAACCGAGATTATTTTGCAACACTCCGATCGAGTAAACCAAATTATTGAAAACACGCTCGTCTTATCCCGGCGCAAGGAACCCAAGCCGCAAGTAGTTAAATTAGATGACTATTTACCCGGTTTTATTGAAAGCTTTATTTCGGCACAACCCTGTGAAATTGAATTGAGCATCAAACCCAAAAATATTGCCATTAAAATTGATGTGACACATTTTTCACAAATCCTGACGAATCTTTGCGAAAATGGCGTTCGCTACAGTAAAAAAACAACAGGCGACGCAAAAATAAGAATAAATGCCGGGGTCAATACCACTGATGAAGTTCCCTATATCGAGGTGCTGGATTTAGGGCCCGGAATAGAAGATGAAGCGCTTAACCAAATCTATGATCCGTTTTATACTACGGACGAAAAAGGTTCTGGACTTGGGCTGTACATTTCCAAGGAACTCTGCGAAATCAACCAAGCAAGTTTATATTTTTATAGAACCAAAGAGGGTTTGAGTTGTTTTAGAGTAAACCTGTCACATCACCAGAGAATGATATAACTATGCCTAACGCACGTGCTTTAATCATTGACGATGAACCCGATATTCGCGAGCTTTTATCACTCACACTGGAAAGAATGAACATTGACTGCGACACTGCGGCCAATCTTTCTGAAGCTCACAATTTTCTGGATAAGAACCAATACAATCTCTGTTTAACAGACATGAAATTACCTGACGGCAACGGCTTGGACCTTGTAAAAACAGTCCTGCAGAATCATAGCAATCTTCCGGTCGCTGTGATTACCGCTTACGGCAGTATGGATATAGCAATTGAGGCAATGAAAGTCGGGGCTTTTGACTTTATCTCAAAACCCATAGACCTCGCTAATTTACGTAGCCTTATTGGCAAAGCCTTGGCTTCCAGTGAAATACCTGCAGAAACCAATGACGAAAATAAAACCCGACTTATTGGCGTGTCCGATTCCATAAAAAGCCTCATCAAAAGCATAAATAAATTAGCGCGTTCTCAAGCGCCAGTTTATATCAGTGGCGAATCAGGTAGCGGCAAAGAACTCGTTGCGCGTTCAATTCACGAATTGGGTCCGAGGAAGGACAATGAATTTGTGCCGGTTAACTGTGGCGCGATTCCCAGCGAACTCATGGAAAGCGAGTTTTTTGGACACAAGAAAGGCTCATTTACTGGTGCTTCTCATGATAAACAGGGTTTATTCCAGGCCGCTGAAGGCGGTACCTTATTTTTAGATGAGGTCGCCGATTTACCATTGGACATGCAGGTCAAACTGCTGCGGGCCATTCAAGAAAAAGCAGTAAGACCTGTCGGCTCTCAAGCTGAAATGAAAACTGACGTGCGCATTCTCTGTGCAACACATAAAAACCTCGAAGAATTAGTCCGCCAAGGCGATTTTAGACAAGACTTATTTTATCGTTTAAATGTTATACAACTGGCTGTTCCCCCCTTGCGCAAACGCATGGATGATTTACCACTGCTCGTAGACAGTATCTTATCGCGTATTGCAGAAGTACATGGAATGGAAAAACCCAGCATGACGCGCGGTGCGATGAAATCTCTGATGGAATATGAATTCCCAGGCAATATTCGCGAATTAGAAAACATTCTGGAACGCGCTTTTACGCTATGTGATAGCAGCGAAATTGCAGAAGAAGACTTACAACTTGATGCTACCGGCGCACCCGTTCATCGCTCCAGCGCTACGATCAGCACCTCTGGCAATCACTACCAAAGCAGTCAAAATCATAACTCAATTGATGAGTATCTCTCCGAGGTTGAACGAGAAATAATCTGCGAAACTTTGGAAAATGTGCGATGGAATAAGACCTTGGCAGCCAAAAAATTGGGTATTAGCTTTCGCTCTCTACGCTATCGTTTGGTGAAACTGGGTTTGGGCGACGAAGAATAATTGCACTTTATTGCAAGATATCTCGATGCAAACCACTTGAGAACAGCTCACTACCTACCTTCAAGGCAAATTTCTTACAAATATTGTCGGCAATGTCTTACAGACACTTTCATCGCTCTGGATTAATATAGATTCAAAGAATCGCTATTAAATAAGAGCTCAGGGAGAGAGTGATGAAGCATACCAATGAAAATGGATTTACATTATTTGAACTAATCATTTGTCTGGCAATCTCTGTCATTATCCTAGGTTTCGGTATACCCGCATTTTCAACTGCCATTGAAAATTCCCAGCGGAAAAATACCGTGTATGAATTGATGGGCATTTTAAATTTCGCGCGAAGTACTGCCGTCAATATGAGTAAAAGCGTGGTAATTTGCCCATCTGACAACCAAAAACACTGTGCGTCCACACGAAACTGGAACGCTTCTTTATTAATATTCGCAGATCTAAATAAAAACAATGTGAAAGATGAAGGGGAAGTTGTGCTGCGTGTAATGGATATGAACAACAACAATCAGTCACTAAACTGGAAATCCTTCGGAAATAAAAGTTATCTCGCCTTTAATCCCTATGGCACTACAGGATTTCAAAGTGGACGAATTTATTATTGTTTTAAAGACGGCAAAAAACCCAATCACAGATCTCAGGTCATTGTTTATCGCACAGGCCGTGTGCGCATTGCAGCCCTTGAAGAATTAAAAAGTGGGTGTTAAATACCTTTAAAAACTAGCGCCAACAATATTGTGCATCTGTAGCACTGCCGGTATAACCTTCGACACCGGTATTGTCGAGCGTCAAGGTTGTACATTTTGAATCATCACCAAAAGGTGTGATGGTAATGGTGTAACGGGTGCATGCAGGCCCTAAAGCCGGGCTACAACCAGCCGGCAACAAGGCAATAGCAGCTGAATACAAGCCTTCTGAGCTTTCATTAACTGAATAATTTAATCCACAGGACAAGCCCGTACAGCCACCCGGACCTACCACAACATTCGTATAAGTAGAATACTGTGTGTAAAACCTTTCTAAACGTGACGAAATATCCATGATAAAGGCCTTGCCATCTGCACGCCTTCCACGTTGTGCCTGCTCCAGGTAATTCGGGACGGCATAGGCTATCAATACTCCCAGGATGGTGACAACAACCAAGACCTCGACCAATGTGAAGCCACGAAAAAATTTCATTTGTTTTTCCTTTGTGTTATTTCACAATTGACCAAGAGGAGCGCTGTCCACTTCGAGGCGTACCCAGTGAGAACTGAATTTGTTCAATATTACCCACTGCATCTGCACCAATAAATTTATCGCCAAGCGTAATCATACCGCCCGACAGATTTTGTAAGGGAACTCCAGATGCAATATTAGTGATATTATTAAAAACACTAAACGTCGGACTTCTACCGGATAAAATATTTACCAACATAAGCCAACCACTTCCGCCTCCTTGGCAGGTCCCGGTGTCCGGTATGGAAGTGACAAATGCAACATGATTGCCCGATACGATCGGCGTCAAAATATTTCGCTCACCGCTGGTCATATCAATGTACCAACCAAAACCATCAGTCAAAGCGGTCTCATCGTAATCAACCGTATTTGTAGTCAAATTCCTGATATTAATTGCGTCTCCATTAATATCAGTCGTTGCTGTAAGGGTAATTGCTTGCCCCACCAAATCCGACTTATCCAAACCACCATAAACTGGACCCGCATCCCAAACTCCATACAAGGATTCCGTCGCTGTTGTAGTGGGATCACTTGTAGTTAAATATTGGCCTGTGCCGAACAACACCATCAAATTAGGATAAGTATTAACATTATTAAATTCGGTTTTATGACTGACAACAACCGGTTTACTGGTGATAGGCTGACGGTTTGCAACGGCACACGGAAGGGTTCCACGGCAGGCAGTAAATAAAGGGAGATCTGAGTTGTGCGCGATACCCCAAGCACCAGGACTACTACCAAGTAAATCAAATGCCCACATATTACCGTGAACGTCGCCCGCGTAAACGCGATCAATATTGCCGTCATTATTTAAATCAATAATGCTGGGCGCGGATAAACCATTGCAGTCACTGCCAGGATCTTCACAATCGCTGCTGACAATCGAACCAACACCTGTTGGAATTTCTACATAGCCACTACCATCAAGATAATAAATAAACAATGAAGCTTGGCCATGCCCCGTATTGTTGTAACCATTACCAAAGATTGCCGCCCACTTACCGTTATTTAATCGACCAATTTGAGCTCTTGCATAGGTATACCCCAGGTTTGCATGGGTAAATTCAGCAACCACGATATCTGTGGCTTGCGCACCACTTATTTTGGTCACGGGATTTGAAACGTCCAGGACAAATATGCCTTTGCCACCGCCATTTAATGTTCCAACCAAGTAAGTGCGCCAGGCTGAATTCACAAATACATCTGCTACTGAAGCGGTACCATCAACATAGGGAACATGCGAATAACCGAGTTCAGCCAAAGAGTGATAACCGCGATTTGCTTGTGTGGTAAATAGCGCTTCGGGTAAATATGCAAACAGTTCACGACCGTTGTTGGCATTAAAGCCATGCAACATGCCATCATTACTGCCAACATAAACAACTGGTGTCTTGGAAGATTTAGTGCTCACATAATCAAAATAGGGATTTGCAGAGCCCTCTATATAGTTGGGGTAATTTTCAGCGGAGTCACCCACATACTGTGGGCTTGAAGAAACAATATCACCCAGCAGACTTCCCCGGGGACGAAACATCGTTCCCTCATTAGTGCGATCACCCTTGAACCAGTCAATTAAGTTCTCCAGTGCTGCCTGCTTTTCAGTAGTCGTTAATGCATTATTTACGGCGGTGTTTAATTCCAAATCTGCAATGTGCTGAGCATTTAATTCACCCGTTGCTGGACTTGTGTAATCGGCAGGAGCATCAAATAAAATACCACTTGTTTCTGGGCTTGAGTAAGTGAGCAGTACACGAGGGCCTAAACCGGGTGCAGCAGCAGCTGTCAGATCGCGTGCATCCAGGACTTGACTGGCTTCCCAGTCTATCGAACCCAGTACGCCACTCGCGTAGTCGTAGGCTCGTAATTCCCCTGTCCAACCTTCGGTAGAAAACCAGGCCTGGAATAAAGTGGAATCTGTTGAGATACTGGTTGAATTCACACCCAGCGCGGCAGCAGTACCTTCGTTTGCACTGGCAATGGATTCAAGAATAGTTTGAATGTCTCTGCGTAATTCTACGGGGTCACTGGAGCTAAAAAATTCTCCTCTTCCGTTAAAAGTTGCATGATACAAATCATCGAGCGTTGTTGGGTCATTAATTCCGATCGTCGTTGGCCAACTGTTACTGACTGAAGTCCAAGCTTCCGCGATCGGTCGGGGTGTTGGCACTCCACCTACCATCACAGGGCTAATATCAATATTTCCTTGAACACCGAAGGCAAGCGCGTAAGTCACCATATGCTGTGCATTATTAGTATCTCGCGGATTGTTGCTGGTGACATTGTCAGCTAAAAGAGAATCCAGATCCGCACTGTAATAGTACATGGCAACATCAGCGATGGTGTCTGAAAGTGAATCTGCATAAGGGCCCAAATTAAAGCCATTGTCTGTTCCACCATCAACATTCCCCAAGGGCACATTGGTATCATTACGGGCATAACCGTCAGTCACCATGATTGTGTAATTAGCCTGACAACTTTCTATGATGGGGTTTACCAATGTATCTCCTGATCGATGCACAAAATCTAAATCTGGCGATAACGAGTCATTTTGGTGATAGTATCTGCCTGCCTGGCCCAGCGCATATTCCAGCGGTGTCGAGCCCGTGTCTGCGTCAACCTGAAGAAGTCTTGATAAGATATTTTGCTTGTGGGCGGCCGTGGTCATCTCGCCAATTTGTGTGGCCACAGGTTCGTCTTTATTGATAGTCGCGAGTCCAAATCGGTCATCTGCATTGAAAAAAACGGGAGACAATATGGCTTTCATTACCGCAGTTCGAGATCGGTAATACATATACCAATTTACGTAATTTTGTTGTTCGGTCAGCGAAAGGGAACTCACAAACACACGATGATCAACGGAATCCTGGCTGGAACTATCGTCAAGGGCATCGTGAGCTGCTGCAATATCTTCCCAACATTCTCCGCGATCAAATTCGCCATCACCATCATCATTCCAAACTATGTAGTAGGCCAAGCTCAAATTTATTGGGAGTGCAGCAGGTACACCAAACAAATCCAAATCAGGCACGTTAGTTAAGCTGTTACCGGTGACAGTTAAGTCATGTATTGGGAAGTCAACCCCATATTGATCCACCCATGGGGTATAAGTAACTGATGGCAAATAAGCCATCGTGTTGTAACCAGCGCAAGCGTGCAGCAAATCCGTTTTGGTATCACCGACTGGATCAATGGGACAACCATCCGCATACTCAGGGCTTCCAAAACCACAAGATCCCGTCGCCGGATAACCGGTAGACGAGTCATCAGCCGATCGGCGTTTTAGGGTTTCACCTTCCATACTGCGTGAATCATCCAGTACCCACAAAACATTCGGTGTGGCACCTGATCCGGAATAAAGCGGAATATCACTGGGCACACCAGGCGCCGAGTAAACACTTTGAAGCCAAAATAAAAACAAGCCGAGGCAAACTATTCGCGCAAATTTAAAATTAGTTACTCTGTTCATAATCTTGCCTCTAACTCAATATGTATCGCACATCTTTTAATTGATGCCCGTGATATAAGTACTTTCCAAAACTGTAACAATGTTGGCATCTTTTCCCCAGCCAATCGCAGTGATACGAAAAACATAGGCCTGGTTTTGCACATTAAATATTTCTTCCCTATCACCAGAAGAAACTGATGCCGCTGGACCTTTATCACGACCAAGATATTCAATAATGTATTTTGGTTGTGTGCTCACCAAGGCTGAGCTCATTGCGGTGGATTGAACACCTTCACTAGCCCACGCCGCTTCATCTGTTACATCAAAATCTACGGGTTGCGCTGAAGCCCCGGTGCGTGCAGAAGCCGAAAATAAGGCCGCACTTCCGTCAAACGCACTTAAATTTGGTATGGCCGGTGGGTTAGCAATGTTCGCGATCAACCATAATTCCGCTTCTCTCATCGCAAGCTGTGCAGCGTTGGTTGCCACTGCTTTCTGTCGCGCATTACCGGCCATTCTTTCTTGCAAGGTTGAACCCTTCATACTGGCAATACCGATAATACTCATCACCAGTAAAATAATAAGTGCAACCAACAGCGTCGCACCTGACTGCTGCTTCCGGGAAAGGTGATACGCAGTCAACACATTTTTTGATTTCACTTTCTTACAAAGCATTTTCTAAATCCATCGCAAGCGGTAACTGATTGGGCACAACAAAAACGCGACTGTAAGTGCGTTTAATCAAGCCTGCCCCCTCATTAGTCACCGCATTGTTAATTGAGTTAAATGTCGCTGTCACGCGAACACGGTCAATACTCTTCCAGGCATTCACTGGATCGGCTTGTGCATCCACCTGTGCGGCGTTGACAAATTTTAAAGCTGGTGGGCTTCCCTCTAGCCATCCATATTCAAAATCCAAATCTTCGACACCCTCAACAATTTCATCACCACTTCTAAATAGCGCACAATATTCCGGGGTCGCTGCATCACAACTCGATCCAGCTGCAGTGCCGGCCGCACTTGTACCAATCTTATAATCGAAGGCACCAGATTTACCCGCAAATAAAAATACTCGCTGTTCATCCGATTTCAAATCATTCACATCACTAACAGCAGTAAAAATTTCTGTTAACGGCGGCTCAGGCAGGTTTGCATTAAATTGTGTTCCATTTCCGTCAGCCGTACCAACAGCATATTCAATGCGATTATTAGTTGTATCAATATCACTGGCCGAAAAAATAACCGTGTTAGAACAATCTCCAAGCATCAACACCTGGTTGTCACTAATACTACCGACAACACCGGCTTGCACTTCAAGTGTTTGAGCCGCGTCATTTATTTGGACCACTGGATACCGTTGACCCGCACTGGCATACCTCAAAATCAAACGATCGCTGGAATTAGCTCCAGCCGCGCCAGGTTGGTTGTCGTTTTCTCCGCTGATAAAATAATCGAAGCTAAAAACGCCACCTGCTCCAGAATCTTCTCCGAGTACGTTGATTATTCGTGAAGAAGAACCTTCCGCGCTACCAATTACAGACTTACTAAAACAACCCATATTACCGGCCATGCCAATATCTTGTTCAAATCGCGTAAAAGCATAACGCGCATTTTCTTGTATACGCGAAGAGCCCTCGAAGCTCGAAACATTTTGCGACGAAGTCAAATACAGTTGCATAACTCCCGCCAGAACAAACAAACCAATGGTGATAGAAACCATCAGTTCGATTAAACCTACACCCCTTTGTTTTTTATTTAATTCAAAAGTCACAACTTAAACTCCAAACTAAAACAAGTGAGTTGATTAGCGGCGCCGTTACAGGCTGTTCCGGTAGAGCCATCCTGATTGCCATCCCACATGACTGTAACAATATATTTTAATGCGTCGGTGCCATCTCCATATTTAACTGTGCCCGTTCCGCCCGGTAATTTTTGACTCAGAGCCGTGCCCCATTGAAAAACATCATATGTAACTTGTTGCGTCTTGGAACAACCGGCAAGAGCACAACCAGGATCAGCTGGCACGCCGTTTGTGGGAATGTCGATATTGTCATAATCATCGTCGTCTGCAGCATCAGAGATAACATTGTAAGCTTGAATTCTGCTTGCCATATCCAATGCCAGGATTTGCGCATCAGTCGAGAATCCCGCTTTCTGATTGCCCTTGATTCCGTTTGCTTGCATGGCTAACACCCCCAGCAAGCCAACAGCCAGAATAAAAAGTGATACCAACACTTCAATAAGACCCACACCCCGATGAGACTGAACTAATTTAACTTTTCCTAACACGAAGCATCTCCGATAGAAATATTTGCACTCCCAACCTGATTCACCGTAATCAATCTGGATTTCCCATAATCTGTATCTGCCTCAGCCTCGTTTTCTGCACACAGGTGAAAAATGACATCTGCACCGGCAAGTGAAGCCCCGGTGTAATCAAATGCCAGGCTACTCACGTTTGCCGTCATGGAGACCTGCCCATTTAAACTCCCGGACGACTTGAGTATTTCGGATCTTCCGGTAGACGGATCACCGTCGCCATCTTTATCTGTAAAAATAATCCACCCGGTACTCCAATTATTGTCACCACTGCAAGTCGCCCGATCATCGCTCGCACACATCACGACGTTAAAGGCACGGGTGGTTGCTTCGGCACGCGCAAACGATAATGCTGAGGCCACATCTGTTGCCTCGCCCACCAACTGACGTGAAAACACTAATGAGCGCAATCCAGGGAATGCAAACATCAAAAGTATCGATGCCACTACCAGCACCATGAGCAATTCTATTAAGGTAAAACCCCTAACATTTTGATTTGTCTTATTCTTCATAATTCAGTTATACCAAAAATCTATTCCAAAAGGTTTGAATCAGGATGGCTGGACAGTTAACGCGATAAATGGATAAACGGACGTAAAGACGCGACAAAAAGCGCGAAGTAAGTCACACAGTTTTTGCAAATTGTGCACGATTTAAAGACAAACAAATCGATTTAAATCAAAGGCTTAAGTGCCTTTTTTTCGGCTTATTTCCAAACTCTAGGACGCGCTTTGTGTCTTTAGCTCTTTTGGTAATGAGAAGCTGATATTCTCTGCCTTACCCTGCATTTCAATCGGCGCTTCGGCCCCCAATGCGAGCAATCCATTTATCACATCTTTCACCAAGACTTCCGGTGCGGATGCACCCGCTGTAATACCAATTTTTCTCACACCCTCTACCCAAAGCGGATCGATGTCTTCAGGTCCGTCAATGAGATAAGCCTGTGCGCCGCAGCGCTCTGCCAACTCTCTTAAGCGATTAGAGTTTGAAGAATTGGGGGATCCCACCACCAAAACCAAGTCACTTTCCAGAGCCAATTGCTTTACAGCATCTTGTCGATTTTGAGTGGCATAGCAAATATCGTCTTTACGAGGACCCTGAATATCAGGAAATCTGGAACGCAGACAATCTATCACCTTGGCGGTATCGTCCATCGACAGGGTAGTTTGCGTCACATAACTCAGGCGCTTTTCATCGCGAACCCGCACGTGTTCAACATCCCCTTCGTTTTCAACCAAGTAGATGTCGCCACCATTACTTCGATCATACTGCCCCATGGTGCCTTCAACTTCGGGGTGTCCATTATGGCCGATCAAAATACATTCTCGCCCTTCGCCGCTGTATCTCGCAACTTCAATGTGCACCTTGGTGACCAAGGGACAGGTTGCATCAAAAACCTTTAAGTTTCGGCGCGCTGCCTCGTTTTTTACCGCTTGACTCACACCGTGCGCACTAAAAATAACGATGACATCGTCCGGCACATCTTCCAGTTCGTCCACAAACACCGCGCCGCGCTCCTGCAAACTTTCCACAACAAATTTGTTGTGCACCACTTCATGCCTGACATAAATAGGCGCACCGAAAACATCGAGCGCACGATTAACAATATCAATTGCACGGTCCACACCTGCACAAAAGCCGCGTGGATTGGCGAGTTTAATTTCCATAACGAAGGAATCTACTCTCCTGACTTTGTTTCATTTTTTATAAACAACATATCGATAATTAGTAGCCCCGCACCAAGGGTAATTGCCGAATCAGCAATATTGAACGATGGAAATTCGGGCCAGGGCCACGCTTCGTGATGAACAACGATGAAATCGACAACATAACCAAACACGACCCGATCAAATAAATTTCCAAGCGCACCACCCAATATAAAAGCAAGACCCAATGCTTCCCAGCTTTTCTCTTTAGTAATTCGCAAGATAAAGATGGCAATCCCAACACTCACAGCAAATACAAATCCTGCCAATATCCAGCGCTGCTTACCCACATCGCGACAATCATGAAACTGACTTTTAAAGCCCATACTGAATGCCACGCCACAATTATGTCTTCGAGTGATTTTAAAAAACGATGTCACTTCATATTGTTCATACAAAATTGGTCGACCTTGCTCATCTTGAAAGCTACTCACAACCCAGTATTTCGTCAATTGATCAAAGGCCAACACAACGAGCGAAACAGTAAAACAAACAATCAGTAAAGTTTTTTTGGTCTTAAACAAACTCACGTTGCTCACCTTCACCATCCACATTTTGCACACAACGACTACATAATTCCGGGTGTATTGCATTAGATCCCACATCAGCAGTGTGGTGCCAGCAGCGCACACACTTCTCAGAGGAGGATTTTTCAACTTTTAAACGCAAACCTTTAATTTCACTTTGCTCTCCCTCATCGCCGAAAGGCGCTAAACTGGCGGAGGAACAAATCAAAACAAACTTCAATTCACCACCCAGATGCGAAAGTAGCTCAATCAATTCATTATCACAATACATCACTACCTTAGCGGTCAAGCCACCGCCAAGCTTACCTTCGCTGCGTTTATTTTCGATGGCTTTATTCACTGCAGTTTTGATGCTGGCAATTTTTTTCCAGTAGTTTTCATTAAATACAGGATGCATTTGTGTCACAGGTAACTCATACCACTTTTGCGCAAAAACTGGTTGCGCATTGTCAGCAGCAATTTCACTCCAAATTTCGTCAGCAGTGAAAGATAGAATAGGCGCGATCCAGCGCGTTAAAGCCTGCACGATATGATATTGCGCAGTTTGCGCCGAGCGTCTTGCCAAACTATTTTCTTTCAAGGTGTAAACACGATCTTTGATAATATCAAGATAGAAATTACTCATTTCCACTACACAAAAATTATGGAGTTTTTGATAAATTTGATGAAACTGATATTTTGTGTAATGCGTGATTAAAGTTTGCTGCAATTGCGCCGCACGCGTCACTGCCCACTTGTCAATTTCCAACATGTTTTCTATCGACACTTCGTGCGAAGCGTAATCAAACCCGTTCAGGTTTGAAAGAAAGTAACGCGCAGTGTTGCGTATTTTTCTATAGGAATCTGCCGTGCGCTTTAAGATTTCGTCAGAAACACTCATCTCCCCGCTAAAATCAGTGGCTGCTACCCACAAACGCAATACATCCGCCCCCAAATCGTTCATCACTTTTTGAGGTGCAACGGTGTTACCCAGGGATTTAGACATTTTTTTGCCTTCAGCATCCACTGTAAAGCCATGAGTGAGAACCTGTCTGTAAGGTGCTGACCCATTCATCGCTACCGCCGTTTTAAGCGAGGACTGAAACCAACCTCGATGTTGATCCGAACCCTCCAAATACAAATCTGCTGGATAAGATAAATTTTCTCTGCGTTCTAAAACTGAAAAATGTGTGACCCCAGAATCAAACCACACATCCAAGGTATCGTTCACCTTGCTGTAAACATCTGCTTCAGCACCCAACAAATCTTTTGTTTCAAGTTTGAACCAGGCGTCCATACCGTCTTTCTCAATCAAACAGGCAATCTCTTCGAAAAGTTCTTTCGTTCGCGGATGCAATTCGCCCGTATCCTTGTGCACAAATAAAGTAATGGGTACACCCCACGTACGCTGACGAGACACACACCAGTCCGGGCTACTATCCAGCATCGAATCTATACGCGCCCTTCCCCAGCCTGGAATCCATTCAACTTTCTCGACTTCTTTGCGCACGTCTTCCATCAAATGGTTTTTATCCATACTGATAAACCATTGTGGCGTTGCGCGGTAAATAAGAGGTGTTTTCGTTCTCCAACAATGGGGGAAACTGTGCACAAATTTTTCTTGATGCAGCAATACACCTTTCTCTTCCAGTAAGGCGATAACTTTTTCATCAACCTTATAAACGTGCTCGCCTGCAAAGATTTCAACCTTGTCTCGAAATACGCCGTTGTCGTCGACGTAATCAAGCGTACCGATACCGTATTTCGCACCAACAACAAAGTCATCCATTCCGTGATCCGGCGCCGTATGCACTGCTCCGGTTCCTGCCTCGGTTGTGACGTGCTCACCCAATATCACTGGAACCTTTTTATCGTAAAAGGGATGACACAAATCCAGCTTGTCTAACACTGACCCTTTGAATTTCACAAGGACAGGAAGCTTTCCGGTATTCAAACCCACTCGCTCGGCGACGCTTTCAAGTAAGGCTTCTGCCAGCACCAATCGCTCATTGCCGTTTTGCACTACAACATAATCCAGTTCTGGATTAAGACTTATTGCCTGGTTTGAAGGCAGGGTCCAGGGCGTTGTTGTCCAAATCACAATTGAAATTGAACCTTCACCCGCAATTTGTCCAACACGCAACTCAAAATCTTTTGGATCAGCGACCGGAAATCGTACATCAATAGAGAAAGAAGTTTTATCTTGATATTCCACTTCTGCTTCCGCCAATGCAGACGCCCCCACGACACTCCAGTAAACCGGTTTTAAACCTTTTACTAAATGTCCATTTTCTGCAATTTTCCCCAAAGCACGAACAATATCCGCTTCAGTATGCTTATCCATAGTGAGATAAGGATTGTTCCACTCGCCCAGCACCCCCAAACGAATGAAATCTTTTTTCTGCCCCTCGACTTGCTTCAGCGCATAGTCGCGACATTTTTTCCTAAAAGTTTCGTAATCGACTTTGAGCCCGGCTTTACCAATTTTTTTCTCAACCTGGTTTTCTATCGGTAAACCGTGACAATCCCAGCCAGGCACATAGGGCGCATCAAAACCATCCAGCGTTTTGGCTTTGACTATAATGTCTTTTAAAATTTTATTTACGGCATGACCAATATGAATATCACCGTTCGCATAAGGCGGACCATCATGCAAAATAAATTTCTCGCAACCAGCCCGCGCTGCACGAATTTTTTCGTACAGCTTTTCATTTTCCCAACGTTTTAGCGTCTGCGGTTCACGCTGTGCTAAATTTGCCTTCATAGCAAAACCTGTTTGTGGCAGGTTTAGAGTCGCCTTGTAATCTGTCATCTTTTTTCAATACTTACTTGTTTGTGCTAAAAAATATTTTTGCGTTTTCAATATCGCGTTGAATTTGCTGCTTGAGTTCTTCTACGGAAGAAAACCGTTTTTCTTTTCTCAATTTAGAAAAAAACTGAACGTTCACCCATTTTCCATAAAGATCTAATTGTTCATCAATAGCATGAACCTCCAATACGGGCCTGCCACTACCGTCCACTGTGGGTTTCACCCCAACGTTGGCCACCGCATCGAAAGCGTTGTCTTCCACAAGTAGCTTTACTGCGTACACGCCTTGAACCGGGGAACGGTAACGTCCCAAACCAATGTTTGCTGTAGGCACATTGATTGATCGTCCCAATTGTTTGCCGTAGATCACTCGCCCACACACATTATAATCGCGCCCCAACAACTCGGCTGCTTCCCGCAATTTATCTTCTTCGAGCAAAGATCGAATTCGCGTGCTGCTTATGCGTTCTCCCTGCTCTTGCTGGGTATTCGTGTCTTCAACACCAAAGTCATATACTTGCCCGGACTTTTTTAGTAATTGGAAATCACCGGCTCGATCACAGCCAAAGCGAAAATCATCGCCAATGATGAGGTGCTTTAGACCTATGCCTGAAACCAGCACCTCTTTTACAAACTGTTCAGCAGTCAGTGAGCGAAACGCTTCGTTAAATCGCACACACAATACTCGATCAATTCCCGTTGCAAATAAGGCTGCTACTTTTTCCCGCAAACGCATCAACCTTGCAGGTCTTCGTTCGCGCGAGAAGTACTCGTTTGGCTGAGGTTCAAATACCATCACCAGAGATGGAAGCTGTGCGCGTTTTGCAAGCTCCACTACTTTATCCAATAAAGCCCGATGTCCGCGGTGCACCCCATCAAACGAACCAATGGTGGCCACACATGCGCGGTGTTGGATTTTTAAACTGCTGAGCCCATTTATAAATTCCGCCAAGTACGCACCTTCTCCGGCAAACAAAAAGGCGCAAGTATACCTTGCATCACCCGGGTGAGCTAACACCTTGATCTACACGTAAATGCCTGATCCTAAGACCGCACAGGTATAGAACTAACACATAGGCAAATCCACCTGCCACACATAAAATGGCAACGTCCTGTGTTCGATCTATCCAGGTCAACACTTGATAATTGGTTTTAAGACCTCGAACCATCAACCAATACAACACGCCAATCAGGGCTAAACAAGCGATGCTCAAGCGCAACCCAAACAGTCCCCACCCCTTCTGCAACTGATACACCTGTTCGCGCCGTAATCCCCGATAAAGCATTGCCGCATTGAATAAGGCCGATGCCGAAGTCGCTATGGCTAATCCAGCGTGACCAATATTCCAGTAATACCAAAGCGGTAGAACAAATAAAACATTCATTACCATATTGCTGATCATGGCAATCACCCCAATACGTACAGGTGTTTTGGTATCTTGCCGGGAGAAATAAGCACTGGCGAGCACTTTAATCAACATAAACGCCAACAATCCCAGCGCATAAGCTCGCAAACTCCAGGCAGCCATTTCTACTGCAAACGCATCAGTTTTGCCGTACTGAAACAAAGTAAAAAGGACGGGTTCGGCGATAACAAACAGGGCAATGGCAGCGGGAGCACCGATAAGCAAAATCATGCGCAAGGCCCAATCGAGAGTTTGGCTAAAATTCGCGCTGCCCGATGAAAATTCTTTTGAAAGCTGCGGAAGCACCACCGTCGCGATCCCCACCCCAAAAACGCCTAAGGGCAATTCCATCAATCGATCGGAAAAATATAACCAGGAAATCGAACCTAGAGGCAATAAAGTGGCAATGATTTGATCAAACATTAAATTAATCTGACCAACCGAAGCGCCAAATATCGCTGGGCCCATTAATTTAAGCACTTTACGCACAGATTCATCTTCCCAATCCAATTTTGGATGAGGTAACAAACCAATTCGGTATACGAATGGCAGCTGAAACAAAAATTGTAAAGCGCCTGCAAAGACAACAGCCCAAGCTAAAGCAAACACGGGTTGCTGCATTTTTGGTGCGATAAAAGCAGCTGCAGTGATCAAGCAG
>JBNKVX010000032.1:0-4098 GCA_050299435.1 Cellvibrionaceae bacterium | reverse complement strand
GCCGGCACCGCAAAACGGCCAAAGGAATTTAAGATCGCCCCGGTCAAGCCAGTAAGCGAAATTAACATCAAATAGGGGAAAACAATGCGCAGCAAATCAGTGGTCAGTGCAAACTGACCCCCGCCTTTAAACAAATAGCCAAAGCCAATCACAGCAGTGACTAAGGGAGCCGCCAACACAACCACAAGCGTTAAGGCAATCAGACTTAAACCCAGAGAAGCTGCAACGCGATCGACCAAGTGCTTAACTGCGCTAAGCCCACCTTTTTCCTTGTACTCCGCGAGCACGGGAACAAAGGCTTGCGAAAAGGCTCCCTCGGCAAACATTCTCCGCAAAAAATTGGGGATCTTGAAAGCCAGAAAAAAAGCATCGGCATCACCACCGGCACCAATAAATCTTGCAAACACAACATCACGCGCTAAGCCCAAAACGCGGGACAACATGGTCATGCTGGCAACAACCAAACTGGAGCGCAACATTCCCCGAGATTTTCTCGGTGTGCGAGGTCCTGAGCTACTCACTTTCCTTTCCAATTAATCTAAAAACCATTTTTTGCCATTTTTTATCGTTGACCTGCCCGAATGCACCCACAAGCTTGCCTTGATTCTTTTGTTTAATAAATCACGTAGACGAGTTGCAACGCAACTTATTGAAACTGACAAGCCGGAGAAAACCCATGAAAACATTCAGTCTTATCTCAACTATTGTACTTACTGCAGCTATTGCTGCTGCTCCCGTACACGCAAAAAGTGAAACCAAACAAGCAGTAAAAGCCGCAGCCACTTTCTATTCAGCAGCGATTATAGGCGGAATGGCCGCTGGTCCAGTAGGCTTTTTTCTTGGCGCGATTGGTGGAGCTCATATTGCCGAAAAAGACAAGGATTTTATCGCCACCCAAGAACAACTCGCATCAGCGGAAACTGAAGTGCTCGTACTCGAAAGCACTGTGCAGAGCAAGCAAGATGAAATCTTAAAGTTACAAAAAAGTGCCGCAAACAAGTTGGAGTTTGCCGTGATGTTCGGCACCGGTGAGGATGAACTCAACGCTCAGGATTTACAGCGCATCAAGACATTGGCGACCTATTTAAAAGATAACCCTCAACTTAAGGTTCGTCTCGACGGGTATGCAGATCCTCGCGGAACAGATGAATACAACAATTTGTTATCTCAAGAACGCGCTTTAACCGTAGTCAAAATTTTTGAAAAACACGGAATTGGCAGCGAACGTGTAATTTGGTTCGCACACGGTTCCAATTTGTCCTCTGCCTACCAGGGTGACCTGGAAGCCTACGCGCTGGAACGTAAAGTTGGTATAGAAGTGTACGCCAATGATTCAAGCGCAGTTGCAGTGAATCAATAAGCCTCTTCTTTGTGCCCGCTCTTGTGAGAGCCCTGGCCCAACTTCGGTTGGGCCTTTTTTTGTCGCAACTATTTTTCGTAACTATTTGTTTTAATTGTTTCTTATTTTATGTCTAAGTGCTAAACCAGAAGCTTGCGTATATCCGTCAAAACACTTCCCAGGTAAGTAAAGAAACGACCTGCATCAGCGCCATTAATTGCTCTATGATCGTAAGATAAACTCAAAGGTAAAAGCGTGCGCGGTTCGAATTCTTTGCCGTTCCAGACCGGCTGCACAGAGGCTTTTGAAACACCCAAAATAGCCACTTCGGGCGCATTAATCATTGGCGTAAACCCAGTTCCGCCAATCGGACCAAGGCTGGATATGGTAAAACATCCACCTTGCATGTCCTTCGGCATAAGCTTTCCGTCGCGTGCTTTTCCAGCCAGCTCAAGCAATTCATTTGCTAAATCAAACAAACCTTTTTTATCTGCATTTTGTATCACTGGCACAACCAGTCCATTGGGCGTATCCACAGCAACACCAATATGAATATATTTCTTGTGGACCAGACTCTCGCCATCAGAATGTACAGACACATTAAACTTGGGTTCTGCTTTCAAGGCCGATGCAGCTGCCATGATAAGGAAGGGTAAAGGTGTGAGTTTCACACCGGCTTTTTCCGCTTCGGCCTTCATGTTTGAACGAAATTCTTCGAGTTCTGTGATATCGACATCGTCAAATTGAGTGACATGCGGCACATTTAACCAGTTGCGAACCATATTCACGGCGGTCAATTTTTGAATTTTGCTCATTGGCTTAATATCGACTTCACCAAATTTCGCAAAATCAACTGCGGGAATGGAAGGAATGCCCGCCCCACTTCCACTTAGCGATCCACCACCATGCATAACAGATTTTACATAGGCTTTTACATCATCTTTTGTGACTCGTCCTCGCGGACCACTCGCCGCAACTGAGTTCAGTTCAACACCCAATTGCCGGGCAAGCTTACGCACTGCAGGCCCCGCGTAAACTTCACTTGCATGACTTTGAATTTCGGATCGGTGTCTTTCATTTGTGCTTCTGGGGCGCTTACTGCGAGGCTCTTCTTCCTGATTTGCAGGCGCACTTTCTTTCTCTTTCGTTGCTTCTTTGGGTGGCTGACTTTCAACCGTCGTACCAGCAGCAGAACCTGAAGCCAATACCAGAATGGGATCGCCCTCAGATACTTTGTCGCCTTCTTTCATTGCGATGGAAAGTACCTTTCCGCTTGCGGGTGATGGAACCTCCATCGAAGCTTTGTCACTTTCAAGCACAACCAGCGAATCACCTTCATTCACTTGATCGCCAATTGCAACGCACACTTCAATCACATCCACACCTTCTAAACCGCCAATATCGGGCACCGCGACTGGCAACTCACTAGCACCCGAAGAGGGAGCTTGTTCAGATTTTTCTGCGACTGGCTTCTCTTCCTCAATGTGCGCTTCTTTTGTTTCTACTGCGGGTTCTTCCATATCAGAACTTGATTCAACTTCAATTTCTGCAATTGCATCACCCTCAGAAGCGGTGTCACCCTCTTTAACAAGAATAGAAATAATTTTCCCCGCAAACGGTGAAGGGATGTCCATAGAGGCTTTATCAGATTCCAAAACGATTAATGAATCTTCTTCGGCAACGAGGTCACCAGGAGCAACACACACCTCAATAACATCAACGTTTTCTGCCCCACCAATATCCGGTACTTTGATTGTTTGCTTAGCCACTTAACAATACTCCTCTAGCAGGTGGTCGGGTCAATCTTGTCAGACTTAATGCCGTATTTTTTCATCGCTTTAGTCACTTCTTTCACATCAAGCTTACCTTCGTCAGCCAAAGCTTTCAGCGCGCTTAGTGTGACGTAATAGCGATCCACTTCGAAAAATTCCCTTAATTTCGAACGTGTATCTGATCGACCAAATCCATCGGTTCCTAGCACAGAATATTTTCCGGGAATATAAGACCGCAATTGTTCTGAATAACTTTTGATGTAGTCTGTTGAAATAATGAAAGGCCCATCAGACTTTTCCAATTGCTGAGTGAGATAAGCTTTGCGAGGCGTTTTATCTGGGTTCATTAAATTCCAGCGGTCGACACTTTGACCCTCCCGGGCCAACTCATTCACACTGGTGACACTCCATATATCCGATTCAATTCCCCAGTCTGAACTCAGTAATTCCGCGGCCGCTTCAACCTCGCGCAATATTGAACCCGCACCCATCAATTGCACCCGGGCTTTTTTCGCAGATTTTTTACCAGACTTTAATTTGTATATGCCTTTTATAATGCCTTCTTCAGCACCTTCAGGCATATCGGGATGCGCATAGTTTTCATTCATTGTGGAGATGTAGTAGAAGCAATTTTCCTTTTCCACGTACATTCTTCTCAAGCCATCACAAATAATAACGGCCAACTCAAATCCGTAAGTAGGGTCATAGGACCGGCAATTCGGAATTGTGTGAGCCACGATATGACTGTGACCATCCTGGTGTTGCAAGCCTTCGCCGTTTAATGTTGTGCGCCCCGAAGTGGCACCAATCAGAAAACCTCTCGCCTGAATATCTCCGGCAAGCCAAGCCAAATCACCAATACGCTGGAACCCAAACATCGAGTAGTAAATATAAAAAGGTACCATCGGAACATGATAAGTACTGTAGGCCGTCGCGGCTGAAATCCACGCCGACATTGCACCGGCTTCGTTGATCCCCTCTTCAAGG
>JBNKVX010000031.1:0-37035 GCA_050299435.1 Cellvibrionaceae bacterium | reverse complement strand
CCCAGTAATAAAGTACATACAAAACTCAGCATTAAAATTAAATTTAAATTCTCGCCAAAATGTAGGCCGGTATGGAAAAAGAGGATGCCTGCGCAAGATAGTCCGAGCGCCAAGTGTGCAAAGCGCCACCAAGCATAATTCCCAAGATTTTGAACAAAATCGATTTTTATGCGTTTTCTAAGCGACATTAATAAACCGATGATTGAAAATCCTAGCAGAGTAAAGCCGGTAATTTGTTTCCAGGTTTTATTGTTCCAAATGTTTTCAAATAGAGCCGGAGTTTGTACACTTTCTGAAACCTGGATTGCAGGAAGGAAAATTATTAGGGCGGTAATCACTAGCGCCGCGAGTGAACTTATCAATATTGCTTGCCAGGCAATTTCTTTTTCACGTTCGATCTGGTCGCCCAGCATGGATTCGACCAGAGGTTTGCAGGATCCGCAAGTTGACGAGGCGCGAGTTGCTAATCGTAGCGATGGCAAATTGTTGCAACCTGAGCTGATTGCGTTGGAAAGCTCGCCGCGAGATACATTATTGCATTGGCAAATAATCGCATTTTCTGGCCATTGCTGAATATTATTTTCCTTGCCCCATAAATACCCTGTCAAAACAAAACGAAGAATATTCCATGGCATGACGCGTCTCTTATTTTGCCAGGCTTCCTGAATTCGAGCGACTTCATCCCAATCACCAAAACAAAGCACGCCGGTCAAACGACCTTTTGTTGTAATAATTTTTCGATAAATATTTTTCTTTCTTGAGAGGAAGGTCCATTCAAATTGTCTTGAACGGAAGTTGAGATCAGTTACCTCTCCCATACTGCATACGTGTTCGTTTAAAACTTTTAAACGATTGACAGCGAAGGAGCCGGCGTAATGGATTTCTGATTTTCCAGCTATTGCATCGGCAGCAGCGGAAGCTTGCTCAAGTCCAGGAGTGACAAGACCGTAGGTGACTCCGCGATGTTCGCAACATTCGCCAATAGCGTAAATGTTTGGGTCGGAACTGCAGAGTGTGTCATCGACGACTATCCCATTTGCGACTTTGAGTTTGGCATCACGCGCAAGCTGCACATTGGGTTTTATTCCAGCGCAAAGTAAGACGGTGTCACATTCTATAATTTCTTCATTGTGGAGCTTTACAGATTCTACGTTACGTTTTCCATAAATTCCGCGGACACCTGATTGTGTTATTACCTGAATGCCGAGATGTTCTACTTTGGCGCGCAACATTATTGCTGCCGTCTCATCAAGCTGTCTGTTCATTAAGCGCGAAGCTTGTTGGACCAAAGTTACTTTAGTGTTCGCGCGTTGCAGCGCGCGTGCCGCTTCAATGCCAAGTAAACCGCCACCGACAACAATAATGTGGCGACTGCGAGAAGTGCGTGAATATAAGTGTTCGGTATCTCGCATATTCCTGAAGGTGTAGACACCTCGCATATCTACACCAGGAATATTCGGTTCATGTGGGTTTGATCCGGTAGCAAGCACCAGCTTGCTATAGGCATAACTCACTCCTAGCGTGTCAACAAGAGTTTTTTCTTGCAGGTTTATTTTATTCGCGCGACCAATAATAAATTTGAAATTGGGAAAGTCTTCTTCATTGGGCAAGGGATTGGCTATTTGTTCCTGGGATATTTCTCCCGCAAGTAAGGCTGAAAGCTGAACTCTGTTATAGGGAGTAACTGCTTCATCACCCAAAAGGATAATAGCCATCGAAGGATTGCGCTTAAGCAGTTCGTGGCAAAAGCGTACTCCGGTGGGTCCAGCACCAACGACAACGACAGGTTCGCTATAAAGTGAGGTGTTGGGCACAATGTGTAAAGGAGCGCTACTGATCTCCTCCATTTTAGTGCTCAATGTTGTGGCAATTTGATCTTTCATTGTGCAAATTAGATTTTTACCTTTGTCAAAAATAGACTGGCCATTCAAGTTGATTACTAGAGCAAGATTGTTGCCATGCCAATAATATTTCTGAAAATCTTAAATAAATCATCGATTTAGGTGCTTAGGGTGCAATAACCCTGATAAGCAAAGAGGATTTATCCTGGTGCAAAAAATAAAAAGCCTGGATTAAGAAAGTGCGAAAAGCGGGAGGGGATATGAACCAAAAAAGTGAATACGAATTTTTTTAGACTTAATTTAGTGTGGGCGCGCCTGACTATGGTGCAGGAAAAATTCCGCTTGCGCTTATTCCGTCCAAAATAAATTGTACAGCGAGAGCCGAAAGAAGTACGCCGAAAACACGAGTGATGACGTGCATACCCGTTAAACCTAAAACTTTCGGCACACTTTCAGCGAGTAACAAGAAAATGAGAGTAACCAGCATTACGGTAATCAATCCTGCCAACACGATACTTTGACTTAGTGGATCACCTTCAAATTTTGCCATTAACAAAATAGAAGCTCCCATTGCGCCAGGGCCAGCAATAAGTGGGGTGGCGAGAGGAAATACCGAGATGTCTACTTTGGTGCTCGCTTCGACTTTTTCTTCGGAGGTTGTTGAAGTGCCACCTGAGCTTCGGGCAAAAACCATATCTATGCTCATTAACAAAAGCAAAATGCCACCTGCTACCTTTAAGGCCGGGAGTGAAATTCCGAGAGTAGACAAAAGAAAATTTCCACAGAGTGAAAACACTAACAATATTGTGGTGGCTATAAACACACCGCGTAAGGCTATAGCACGTCTTGCAGAGCTTTGAGTCGTGGCAGTTAGCACAGCAAAAACGCCAGCGACATCCAGCGGGCCGACTGTCGCGAAAAAAGTAGTAAAAGCGATAACGAACGTTTCTAGCATGGTGTTAAGCTTAGCCTATTGTCTTTCTTCGCCTTCAAAATAGTCTACAGCATCCTGAATGCGAGCAATGTGTCTGATTTTTTTATCTTTGAGCGTGCCTACCATGCTCAATACTTTGTCAGAGTCAGGGTACTCACAAATTTCAACGGGTTCATTCGTGCTGAGGCAGAGATATTTAATGTCCTGGTCACTAGTATTGACAATCTGGTGTGCCAGCTCGCGGCCGCCCGGTGGGCAGGCAATAATGTCGTGTTTGCGAATGGGATATTCTTTATCACCAAAACGCAGGATCCCGCTACCTTCCAAAATCATAAACATTTCTTCATTGATGTGATGATTGTGAAAGGGGCAAACTTTATTGCCAGGCGGCACAATCGCAATGCTATAACCCAGTTTTTTTGCCCCGATTTTTTCGCTAATCGGGGCACGCTTTGACACATAGGGTTCATTGTCCATTTCAATATAGTTGTCAACTTCATCGAGGTTGATGAAAGGTTTCATAAGATTTTACTCGCTTGGCACTTTATTTTTTGAAATACCAATTAATCCACATAAGCGGCAAAGCAACTACCATTGCAGCAGCCGGCCACTTCACCCAAAGAACCTGGGGGCTCAGCAAAAGATTTAGTAAAACCAACCCGCCCAAAGACACTAACATTATGCCGCTAGTATTCAGCATATCTTTTAAAGTCTTGGGTTGCTCGGCTTCATAGTTCTCTGTTCCAGATAGCCAGGCGGCCCACAGGCCAAGTATGGCTAAGCCGATTCCCAGTGCGGGCCATTTTACCCACATATACTGTGGTAGCGTGAGGTAATTAATCAGCGTCAACATTGCGAGAATCACGGCGAGTGTGCCTGAGCGTCGAATCGTGATTTCCAGTGAGCTAGGTTGTTTGTTTTCGATGGCATCTAAAGTCTGTTCGTTCATGGTGTTGTCCTCAGTGGGGTCAATTTCCTGGGCCTCTCCACGTAAAGTATCGAGACTCACTTCAAAGACAGCTGCCAATGATTTCAGGGTTTCCAATCCGGAAGGTGCGCCGTTTTCAGCGCGTTGTACAGTGCGTACACTGAGCCCAGCCATTTCTGCTAATTGTTCCTGAGACCAGGCTCGCTCAGTGCGCAGTTTTCGAATTGGATTTGACATGCTGTTCCAGGCTCCTATTACACAGCGTTGAAAAGTTTTGTAGAACGACATCTGAGTGACTTTGACATGACAGTCTTCGGGAGGGGACGACAGATACCCGACACCGGCATGACAGGGACATTCTACTAGATAAAAAACCGGGGGAGGCGAGACCTTTCCGGGCTTAATGGCTTATTTTTCAAATATTTAAGAGGTGCTTAGACGCGCCAACGTCGCCTAATTCATCATTTTCTGCTCTCACATTCTGCCAGTCCGGGATCCGTAAACATCAGTTGCACAAATACCGAAGGGCCCTAAGTGTGAGGTGAAAATACCAACTGAGACTGAGGTAAATTGGAGAAATCGCTGCTGGTCTCTTAGAGATTTTCGCCCCAGTTTGGATTGGAAAATTTGTTCGGTGCGGAGCTGGGTCTTTGGTGAATGTGTTAGTCTCTGTCCTGAAAATATTTCGAATAAATAATTAAATTTCTTATTTCAAGTTACACTAAGATTCTCGATACAGGTTTAATCCTGCAATACGTTTGCATCTATTTTGCCATGACTATATTGAAACTTAAGACTATTGGATTCGGCGCGCTTTATGGCTTGTCTACCTTTGTTGTTGCGGTTGCCTGCGCCTGGATCCTGCTTGCCAGTAATGAATATTTTTACGGGATCTGGCATGACCTCGGCGGTATAGAAGAGGCGATCAATGAATTCGGGCCGCAAAACCGATACAAATCGGGTTTTGCCGAAACGACACGCCAAGAGCGTGTGCGTTTGTTTTCAGAAATATCAAAGGCGGTGCACAATAAAGGTCAAGGCTTGGAAATGATTTTTTATCACAGCGAAGCGCTCGCAAATCCCGCGCGTATGTTGAGGCAAGCAGAAATTATTCACTTGCGCGACGTGGCAAATTTAATTTCCTTGCTTACGAAATGTATGACTTTTGTTTGCATCTTGTGGGTGGTTTTTAGTGGCTGGAGCGTGTATGTAAAAAAGGAATTGCCTGCTGCTAAAACGCAATTGAATGGCTTTGTGGTACTTTTGATTGTTTTGGCCATTTGTATAATATTGTTCGGCTGGGACAACATTTTTAATCAGGTGCATATCTGGATATTTCCCGATAACCACCAATGGTTCTTTTACTATCAAGATTCACTGATGTCCACATTAATGTGGGCTCCGAATCTCTTCACTTATATCGGTGTGCTGTGGTTGATGCTGGCATCACTGTTCTTTTTGTTGTTGCTATATTTGCAGAGTATTTTTAACCGCAAGGTTTTAAAAAGGCCAAAAAACTGAAGGAAAATTATTTTGTTTTAACAGAGATGTTATATCCATTGTGACAGCGATGCCTGCGTGCACAAAAAACCCACCCCAGATAGAGCGCGAGCGAAGCGCTAGTATGCCGAGAAAAAGGCCAAACAAAATTGCTCCGGTCGCTTCAGGCCATAATTTTGGAAAATGAATCATAAGGTAAGGTACGCACATAACCCAAATTGCATTCGCTCCTATTGCCGGGCGCAATCCTTGAATTATGAAACCACGAAAGAAAAATTCCAGACAAATAAACTGCAATAAATATAATAATTCCCACGCAATAAGATCAAACCAACTGCGTCCGGCTAGTTTGTAAAAGGGATAATGCGCGAGAAAATCTTCGCGAAAAGAAACAAGGAAAATAAAAAAGAGTATCGGGCTAATAAGTAAAATATAAGCCAGCCAATGTTGATTGGTGAAGTTATAACGCCAGCCAAAACTATTAAAAGGGGTTTTGATGACGCTTTTGACTACAGTAAATGGCAGTAGAACGTAGCCGATCACGTGCCATGCGGTCCACCAGACATAAGACAAAAGATCTGCAAAGCCAGTATTGCGTAAAACATTTAGCCAGTAGGTCTCTTCCTTGTCTTGAAATTTGCTGATTGTTTCCAGCGTTGCAACCAGGCTTGAGGAAAATTTTAAATAATGAATTAGCAGTAGGCTAACCGATACCGTCGCTAAAATTGCGAATACCCGGCGCAGGGCCGCTCGTCTTTCCAGAGAATAGCTGGGCGCTTCTTCATCAATTTCATCAAGAACACGTATTATGTTTGCGGGATTAAAATAGTTCAGCATAAGTTTTGGCTAAAATTTTGTTTTAGTGCTTGTTCGCAGTCTTCAATGGCTACGGCAGGATAACGCTCAGCCTGTAAAAAGTGAATAAATTTTAGGGTTCGAAAGGCATCAAACCACGTGTGGAAAGCTTGGTTCAACTGGCGTTCTTTTATATTTTGTCTCTTGCAATGATTCAAAAAATGCTCAATATCGATATGCTTGAGCGCAAGAATGCAAATTTCATCAAAATAATTTTTCCAGTCGGCATTTTTGGATAGCGCTTCCCAAAGGACGGGTAGTTTGGTCAATATCGCTTTCAATTGCAGGAAAATATGGGGATTGTAGTAGAGGTAAGGCTGATTGTTTTCAATGCGTTCAAGAATTTTCTTAACCGCTGGGCCAGTCCCAAAAGGTACGCGTTCTGATAACCTCGCCTGAAGTTGGATTGTTATCTCGGGGCAAAAAGTGATGTTTCCGACTTTAGCCAATTTGTTGAGTAAGTAAAAATCTTCGCCACCGGGTCTAGCGGGAAACCCTCGCACCTGGCAATAGGCTTCAATATGAAAAGCCAGGGTGCTTCCCAGAGTATAAAATGCATAGGGCGAGGTGGCATATTGTAAGCCTGCTTGAAAATACTTGAGTGCGCGCTCGTAAAGTAAAGTTGCTTCGAGGACAGAACCTTGTTTGCCGGTGTGCTGGAAATCAAAAACGCGTGCACTACAGTTTCTAAAAATAGGATAGGTACCTTCAGTGGGTTTAGTAGAGTTTGTGTATGAATTGTTGTCTTTGTGTGCATTGTTATTAGTGCAAGAATCAAAATAGTTATCCGGCAAGCAGGCGTCTGCATCAGTCGAATATATCCAATCGGATTGAATTATGCCTTTCTGTTGCAATGCAACAGCCAAGTCGCAAGCGATTTTTCGAGCTCTGCCAACGCCTGCTTTTTTATCCAGGCGCAGGGATTCTGAAAAGCGATCAACAAGCAATATATGTAAACCGCCAAAACGCACCAGGCGCAAATTGCTTTTGTTCCAAAGGTCGGTGGCGCTTTTGCTAATTTGCCAGTGCAGGGCCAGGTTGTTATTAGTGGTTTGTTGATCAGCTTCTTTATGCTGGTTGATGACTAAGATCAGCAAGGAATGTTTAGCGTCACGATGCTGGGCTAAGCGTTGAACAAATTCAATTTTTTCATCGCAGGCGGGAATGGCGATACAGTTTTTAAATTGACGCCCAAGGTGAAAGCATTTGATTAAGTCACATTCAGGCTCGGCATGAGCACGAAAATATTTTTCTATGAATTTATTTTTGGTCACAGAAAGTATTGGTCATTGGTGTTAATGAAGAGCGGCAACAATGGGCAGGTTTTTCACTATATCGGCTTCGGCGAGCAGTAGTGTTTCAAGTCGATTCGATATTTGATCATTCGAAAAATAGGGCAGCGCGAGATTCAGAAAAAGATCGCCATGTTTATCTTCTGAACGCGTAATAATGTTATAAAATATTTTAAGCTCCCCTTCGGGCAGTGCATCGGCAATGAGGCCAAATCGTTCACACCCTCGTGTTTCTATGATGCCGCCAATTAGTAAGCGATCGAGTAAATATTCATCAGAATCTTTTCGCATATATTTGCGCAAATGATTCACATAGGCATCTTTTGTGTCTGGTGCCAGTTGTAATCCGCGATCGGTCATGATTTTCACCACTTCTCGAAAATGTGTCATTTCTTCAATGCTGAGATCAATCATTGCGCGCACAATGTCTGGTTTATCGGGATAATGACTCAGCATGGAAATTGCCATGCCAGAGGCTTTTTTTTCAGCGGCAGCGTGATCGATTAAAAAGGCATCGAAATTCGCCATGACGGTATCGAGCCAGCGGGAGGGCGTTGCAAATTTGAGTTTAATCATTCGAGCTCTGTATCCAAAAAACGGCTAAGTGATGGTATATAATGCCGCGCATTTTTACAAAAACGGAAAGACACTATGCTTATTTCTCCAAAAGTTAGGGGTTTTATTTGCACCAATGCCCACCCAGAGGGTTGTGCAGCGAATGTACGTGAACAAATCGCGTATGTGAAGCAACAAGAAAAGATTGCCAGTGGGCCTAAAAAAGTATTGGTTATTGGCGCATCAACCGGGTATGGCTTGGCCTCACGCATTGTGTCTGCCTTCGGATGTGGAGCAGCCACTTTGGGTTTGTTTTTTGAAAAGCCTGGTGGTGGAAAGCGCACCGGTTCAGCTGGGTTTTATAATTCCGCCGCATTTCATGCTGAAGCGGAGAAAGCGGGGCTCTATGCGAAAAGTATTAACGGCGACGCTTTTTCTCATGAAATTAAAGCAAAGGCAGTCGAGGTCATTAAGCGAGATTTGGGGCAAGTGGATTTGGTGGTCTACAGCCTTGCGTCGCCACGACGCACAGACCCAGATACCGGCGAAACTTACAATTCGACCTTAAAACCTGTCGGTCAAAGCTACACAGCAAAGAATCTCAACACCGATACGCTCAAAATTGCAGATGTCACCCTGGATCCCGCTACGGAAGAGGAAATTCAGGCTACGATTAAAGTGATGGGAGGAGAAGATTGGGAGCTTTGGATTAAAGTGCTCAGTGAGGCAGGGGTATTAGCGGAAGATTGCAAAACTGTTTCCTACACCTATCTGGGTGAAAAACTTACCTGGCCGATTTACGGTAAGGCGACAATTGGGAAAGCAAAAGAAGACCTAGATAGAGCTGCAAAAGAAATTAATGCGATGGGTTTCCAAGCCAATGTCGCAGTGTTGAAAGCACTGGTTACACAAGCTTCCTCAGCAATTCCAATTATGCCCCTATATATTTCTGCGCTTTATAAAGTGATGAAAGAAAATGGAACCCATGAGGGTTGTATTGAGCAGCTTTACCGTTTGTTCACAGAAGGTTTATACACTGATAAGCCTCGTGTCGACGACGCAAATCGTTTTCGTATGGATGATCGTGAATTGCGAGAAGAAGTTCAGCAGAAAGTTGAAGAGCTTTGGAATGCCGTTACTGAAGAGAACTTGTATGACACGACAGATTACAAAGGCTACAACGCTGAATTTTTAAAATTATTTGGCTTTGGTGTAAGCGGTGTGAACTACGATACGGAAGTTGATGCTGAGGTCGAATTGTCATTGGAATAGCGTTTTATTAAATATAAAAAACCGAAAAAAGCTGTAATAAGTCTGTCGAACCTGGGAGTGCTCGAATGAAATTTAATAAACTCGGAAACACTGATCTAGATGTGAGTTTAATTTGTTTGGGTACCATGACCTGGGGTGAACAGAACACTGAGGACGATGCTTTTGCGCAAATGGATCTGGCGAGAGATTATGGAATTAATTTCTTTGATGTGGCGGAAATGTACCCGGTTCCGCCAAGAGCAGAAACCTATGGCACAACTGAAACAATTGTAGGCAATTGGCTAAAAGCGCGAGCGTGTAGAGATAAAATCATACTGGCAACGAAAGTGGCAGGTCGTGAAGGCAACAATAGTTCGATGTCTTATATGCGTGGCGGCGCTCGGTTAAACAAAAAGCAAATACATGAAGCAATAGATGCATCACTGACTCGATTGCAAACCGATTATGTCGATTTGTATCAAGTCCACTGGCCTGAACGCCATACCAATTTCTTTGGTCGTCTGGGTTACGAATATCAACCCGACCCAGAAACAATCCCGATTGAAGAAACATTGGAAGCCCTGGATGATCTTGTACGCCAGGGCAAGGTTCGCCATGTCGGAATATCCAATGAATCTGCATGGGGTATCATGGAATATTTGCGCGCGGGCAAAGATAAGCAACTGGCGCGCTTGGCGAGTATTCAAAATCCCTACAATCTGTTAAATCGATCTGCCGAAGTAGGCATTGCCGAAGCATGTATTGAAGAACAGGTTTCTTTTCTTGCGTATTCGCCCTTGGCCTTCGGTGTGTTAAGCGGTAAATACTTGCAAGGCCAACGTCCTGCAGGTGCGCGTTTGAGTCTGTTTGATCGCTTTGTGCGCTACACCAAAACCAATTGTGAAGAGGCGACCGCTGCCTACGTCAAGCTTGCGCAGGAGCATGAGCTCGATCCTGCACAAATGGCTTTGGCTTTTGTGAATCAGCGTGACTTTATGACAAGCAACATCGTAGGTGCGACTAATCTGACTCAGTTGAAATCCAATATAGAAAGTGCAGAGTTAAACTTGAGCTCAGAGGTGCTAGAGGGTATAGCCAGTGTTCACGCGCGTTACCCCAACCCGGCTCCCTAAGGTATGATGCGCGCCTGAAGTATTAAATTATCAGGTCTTATGTCAAACAAATTCTCCGCAGTGCTTTTAGCTCATCCGAAATGGTGGCCAACGTGGTTGCTAATGGCATTCTGGTGGACATTGGTTCAGATTTTGCCGTTTCGCGTGCAAATAGTTCTAGGATCTGCGCTTGGGCGCATTGCGGGTAAATTGAGTGAGCGTCGCAGAAAAATTACCCAAAAAAATTTAGATTTGTGTTTTCCTGAATCCAGTGACGCCGAAAAACATCAGTTGTATATCCAATCCATGGAGGCGACTGGACGCGCATTTTTTGAAAGCGGAATGGCTTGGTTTTGGCCACGATGGCGCCTGCAAAATCGGTATCGTGTTGAGGGACTTGAGCATTTGGAAAAAGCGAAACGAGAAGGTAAGGGCGTAATATTTCTTGGAATACATTTTACTACAATAGAAATGTGCGCCGCTTTTATGAATCTCACGTGGTCGATTGATGGGTTTTATCGACCACATAAAAATCGGGTATATGAATTTATTCAAAAACACGGACGTGAAAGACATAATCACGAGAGTAGGACGATTCCAAGAAAAGATGTACGCGGTATAATTCGTGCGCTAAAAAGTGGAAGGGTAATCAATTACACTACCGATCAGGATTTCGGGCGTAAACACAGTGTCTTTGTTCCCTTTTTTGATATACCGACTGCGACTGTTACCGCGCCAAGTCAACTTGCGAAATTAACCGGGGCACTGGCGATTCCCTACACAACACAAATTAATAAAGACAGAAGCGGATATGAGATTAGAATTTATCCGCCTATCGAAAAATTTGGTAGTGGAGATGAAGCAACAGAAGCTGCAAATTTCAATCAATTTATTGAGGCAAGGGTAAAAGAAAATCCGGGCCAATATCTTTGGTCTCATCGTCGATTTAAAACGCGACCTGATGGAGAAAAAGATTTTTATGGTGTGCAGGCCCTGGTTGAAAAAAGTCGTAAAAAACATAAATGAGCGCATCTTATATAAAAACTAAGCTAGTCTATGAAGAGAGATAGTTTGCAAGCAGAGAGAAACGGAACATGGATTTAAAACTAAAAGGTCAAACTGCATTTATTTCCGGATCAACAGGCGGTATTGGTTTCGCAGTAGCAAAAACGCTTTTAGCGGAAGGTGCTAAAGTGTACATCAATGGACGCTCCCAGGAGTCAGTTGATCGTGCGATTGCTGGCTTATTAAAGTTCAACCCAAATGGATTCGTGGAAGGGATAGCCGCTGATTTTTCTAAAGTAAAAGAGGTAGATGCTTTAATCAAGGCGCTGCCTTCTCTCGATATCTTGATCAACAATGTTGGCATTTTCTATTCAAAGTCATTTGGTAATAGTCATGATGACGATTGGTATAAGCAGTTTGAAGTGAATGTGATGAGTGGCGTGCGCTTGGCTCGCCACTTTTTGCCGAAGATGCTGCGAGTCAATTACGGAAGGATCTTATTTGTTTCCAGTGAATGTGCGAGCCTCGTACCCGCTGATCTCATTTCCTACAGCATGACAAAAGCAGGCGTGCTTGCTGTTTCGAGGGGTTTGGCTCAGCTAACCAAGGGCACCCAGGTAACCGTCAACACCGTCGTTCCGGGCTCCACTTTGACGCAAGGAGCTGAAAATTTTCTCAATGGTGTCGCGCAGCATTCGGGAAAAACGCGCGAAGAGGTAGAAAAAGAGTTCTTTACTGAGGTGCGTAGCAGCTCATTATTGCAACGATTTGCGAAGGTGGAAGAGGTAGCCAATACCATGGCCTATATAGCCAGCCCTTTATCTTCGGCTACCAATGGCGCCACGATAAATATAGATGGTGGGAGTATTGGTGGGATAGTGTAGCCCACCTCATCCCAATCTCTTGTCAGACCTTGTGGCGAACCCGCTTCGTCAGTACCATAAGCCCCCTTTTTGAGTGACAGGAAATATCCCATGATTCACGGCAGTCTGGTTGCCTTAGTAACGCCAATGAAAGCAGATGGTTCTTTGGACTGGACAGCTTTGGAAAAATTGGTGGAATGGCATATCGAGACAGGTACTCACGGCATTGTTGCGGTAGGCACGACGGGTGAGAGTGCGACACTTTCAATGTCTGAACACCAGGAAGTAATAAGTCGCGTTGTGAATCAGGTTAAAGGGCGCTTGCCAGTCGTGGCCGGAACAGGAGCAAACTCAACCAGCGAAGCGCTGGAACTCACTCAAGGTGCGAAAGACGCTGGTGCGGACGCCTGCCTACTGGTTACACCGTATTACAACAAGCCCACTCAGGAAGGACTTTTTCAGCATCATAAATACATTGCAGAGCGTGTAGACATACCGCAAATACTGTATAACGTACCCGGCCGCACTGCGGTGGATATGCTTCCGGATACAGTGGCCCGTCTTGCAGAGATTGACAATATCATTGGCATAAAAGAAGCCACCGGCGATATGCAACGTTTGCACGATATACGGGAATTGGTTGATGAAGATTTTATTTTGCTTTCTGGAGACGATGAAAGCGCTGTAGAATTCATGGCCAACGGTGGCAGAGGTGAGATATCTGTGACCGCAAATGTAGCCCCGGCGCAATGCGCGAGACTTTGTGAACTCGTCAGAGAAGGCAAGGTCGAAGAAGCGCGAGATTTACAAGAACTGCTCATGCCTCTGCATAAATCAATGTTTCTTGAATCCAACCCCATTCCTGTAAAATGGGCCTTGGCAGAAATGGGACGTATTGAAAGTGGTATTCGCTTGCCTTTAACGGTATTGAGTGAACAGCACCAAGATCAGGTGCGAGCAGTGTTAAAGAAATTAGAATTACAATAGTTATAAAATTATTTATGTATATAAAAGTCGTGATATGAAAGTCTTTTGTCAGTTTTCTCTGGTTTTTCTTCTTACTAGTATAACGAGCGCCTGTAGTATTTTCTTCGGTGATAGCGGCATGTTTCGCAGTCGGGGTAAGGACTATTTAGCTTCAGGTCCAATCAAACCTATCGCGGTGCCTGATGATATGCAGGTCACTTCGCTCGAAGAACTCTATGTGGTACCCAAGCTTGAAGTTAAAGATGAGTTTGGTGATCCCATGACTTTGGACGACTATGACGTGCCGCGGCCAAAACCTTACAGCGTTGACAAAAGCGGTGTGGCGGTAAAAATTCAGTCGCAACTTGGAAATCGGTGGATTTTCTTAAACGCCTCCACTGCCCAGGTTTGGCCTCAAACCCAGAGTTTTCTCTCTGAGAATGGAATTCTAGTCACCCACAGTGATGCCAGTAAGGGTGTCATTGAAACTGAATGGGTGCGCTTTAAAGCTGATCTGGATAATCAATCCCGTTTTAGGATTGAGATTAAAAAGGGCATTCATCCAGATACCACCGAGGTGCATGTTCGTCAGGTTCAGTTGCCTGTCAGTGAACAAGCTTCGACAGAAATCGTTTGGCCGGACGCGTCCGATAATCCAGAACGAGAGAAATACATCGTCGATCAGCTTGCAAATAGTTTGGCTGCAAATGTCGATAACAAAGCCGCTTCTCTCATGGGACAAAATGTGGGTGGAGAAGAGCGGGTTACCTTTGCGAGTGTTGGCAACGAACCAAGGCTGAATATAAGAATGCCCTGGAACCGCGCTTATGCGTCACTTGCTGCTTCGCTTAAATCTGAAACGTTTCAGTTTTGGGACCAGGATGGCGATAAAAAAGTTTTCTACCTTAATTATCAGTCTAAAGAGGCTGAGTCCAAGAGCTGGATAAGTAAGTTGGCGTTTTGGAGTGATGATGAAGACGATGAAATTGTCGAAAATCAATCCAAAGCTCCTTATAGTTTGGAGCAAGTTCTGCACCATCTGGATGACAGTCCACAAGTTAAAGAAATCTTTGAGGGTATTGAAGGGGTCGACTATGGACAAGCGCTTTCCGGCGCGGCAGGTTTCCTCGTGCTCGTTGAAACCACTGTAGTTGATGGTGAGGAAGTGCAAGGTGTTATTGTTCGCGACTATCGCGGGCAAAAAGTCCCGGCTAAGCTCAGCAAGGATATGCTGAGATTGGTGCGGAGCAACCTAATTTAATTCGCTTGAGATTTGCATCTTTAGGAAGTGGAAGCTCGGGCAATGCTACCTTGGTGGCAACTCATTCTCACTGTATTCTTGTTGATTGCGGTTTTGCTGCAAAAGAAGCCGTGTCTCGAATGATCCGACTGAATATCGATGTCGGTGCCATTGATGCCATTGTTGTTACTCATGAACACGGGGACCATGCTAAAGGTGTGGCCGCCTTGTCGCGGAAATATCATATTCCGGTCTACATGACTCAAGGAACGTGGTTAGCCAAAGAGTTTGGCGAATTACCCGAGATAAACTTGCTAAAAAACTACGAAAATTTCTCGGTTGGTGATATCGAAGTTCAGCCTGTGGCCGTTCCACATGATGCGCGTGAACCGGCTCAGTACGTGTTTGCAAGCGCGGGCTTGCGGCTTGGTGTGTTAACAGATTTGGGAAGTGTTACCCCCCATGTTATTGCGGCATTTAAGGAATGTGATGCACTTCTATTGGAAGCAAATCACGATGTCGATATGCTTTGGAACGGGCCTTATCCGCCTGCGTTAAAAACGAGAGTGGCGAGTGACTGGGGACACCTCAATAACAAACAAGCGGCTGAATTACTGGATCAAATTTATAGTGAGCGCTTACAAAAGATTGTGGTCGGTCACATCAGTCAGAAAAATAATACACGAGATTTAGCGAGAAAAACCCTTCTTGAAAATTGTCAGATTGCGAAACTGGAAAACGCCGTTTTTGCCTGTCAAGAAGAGGGCTTTGATTGGCTCGAAATATGTTCATAATGAGCGATTTGTGAGCGCCTGCTTCCATCGGAGGTCGGTATAGAGGCCGAATAGAGTTCAAATCGCAGTTTTGTTTTCCACATCGTGTAACGATTCGTCACACAGGGTAGCAAAAATAATTAATAGCCGAGCGGATTTGGTCTTGATTTTTGTAACATATTGATTTTGTTAGGCATTTTTGATCTGATTAAATCTTCGGCAAGCTGCCCCTGGGTGAGCATTTATGCCCCTCAGCGCTGGCTGTTAATAAAAAACTCACATAGTTATCCACAGATATTGTGAATAACCATGACAATTCTGTGATGTTTGTGTGCAATTCAAAAAGATTTCAAGAGAACAAGATGAAAAACAAAAGGCTCACGGTGGTTTATACTTTTAACAATTATCTCTTTTTAGGAGCTTGAGGTGGACGAACGCAGAAAGTTTGAACGGACCCCAACATCAATTCGCGTTGAAATCCGTCATCCAGCATTTGGAACCATTGTCGGACACACTCGGGATATTTCAGATGGTGGTGCTCAGGTCACAATGGAAAACCAACCCACACCCCCAGTGGGGACGGTAGTCGATGTTCAGTTCAAAAAGGTGGTTGGCACCATTAATCAGGAACCTGTCGCGATGAAGGTGATGCACTGCAATAAAAACACCCTGGGTTTGATGTTTGTAGGTTCTCGGAACTAATTTACGCCTCCCCCAAACGCCTTATTTGCAATGTTCTGGTTTGATAAGTGACTTTATATCCATAAGTTGCTGAAAGTCATCGCAGTGCAGGTCAGGGTTTTCACTTAGATTTAAATAGTCTAGCTTGAGGCCCGAGATTTTAGTGAGCTGAATCGTGCCGCTTGCTTGCAGATCTAGTTGCTCAAGCAGCTTAAGTGCGGCTACATCATCAATATTCTTTAAAGGATTGCCAGCAAGCCCCAATATTTTCAGCTCTGAAAATATTGCGAGTCCGTCCAGTACCTGTATGTCCTTGTTTGGGCACTGCAAATTCCGCAGTTGCTTGGCGTTGGTAATTTTTTCCTCTTTAATTGTTTCATCAATGCAGCGTTGAAGATTTGAATCTGCAACACGAAATTGCGTGAATATCTTTGGTGGGTCATAAACGGTGTTGTCGTTGACGGAGATACTATAGTCGGCACAGCTTGCCAAGCCAAACGACAATAATATGCCCAGCCCCTTTTGAAAATATTTCAAACAATGATTAGTCTGTCTCATGATGAACTCTTAGGGGTAAGCGAATTTCTCTGCATTATAAACCTAACGAGCCGTAAATATTCCAAGAGTTTATATTATTTAACTCTTTGTTTTAAAAAGAAAAAATTAACATGTGCTAAATTTTTAGCATTAATTCTTGCTTGGTCGGCTCTCCTGTGCTAATTTTTTAGCATGATGCTAATTATTTAGCATTTCACCCAAACAGGAGCAAAATATGGCGCAATCTCAATTTGCCAATCTCAGTCGTCGTGAACGGCAAATCATGGATATCCTTTACGAGAAAAGTGCTTGTTCTGCGCAGGAGGTGCAGGCTGCGCTTCCGAGCCCACCCGGTTATTCGGCAGTGCGTGCACTCATTGCGCGTTTGGTTGAAAAGAAGTTTGTCATCTTTCGCAACGAAGGCGGTCGATATATTTATTCTCCGGCTGTGGAAGAGGAAAAAGCACAAAATACAGCGATTCAACGTTTATTGAGAACATTTTTTAAGGGTTCAAGAGTGCGCGCGGTTAACGCCTTACTTGATGCGGAGGGTGAAAGTCTGAGTTCACGTGAAATAGAGGAGCTGGAACGAACCATTGCGCGCGTTAAACAGGTACAGGAACGCGAACTGTCTGGAAGGGCGCACGAATGAATCTGGTCCTCGATGTAATCAATCTATTTCTCACCCTGTGCCTAAAGCCGATGTTGGTGATTGGAATTGTTCTTTATATCGTGAACCAACCTGACTTTCGATCGGCCGCAACGAATCATTGGTTAATGTTATTGGCTTTGTTTAGCCCTTTGATACTCATTCTGTTTTTCAATGCCTTACCTGGGCTTGAGTTTGGTGTTTTACCTGCTGGATTGGCAACTTTGACTTCAACACCGGTTTTCTTGTCAGAAAACGGATTATTTGAAAATCCAAATATTCTCAGTCTAACAATTTTAGTTATTTATCTGGTGGGTATGGTTAGTGTGTTACTGGATACCTGTTGGTCCATTGCGAATAATCAACTTGTATTAAACGAAGCGCAAAGCATTGCGGACCCCAAAGTTGAAAAAATAAAGAGAGAACTGTTAAAACTTTTTTCGATGCAAAAAGAAGTAGAAATTTTGGTGAGTAAAGTGGTATTTGCGCCGGTAATGTGTGGACTACACGCCCCCAAAATTATTCTGCCGCCACAGTATTCAGAATGGCAACCAGCGCGATTGCGCCGCGTGCTTGCGCATGAACTTGCTCACATCGAGCGCAACGATTGGATGGGTAAGTTGTTGGGAAATGTTATTTGCGCAATATTCTGGTTTAACCCTTTTGTTTGGAAAGCTCGAAAACAATGCGATTGGTTTGCCGAGTTAGCTTGCGACGATATGGTGGTAAACAAACTGCAATGTCGTGCGGATTACGCTGACGATCTGCTGGAATTATCAACAGAGATCAATCACAGTAAATATGCAGTATTGATGTTTATAAAAAAATCCGAACTGTATTTACGAATCAATGCCATATTAGATAGCGGTAAAAACAGAGATGTTCCCGATAAATTTATTAAAGCCACCATACTTGCAGCTTTGGTATTTTTGATATTGCCCATTTCCTTACTTGAAGCTAAACAATCGCCTTATGACGCGCTGAAGGCAAACGAGACAGCGAACACAATAATTAATGTGTTTGATTTGGGCGCTGTACAACCTTTTAGTGTAAGTGTGCCAATCGGTGAGGAAAATCCAATTGATGCTTATGATCGGCGTGAAATAAAGCAGAAATTGGCTGAATTCAAAAAAACTTTAGATGTTCCAAAAAATTACGACATACAACAAATAGCATTTTCAAAATTTAACGACATGCACCCGCATTTAGATTTGCGTGATGAGTTGCATACCCACTCCGATTGGGATGTGAATGATTTGGAAGTGGTTGAGCACAAGACATTAAAAGTTGTTACGCCAAAATACCCGAAGCGAGCGTTGGAAAGAAATCTGGAAGCAATCGTTGTTGTCGAAGTTGACCTGGATTTGCGGGGTGAAGTGATGAACCCCCGGATAATTTCTGACGATCACAGCAGGGTATTTAATAAAAGTGTTTTAAAAGCTATTAAGAAATTTAAATACCAACCCATGAAAATAAATGGCTACCCAATAATTACTAAAAACGTAAAAGAAACGTTTATTTTTACCTTAAAGGACGCAGCTGATACCCCTAAATTGAATTAATCTGGAGGATCAGTAATGTACACACTCAATATTGAGGCGGCATCACACCCGCTAACAACTGAACCGGCACCCATTCGCTGGCTATATGTAGTGCCACTTTCAGCAGCAACGACTTTTGGTTTGCTTGTGCTCATGTTTAAGCTTGTTTATATGCAGGAAGCACATATTGATGACGCTCCCTACCCGGAAATACCACCCGTGTACTGGGAAAGTCGGGAGGTGGAGCCACCGAGAATTAAGCCAATTGAAAAGCCAGCAAAAGTCGAAAATGAGCCCGCCAAACCAGAACCCAATATTATCGAGGAGCCTAATGTTGAGACAACTATACCGAAAGTTAAACATGCCAAACCGGATTTTTCTCGTAATCTTGTAATTAATGTCTCTACACCAATAGAAACCTTTTTGGTTAGACCGCGATATCCGCATCGCGCTCTGCAAAACGGCACCGAGGGATTTGTCGAGTTGCGCTTTGATGTGAATAAAAAAGGCGCAACTGAAAATATTGTGGTTATTCGTGCGGAACCCGAGGGCGTTTTTGAAGACGCGGCGATTGCCGCTGCTGAACGCTGGAAATTTCAACCCAAAACTGAAGATGGAAAACCCGTTGTTTTCCGCGGCCTGTCAAAACTGGTGACCTTTGAAATGCAAAAGAGTTGATTGTTTTTGAGAATTAGTTGTGCCCTTTTTGGCGCTTTCTACGGAAAGCGCATTTTTTTATTGTAGAATTCCTAATTTGTTGATTGGACATTAAAGTGGAATTTGAGCTGGTTGTTACGGCAACATCGGAGCAGGTCAAAGCGAAAGCCGAGCATTTTGCAAAATTGTATAAATTGAATAGCATGCAGGAGCAGGTTAGTGGATCCACTGCGGATTTCCAGCTGTTGTTCGAAGATGAAGGTGTTAGCCTTGTAGACAAACGCTATAAGCAGCGGGTTGAGATTAAAGCTAATTTTAATTCAGGTGCAAATGCACACCGAATGAAATTCGGTGGAGGAAAGAGTCAAGCCATAGCCAAAGCAGTGGGGATAACTCGCCAGAATAAGCCCTCAGTGCTTGACGTTACCGCGGGTTTGGGGGGTGATGCATTTGTGCTGGCGAGTTTGGGTTGCGAGGTGTTGATGCTGGAGCGTTCGCTGATTGCATTTACTTTGCTTGAAGATGGCTTGGAGCGTGCAAGGAAATTTTGTTTAGAGCCTGTAGAAGAAGAGGTTCAAGACCTTGCTGCTACCTTGGCCCGTTTGACCTTGCAGCGAGCCGATGCAATAGAGTTTTTAAACTTCTTACGGCCTAACACTTTCAATGTTATTTATTTGGATCCCATGTTTCCGCCGAGGAAAAAATCAGCCCAGGTGAAAAAGGAAATGTTGGCCTTTCATGATTTGATTGGTCGTGACGAAGATGCTGGCGAACTCTTGGTCCAAGCGATGGAAAAGGCGGAAAATCGAGTGGTTGTTAAACGGTCTGCCATTGCGCCTTATCTTGGCAATGTTGCGCCAACGTATCAGTTGAAAGGAAAATCTTCTCGCTTTGATATTTATACAAAAAAGAAATTTGATATCTAGGTGAGAATCTTTAAGAAGAAAACCCTAGTCCCGATTTTTGAAGAAAAATTGATAAATCCTGGAAATGATCATCTTAAATTGCGCTGCAATAGCGATGAAAAACCCAATTGCACCAATCATGAGCCCCGCCAGCATTACCAATTCTTGAAGTATTGACGGATCAAGTGCGATGTTGGCTAAATAAATCATAATGCCACCCACACCAAAATAGATAATGCCGGCACGAAAGCGTTTAAATGTTTGTTCAAGGGGTGTTGATGCAAAACGCTTAAAGCTGGTTTTAAATTCCGACTTATCGGTCATCATTTGTCTCTTTTGTTAGCCATTTTTCCGCGGCTTGGTTATCTTTTTCCCTGGCTTCAACCCAGCGTTCGCCTTCTTTTTTCCAAAAAGGCGCCTGAGTTTTTAAAATGTCGATAATATATTGGCAGGCGGCAAAAGCCGCTTCGCGGTGTGCAGCACTTACACCCACAAATACGATCTGTTCGCCCACTTCCAGCTTGCCAATGCGATGAATAATACGTGTTTTTTGTAGCGGCCAATTCTTATGTGCAGCCTGTTCAATTTTTTCGAGTACTGATTCTGTCATTGAGGGGTAATGTTGCAGAAAAAATTCAGCTTTTCTATCTTCCGAAAACTGACGAACATAACCAACGAAAGTTGCAACTGCGCCGCTTATGCCGGGCTCAACCAGATATTCGCATTCGCGACTTATAGAAAAGTCATCGTGTTGGACCGAGATCAATTTAACCTCCTGTCACAGGAGGGAAGAAAGCCACTTCGTCCCCATCTTTAAGTGCAGCGTCAGTGAACACCAATTCCTGATTGATAGCACATTTGATATGGGCTTCGCTCAACTTTTTCCAGCCGGAGTCTCGGCCTATCAATTGTTCTTTTAAGGAGGAGAGTGAACAGGGGCCTGCGAGCTCAAGAATTTCTTCACTGCGACCTAATGCTTCACCCAACTGAGCAAAATAGCGTAGTTTTATGTGCATAGCTTAACTCACTGTTTAACCTGGCTTGTTCGCCTGCCATTCACCGGATTTTCCGCCCTGTTTTGTTAACAAGCGAGTTGAGAGGATTTCAATGCCCTTATCTAGCGCCTTGCACATATCGTAAATTGTCAGTGCAGCAACACTGCATGCGGTCAAAGCTTCCATTTCGACCCCGGTTTTTCCATGCAACTTACATGTGGCTTCAATACGAATTTCTTGCTGCATTTTGTTGCTGCTGATGTCGACTGAAATTTTTGTCAACATAAGCGGGTGACACAGCGGGATTAGTTCGCTGCATTTTTTTGCAGCTTGAATGCCAGCGATACGGGCGACGGCAAAGACATCCCCCTTTTTAATTTGCTGCTTTTCAATTGCGTCGAAGACCTGAGCGTTAACTTTGACGATGGACTCAGCCGTGGCACTACGTTCGCTGTCGGTTTTAGATCCCACATCGACCATGTGCGCCTCGCCCTGCTGATTTAAATGTGTCAATTTTTCGCTCATTTATTTCCCAAAAGTGAATGTAAAATATTTTTGTAAATTTTGTGTAAAAGTATCAGTTCTTCACAGGAGGTGTGTTCATTCACTTGGTGAATGCTGGCATTTACTGGACCGAGTTCAACAACTTGCGCTCCAGTTGGAGCAATAAAACGCCCATCAGAGGTGCCCCCGGCGGTGGAGAGTTCAGTTTCTATTTGGCAAATTTCGCGAATCGCCTGACGGGCTGCTTCTACAAAATCTCCTGCCGTTGTTAAAAATGGCTCGCCGCTAAGATGCCATTGAATGTCATAGTTTAGTTCGTGCTTTTTAAGAATATTTTCAGTGCGAGTTTTAAGTTCATCGGCGGTCAACTCGGTTGAGAAGCGAAAATTAAAAACGATTTTCAGCTCACCAGGGATAACATTGCTTGCTCCAGTACCGCCGTTTATGTTTGAGATTTGAAAACTGGTGGCCGGGAAAAAGGCATTGCCTTCATCCCACTTTTCGGATGCCAGTTCTGCCAGTGCAGGCGCTGCAATATGAATAGGATTGCTGGCGAGGTGAGGGTAAGCAACATGACCCTGTTTGCCAATGATGCGCAGTTCACAACCCAAAGATCCCCTTCGACCATTTTTGATGACGTCACCCACTGTGTTAGTGCTCGAAGGTTCGCCGACCAGACACCACTGAATTTTTTCTCCACGTGCTTCTAGCCATTCAACAACTTTTACTGTGCCGTTGATTGCAATACCTTCTTCGTCGCTGGTTATTAAAAATGCAATGCGGCCCAGGTGATTTGGATTTTCGGCAACGAAGTCTTCGCAGGCAGTGATCATTGCTGCCAGGCTGCCTTTCATATCTGCCGCTCCGCGACCAAAGAGTAAGTTATCCTGAATAGTGGGTGTGAAGGCCGGAGTAGACCAGCTCGCGGCATCGCCACTTGGAACCACGTCGGTATGACCAGCAAAAGCAAAGATGGGGCCGTTCGTGCCGCGAACAGCCCAAAAATTATCGACGTCGTCAAAACGCAAGCGCTCAACGGAAAACCCGATTTTTTGCAAACGATCAATCATGACTTGCTGACAACCCGCGTCTTGTGGCGTAACGGATTCTCTCGCTATGAGTTCACAGGCTAGCGCAATTGTTGGGTCATCAGTGTCAATTGTTTGCATGGAGTACTTCATTTAATGCGATGGCAGATTTGTTGGACAAACATTCTACGCGACCATTCTGTGAGTTGCGCCGAAATAGTAAATCGTCTTTGCCGGCGAGTTCTCGGGCTTTTATTAGTTTCACCTCCTGGTTTTTATCGTCCAGCAACATTACTTTTGTTCCGGCGGTAATGTATAAACCTGATTCCACAATGCAACGATCGCCGATCGGGATGCCAACACCCGCATTTGCACCAATCAAACTTTCCTTGCCAACCGATATAACAATATTGCCACCACCGCTGAGCGTGCCCATTGTTGAACATCCGCCGCCCAGGTCGGAACCTTCACCGACTACAACACCCGCCGAAATGCGGCCTTCTATCATGCTGGTTCCTAATGTGCCCGCATTAAAATTGACGAAACCTTCATGCATGATTGTTGTGCCTTCTCCAATGTAAGCACCCAAGCGTACGCGTGCAGTGTGCGCAATGCGAACGCCTTTTGGCACAACGTAGTTTGTCATTTTTGGAAATTTATCGACACAGTCTACGCTAAGTACTTTGCCTTGCAAGCGAGCTGCGAGCTGACGTTCTGCGAGCTCTTCAAGGTCTATTGCTCCCATATTGGTCCACGCCACGTTGGGAAGTACCGCAAAAATACCTGTTAAATTGCATGTATGTGGTTTAACTAAACGATGTGAAATTAGTTGGAGTTTTAAATAGGCTTCGGGTACGGAGCCAGGCGCATCATCATTTTCGAGTATTACAGCAACGAGAGGGCGCTCACTGCTTATTAGTGTTGCCACGAGTGAATGCATTTGAGCTTCACCGCTAGTCTTTAGCAGTTCGGCGAGTTTATTCAATTGTTCTCCCGTCAACATAAAAGACTGATTGCCACCTTTGTAGCCCAATGACTGTGCAATGCAATCGGCTAAAGTCTCACTCGGATTCAAAAGGGGTTGCGGAAAAAACACTTCCAGCCAATCGCCTTTAGCATTTTGAGTTCCGACGCCGAGGCCGACGCTGTAAAGTTGTGTCATGCTTGCTTATCCTTTTTTAAAATCGATTTTAATCAGTGGTTTTCGAAAATTGTTGCATAGAGCTCAGACTGAAAGCCACAGTAAGATTTGCCCTGGTGTTCAAGTACTGGTCTTTTGATTAAGGTTGGGTTGGCCAGGATAACGAGTTTACCTTCGCCTTTTTCTATCTCTTTACGTTCAGACTCACTCAACTGCTTCCAGGTGGTGCTGCGTTTATTAATCAACTTTTCCGCACCGATCACATTGAGCCAGTGAGTAAGTTTGGTGGCACTTAGGCCGTTTTGTCTAAAATCGTGGAACTGAAATACGATTCCGGCAGTTTCCAGCCAGTCTCGCGCTCTCTTGACGGTATCGCAATTCTTAATACCGTATAGTACCGTTGGCATAATGAATCCAAGTGTTTGAAAAGGTGGGCAATTTTAGCAAATAGCGCCTCTTTACGCATAAATCTTTACGCATAATAAATGAAGCGCCACTTTAACGGATTATACCTCGACCCTATTAACAAAATTAATCGATTTGATGGTTATAATTGATTTTTATTAAATTCTAGAGGCCTTAGAATAGACCTTGAGGCTGAAGGAAAAATGTTCAGTCGCGCATTCACGACCTAAATTCATCAGGAAAAAGAGGATTCCATGAAAAAAGATAGCAGTGTGGTGGTAGAAAAATTAAAGGTGCTTCTGGCTAGCAGTTACACTCTCTACTTGAAAACGCACAATTATCATTGGAATGTGACAGGCCCGATGTTTACTAGCCTGCACACCCTATTCGAGACTCAATACACGGAGTTGGCACTTGCTGTCGACGAGATAGCGGAGCGTATTCGAACCTTGGGCGCACCTTCACCGGGAACATACAAAAGCTTTGCTGAACTGAGTGAAGTGAAGGAAGAGGAGGGCGTGCCAAAAGCAACAACCATGATTCAAAACTTGGTTGCAGACGCCGAAGTCATTTCAAGAGTTGCAAGTGAGGTTATTGAAGCCTCAGAAACAGTTGGTGACCAAGCATCAGCCGATCTGGCGACACGCCGTATTGATATTCACGAAAAAAATGCCTGGATGTTGCGTAGTCATTTAGAGTAATTTCATTGAAAGCGGTGTGTAGGCACCGCTTCATCCTCAAGCCTTTAAGGTCAATTTCGGTTTTTTCCTGTTGGGGTAACAGTGTTTGCAGATTGGACACACCGTACCGTCACACCCACGGGCAGAGCAAAATTCCCGTCCGTAATAAATAATTTGTAAGTGAAGATCATTCCACTTTTCTTTTGGGAAAAGACGTTTTAGATCGCGCTCTGTTTGCACGACGTTGCGTCCGTTGGTTAGCCCCCAGCGCTGTGCCAAACGATGAATATGTGTATCGACTGGAAAAGCGGGTTCGCCAAAGGCTTGGGACATAACAACGCTGGCAGTTTTATGTCCCACACCGGGTAGTGTTTCCAGGGCGTCGATATCTGCTGGCACTTTTCCTTGGTAGTCATCAACAAGAATTTTAGAAAGCGTTTTTATGGCTTTGGACTTTTGCGGAGACAAGCCGCAAGGCCGGATAATCTCCTGAATTTTTTCCTGTGTTTGTATTGCCATTTTTTTTGGTGTGTCTGCGAGTTTAAATAAGGCCGGCGTGATTTTATTGACGCGTTCGTCAGTACACTGAGCCGACAGTAGAACAGCAATCAGCAGAGTGTAGGGGTCTTTATGTTTTAGCGGAATGGGAGGATTGGGGTACCTGACTTGTAATTCTGTCAGGATGTAATTGACGCGCTCCTGCTTATTCATTTTCAGCTAAAAATATGTTGATTCTATTGGCAGCCTCAAGGCATTCTTCTCGCGTTGCAACAAGCGCAATGCGAATTTTATTTTTGCCCGGATTGCCCTTGGATGTGTCGCGCGCGAGAAACGAGCCTGGAAGTACAGTGACGTTTTGTTGTTCAAACAAATCCGCTGTAAAGCGCACATCATCATAAGGCGTTGTCAACCAGAGATAAAAGCCGGCTTCCGGTCTTTCTACAGACATTTGCCTGGACAATATTGAAATGACATCATCAAATTTTTCCCGATAACGCTCACGGTTTTCCTGTACGTGTTTCTCGTCATTCCAGGCAGCGATACTTGCTGCTTGAACCGGTAAAGGCATAGCGCAACCGTGGTAGGTGCGATAGGCAAAAAACTTTTCTATAAGTTCGGCATCCCCGGCGACAAAACCGGAGCGCAAACCCGGTAAATTTGAACGTTTGGATAAACTGTGGAAAACCAGACAATTTCTAAAATCTTTTCTTCCTACTTCATTACAAACCTGGAGCAAACCGAGAGGGGGGGTATTTTCATCAAAGTAAAGTTCTGAATAACACTCATCCGCTGCAATCACAAAGTTGTATTTGTCGGCGAGTTCCAATAAATACAAATAATCCTGTAATTTAAAAACAGCGCCGCTAGGATTCCCGGGGCTACATAAATAGAGCAATTGGCAATCTTGCCAGCTTTGTTGATCAAGCGATTTAAAATCGGGCAGGGCATTGGGTGTATCGCAATTAATAAAAACAGGTTTTGCGCCCGACAAGAGTGCCGCACCTTCATAAATTTGGTAGAAGGGATTAGGCATTAAAACCTTGGCTGTTGGTTGGGAGTGATCTACCGTTGCTTGCGCGATGGCAAAGAGCGCCTCTCGCGTGCCATTTACAGGAAGAATTTGCGTGTCGACGTTTAAAGTGTTTGAACCCATGTTAAAACGCCGAGCCGCCCATTGTGATATTGCTGCCCGCAATTCAATGCTGCCTTTGGTGGCAGAATATTTGCCAAAATCCTGGATGGCATCCTGTAAGGCATTTAGTACAAATTCAGGCGGACTGTGTTTGGGTTCCCCAATGGACAGGGATATATGTTTTAAATTAGATGGCGGATTCAGGCCATTTTTTATTTCAGCTAGTTTTTCAAACGGATAAGTTTGCAAGGTATCTAAGAGAGGGTTCATTCTAACTAATTCTTTTGTAATTCTTCTTCCACGTTTTTGTCCAAGCGCTCGCAAATGGTTTTTTGCAGCCTTTCACAAAGATTAGGGTCAGAGAGTGGATCGCCGTTCATATCACTTATGAAAAATACATCTTCAACCCGTTCGCCCAGCGTGGAAATTTTTGCATTTTGTAATTGGATATTGAGTTCCATAAAAACCTGCCCAATTGTTGCAAGGAGTCCGGGGCGATCGGGGCTGATGACTTCTAGCACGGTATAGCCGTGAGTAATGTCATTACTGATGCTGGTAGCAGTGGGTATTGAGAATTGCTTGAGTATACGCGGAGTCCGTCTTTTTATTTCATTTTGATAATTGCCAACCAGACTCAGTTCCTTTTTTATCTTGGCGCGAATTCGAGCGTAGATTTCGGGATCGTTACCAATGGGTTCATTATCTTCATTAAGCACATAAAAAGTATCGAGCGTATGCCCGCTATCAGCGTTATAAATTCGGGCATCCTGAATGGCCAGATGCAACTGCACAAGCGCAGAAGCAACTGCTATAAAAACATGAGGTGAGGTGTTTACACGAATAAAAATTTGCGTTGCACCTTCGAAATTCATGCTTGTGGTTTCACGAATTAGGATAATGTCTTCGTCGGCGCCTGTCGAAGCGATGGCCTCAGTGTGCCAGGCGATATCAAGGTGTGATTCCCGAATGAAATATTCATCACCCATATTATCCCAGATTTGATGAGCTAATTTGCTATCTATGCCCTTGTCTTCCAGTCGAGCTGCAGCCAATTGTTGGGTTTCGTCTATCAACTCTGCTTTGTCGACAGTCTCTTCCAGGCCGCGACGTAAAGCACGTTTGGTATCCATATAAAGCTGTCGCAATAGACTGGCTCGCCAGGTGTTCCATACGTCTGGATTGGTTGCGCACATGTCTGCAACCGTTAGAGCATATAAATAATCAAGATGTCGTCGGTCGCCCACTTCCAGAGCAAATTTTCGTATTACCTCTGGGTCACTAATATCTTGTTTTTGCGAAACATACGACATCAATAAATGTTTTTCGACGAGCCAAACGACAAGGTTTGTCTCTATGGTAGAAAATCCGTGTTGATCACAAAATCTGCGCGCATCGACCGCTCCTAAAAGTGAATGATCGCCGCCGCGACCCTTGCCAATGTCATGAAAGAGACCCGCTATCAATAAAAGGTGAGTCTTCTCCATGTTTTTCATAATGTAAGCGGCAATAGGAAATTGCTTTTCCTCTTCTGGGAGAGTAAACCTGCGAATATTTTGAATGAGTAATAATGTATGCGCGTCGACGGTGTAGCGATGAAATAGATCGTGTTGCATTTGTCCGGTTATTCTTCCAAATGCCGGCAAATATCGACCAAGAATGCCGTAGTGCTTCATGCGTGTGAGCTGAGTGACCAGTCCGTAATTAATTTTAAACAACTCGAGAAACATTGATTTGTTTAGCGGGTCTGCTCGAAATTCTTTATCGATTAACCAGCGGCGTTCGCGAATTAGTCGAATTGTTGAGGCGCGTACGCCAGCGATTGACGAATCTTTGCCCATAAGCACAAAAATTTCTAACAAGGCACTTGGGTTTTGATCAAAGACTTCGTCATGGGTCACTTGGATATAATTGTCGCGCAGCTCAAATCGTTCGTTAATTTTTTTAATTTTGGGTCTGCGTCTTTTGTGTATCACTTCGTCGAGATACTGAAGCAGCACATCATTCAGTTCCCTCAATGCCATGACGGTACGATAGTATTCATGCATGAATTGCTCGACGGCCATCACTTTTTCTGTGTCTTCGTAGCCGAACAGTTTGGCGAGTTGGCGTTGGTATTCAAACAGGAGTCGCTCTTCCGGGCGCCCTGCTAAGAGATGAACACCATAGCGCACTTTCCACAAGAAAGACTCACAGTTTCTAAGGATGCCAAATTCATATTCGGTAAAAAAATCCTTCCCGTTTAACTGATGTAAGGTCTGTACACCGAAATAACGCTTGGCAACCCAGTGTATCGTTTGAACGTCTCGCAAGCCTCCTGGTGCATTCTTAATGTTAGGTTCAAGATTGCTGGTCGTGTTGTTGTGCAGCTTGTGGCGTTCAATTTGTTCATCAACCTTTGCTTTAAAAAATTTATCTTCACGCCACATGTGCTTGGGGCCGGTTTTTATTTGCAGGGTATCTCTGAGTCTGTCATTTCCCGCCAGGCGACGCGCTTCAATCAAGTTGGTGGCAATAGTGATATCGTTTTTCGCAAACTTAATACATTCTTTTAGGCTGCGAACACTACTTCCTATTTCCAAGCCGATGTCCCAAAGTTGGGTTACAAATGCACGTATATTTTCATCGTACTTTTTGCCGACTTTGTTATCCAATAGTATGAGGATATCGATATCCGAATGGGGGTGAAGTTCGCAACGTCCGTATCCGCCTACCGCAATTAAACAAATGTCATCTTGCCAGTCAAATTGATGCCAAATGTAGTGAAGAATCAAATCAATAAAGGTTGCGCGCTCTTGAACAAGGTTGCGAATATCATCACCCTCGTAAAAACGGGCTTCAAAATGTTTGTCTATGCCTGCAATTGCGTCTTTAAAAACGGTGATGTTGGGCTTTTTACCAAGATCTTCCCGAAACCGTTTTTGATTAAAAAAGATGGGTTGGTAGGCATATTCGGGATAGCGCGTAGACGCAGATGAACCCATTAAAAGGCTTCCTCGCTGCGCGCTGTTAAGACTTCGACGCCTTTGTTCGTCACCGCGAGGGTATGTTCCCACTGCGCGGAGAGACGACCATCCCGAGTTTCGACTGTCCATCCATCACTTTTGAGTTTTGTATGGTGCTTGCCCGCATTAATCATTGGCTCGATAGTAAAGGTCATGCCTTCTTTTAGTTCCATTCCGGTATTCTTTACACCGTAATGCAAGACTTGGGGTTCTTCATGAAAGACCTTGCCGATTCCGTGACCACAATATTCGCGCACCACGGAGTAATGATTGCGTTCAGCATGGTCTTGAATGATGTGCCCGATATCACCCAGACGAGCGCCGGGTTTCACAATTTCAATAGCCTTGTACAAACATTCCTGGGTCACGGTAACCAAGCGATGAGCATGAGGTGCGACTTGGCCGACAAAAAACATCTTACTGGTATCCCCATGGTAATTATCGTAAATCACAGTGACATCAATATTGATAATGTCACCTTCCTTAAGTAGCTTCTTTTCCGAAGGAATACCGTGGCAGATAACCTGATTAACCGAGGTGCAAATAGACTTGGGGAAGCCTTTATAATTCAGTGGTGCAGGGATGGCTCTCAGTTTGTCAGTGATATAGCTGTGACAAATGCGGTCAAGTTCCGCCGTGCTCACGCCAGGTTTAACGTGCTCCTCAATCATTTCAAGCACTTCAGCGGCCATTCGGCCCGCCGTGCGCATCTTCTCGATTTCTTCACTGCTTTTGATACTTACACCCATTTAATACATACACCTATTCAGAGCTGGTACTTTTATTGTTTCAATTAAGGATTTTACAGCCGTTTATTTTAAACTATTCACGATGTGAGTTACACGGAAACCCCGGTGTACTTGCAATTCTTTAATCGTTTTAAGGAGAACTTGTGTCAATCGAAACGGGAATTAAGGTGATTTTGTTTGATTTGGGTGGTGTATTGGTGGAGTTGGATGGTTTGCCTTTTCTACCGGAATGGCTGGACGACGTTGTGGAAGAGGCTGAAAATTGGCGTTTGTGGGCTCAACATCCCAGCGTAGAAGCGCTGGAATCCGGTTTAATAAGCCCGCCAGAATTTGCCCAAAACATCATTGACAATTTGAATTTAAAAGTCGACGCAAGTTCGTTTCTAACGCGCTTTGCTAATTGGCCAAAGGGCTTATATGAGGGCGTTCCTGAATTATTGCAGAAGCTTGAGCCTCACTTTGCGCTTGCATGTTACTCAAACACCAGCACCCTTCATTGGTCAAAAATGATGAATGAAATGAACTTGCAAACGTTGTTGCATCATCACTACGCGTCTTTTTTGTTGGGTTGTTACAAACCTTCCATTGAAGGGTTTAAAAAGATCAAGCAGGATTTAAAGGTTGAGCCCGGCAGCATATTTTTTCTCGACGATAATGTTCGCAATGTTCAAGCTGCGCGCAGTATTGGCATTCAAGCTGAGCATGTAAAGGGTCTGGATGCGGTGGTGGATTGTTTGTCAGCGAAGCAATTATTGCCACAATAAAAAAGAATCAGTAGAGACCTGATTATATAGAGCCTGTTGTTGTTGATTTTCTAAATCATAAATGTACAAATCCAGGGTCCTGTCAGCAAGAGTGCTTCCAAAGAGAAACGCAATTTTCTTTCCGTTGGGAGAAAAAGTGGGGCGATTGTGCAAGTGATTTCCCGTCGTGACTTGTTGAGTTTTGCCGTTCAGCTGCGATAAGAATACCTGCATGGAACCTTTATAAACTTTTTGTAGAGTACTTTCGTCAAAATAGTACTGGTAGTCTACGAGCGCGGAATACAAAATATTGTGGCTGTCGGCAGACCAGGAGACAGGTTTTTGAACTTGATATCCGGCGTCTGAAATTTTAATACTTTTCTTCGCCCATAAATCCATCACAAAAAGCTCGCGTGAGAGATATTCATTTGAACCTAAAATATAAGCAATTTTTTTCCCATCAGGCGACCATCTAACCGCATCGAGTGTCCCTTGTGGAAGTTCTTTGTTTAGCGTTCTATCTTGGGTCGCTTCCAGGATCTTTTCCTGAGTGTGCGTTGTCGGATCGAATAAGATAAGTTGAGAGCGATCTTTGTTAAAGCGGATAAAACTTAAAATATTATTGTGTGACCAACACACATCGCGAATGTCATCAGCAATACTCACTGTCTTTGGGGTCAGTTCACTGTTTTTTAAAAGCATTAGTTTTTGAAATTTCCCGGATTTTTGAATGTAAGTAATCCAGTTGCCATCGCGGGAAATACGCGGGCTGTGTTCAATCTCTGCAGAAAAAGTTAATTGGTTCAGTTCACCTGTTTCTACACTCATTTTGAATATATTAAAATCTTCTCGCGTTTTATTCAGGTTGATGAGTGATTGAGGTTTGCGGTTTGACATGAAAACCAATTCGCCCTGGCTGGATATATCTGCATTTGTATCTCGCCAAGCTTGATTGCGCGTCATTTTTTTAATTAAGCCGTCTGTATTGACGGCGTAAATATTGGTTGAAGGACCAATAGTTTTACTCGAGAAATAAATATCGGATTGGAGTGGGGCAGACATTAAAATAAGTAGGTTAGCCAACCAGTACAAGCAATGATTTTTCTTTGATTTAATCCATTTGAATCTATTGATTTCCTCACCGGGTCCGCAATTCGAAGAGACAGATATTTTTGATTTCGGCATTTTCAGTCTTAATTCTATTAATTTGAAACGAAAGAAGTCGCGGCTTGCATGCCGCGACTTGTCGCAATTAAACGCTGTTAGCCTTACAAGGGAGGGTAAGCATTTTCCACCAATGTTTGGAAGGCTTCGGGAAACCAGCGACCAGCATGTGGTGCATTGTTCATCGCTCCCGTCCCAACAGTATTGTTATCGCGATTTTGCCCGTTAGGGTCGCACATCGGATCGTGCTGTTTCGCGGGATCATCAGGATCAATTTCAAAATCCGCTGTGCTGATTCCGTCGGACTCGCCCTGAGGTTTGATCCAAACATAGGCATCCACGCCGGGCTCAGGCGAAGCTTGGGGGCGGAATCCAACACCTCCCGCTTGGTTACACCAGTTGCCGCGATGCACACGACCATCAACTCGCGATTCATTCACATAAGTTTCGAGGTCCGAACTGCTGGATTCTGCGGTCGGACGATTAGGGCCACCCCAGCCGTTGCGACCGGTGTCAATGAGCATGCCAATGCTGGCAGGTGCACCGCGAGAAATCATGGCCTGACGCCAATCCTGTACAAAGGTCAATTCCTCTAAATAGTTGTTCCACTCGTAGAAATCAGCTGAACGTACTTGACCACTGCCAACTTGTAACTCGGGGTTGGTAAGGAAGGGCTCGATGGTGGGGGTGTAGTTGGCTGAGTTTGAGGCGAAGCCGGCAATGCTGTTCCAGCCTTTGTCGGTATTCACAATCACATCGCCAATTAACTGCACACCTTCACTGAAGTTATCACTCCATCCCAGCCAACCCGAATGCGCGATATCGAGATAGGGATAGACATTGGGAATATTACTCAATTCATTTAGAGCATGAGTGATGCCATCGCGATAACCGCCCGGACCATTTGCTTCAGCACAGTCTGGCTCGTTGAGATTGGTGACCAGATTTGGCAGAGAGTCCACTTCAACAATGGTGACTATGCGAAGACTGGCATAAGCTGGATCACTAAGAATATCGACAATGGGAGCAGTGTATTCATTCACATAGCGATTAAAGCCGTCTTCAGCAATGCGCAATTCTCCGCTTGAAGCCAGGGCCGCGCAGTCTCTGTTTGGTAAATCGTAGAACACGAACATGAACAAATTCGCACCCTGAATCAGCGCCTCATCTAAATGATCACGCAAGCCAAAGCCATCTTCCGGCCCTTCAATCGCTCCGATGCGATCCATCCACACTGCGGTGCTGTAGTTTGCAATCAAACTGCCGTTAGGTTCGGCGGCGGCTTTCGCAGACCAAATAGGATCGACATACCAGGTCGCGCCTTCGAAGGGGTTGTCATGCCCGGATCCTGATTCTGGATTTCCCGATGAAGAGCTACTGCTGGATGAGGAGCTGGAACTGCTCGAAGAACTTGAGTTGCTGCTGGAAGAAGAGCTTGAACTGCTGCTTGATGAACTGGAGCTACTCGAATTGCTCTGCCCTCCGCCCGTAAAGGACAATACCTGGCAAGTCGCAGCGCTGTAACCACTATGACTGATCTGGAAACCGAAGTTTTGGCTGCTGCCAGTGCCAATATTACAGTTACTTTGGCAATCAGCTGTATAAGGGTTGTTGCCCGAATACTCTGCTGACCAGCCGTTTTGCATTTGAACATTCGTACCATTTATGTCGACTTCGACCTGCCAGTCGCTGACGGTCTGGTTGCCGTTATTGATGACGTTTGCATAGACCACAGCCCCGCTGTTCCAGGAATCCACGCGCTCTATTTCGCAGGCCACGACATTCACGCTGGATCCGCTCGAGCTGCTGCTTGATGAGCTGGAATTGCTGGAAGAACTTGAACTGCTGCTGGAGGAGCTTGAGCTGCTTGAAGAGCTTGAGGATGAACTGCTGGAACTGGCGTTGCCATCTGTTCCGGAGATTTGTCCTGCGGAGACGGTCAAGGTGACTTTATCTAATTGAGCACCGTCTTCCCGTCTTTCGATACGCAGAGTATGCGCGCCGGCCGACAGGTTAAAGTTCGCAATGTTCAGTGTTGTCCAACCATTAGTTTGCAAATTGTTTTGAGTGCTCCATGATCCGGAATCGATTTTAAAATGAAACGAATCATCGTCACCGCTTGGCAAATTGGCAGCGATATCAAATTGCACCGTGGCAGATTGACTCAAGATAAAGTCAATGAAAACCTGGCCGCTTGCATTGTCGGACGCATTGCTATTGATTTGACTACCGCCATTGTTAGGCCAAACGATGTAGTTTCCACCTGAAGCTCCTGCTGCGCTTTGAACCTGGAAAGGTGAAAAGCTTGCTTGTCCGGCGAGGTCTTCCAATTCGATTTCAAAACTTGAGGTGTTGCCGCCTGAAGAGCTGTTGGACGAGCTGCTAGAGGAGCTGCTTGATGAACTACTTGAACTGCTCGACGAACTTGAGCTGCTGGAGCTTGTCGAACTATTGTTGTCACATTCAATTCCGCCGACACTCCACGGGCCCTGATCAGCGCAGGTGAGTTCGCCAATACAGCTTTGATTATTCTCATAGCCAAATCCGCTGTTCTGGTTAACACACAGAGGAAAAACACTTTGACCGTACCAGTTACACACACAGGCTCCCTGACTTCCGCCGCTTGAGGAAGACGAGCTTGAGCTGCTGGAAGATGATGAGCTGGACGATGATGAACTGGAAGAACTTGAGACTATTGTCGTGCCCCAGTTTTCCACGATGTCCTTGATGAACTGACCCGTTGCCGTGAGATCTGAATTGCTCCAGTTGCCAAATACATTGGCGTTGGGTTGCAAGATCGAAGAGCCTTCTGCTTTGCGGCTAACTGCCCAGTTCAAGTGTGAAATATTGTTCTGCTTGAGAAAGCTCATCCAGTTGTTGGTCTCACCCTGGTTCGCCGCTCCATCACCAGTTGCATTGACTGCACCCCATTCTGTGACAAACAAAGCAATGCCGTTATCCATTGCCGTTGAGGCTTTATCTCTCAACCACTGGCCGTGAGTACCTGCGTAAAAATGCAAGGTATAGGCGATATTATTGTGACCAGTGATTGGATCAAGTGAGGCCTCATCGACATCCTGTGACCAGGATGGTGTACCGACAACAATTAAGTTATCTGGATCAATTGCCCGGATCGCTGAAATAACATTTTCAGCGTAAGGTTTGATCACATTGCTCCAGCTAATTTGAAGAGGCTCGTTGTAGATTTCATAAATTACATTGTCATATTCACCAAATTTGGCTGCCATTTTTTCAAAAAAGGCAATGGCAGTGGCTTCCTTGTCCTCGGCATGGTGAGAGTGAAAATCAATAATGACGTACATATCATTATCAATAGCGGCATTGACTATTGTCTCGACACGTTGTTGGTTGCCGTCAGGATCCTCAAGATAACTGCCGTTTTCATCAGCACCCATCGCTGCACGAACAATCTGTGTATTCCAATCGTCTTTTAGCCATTGCACAACATTAGCGTTATAGAGATTTTCCTGTCCCCAGCCAGTATTACTCCAAAAAAAACTGTTGCCAGCAAAGCTTTTCGCTTCGCCACCACTCAATACTTGATTACCGCTGACTGTAAGTTTGGGAACGTCAGCCAAAGCAGTAAAAGCACACAAGGACGCAGCCATGCCGACTGCGCCAAGCAGTGCTTTGATGTTTCGAATCTTCATAGGGATGTACCTTTAAATTAGGTTTTTTGTTATTGGCGCTTGTTATTGTTGTTACGCCTGTTTGTTTTGCCGAATCTCGTTCGAGCAACGTATTGATTCTAGGAGATGCGGTTAGCAAATTATAGAATTAAAGCCGACAGAAATAGTTGATTTAGTTATATGTTTACAGTCCAAAATTCACTGATCAGGATTAAAAAACACATTTTTCCAATTGGGGGTTTTCTGGGCTCACAACAAGAATGAGAAATTGGAAGAATAAAAGTCATTTTGCTTAAAGTGACTAAAAAACCGTTATTTGCCGCTAAAATTACCGAAATGGGTATAAATTAAAAAGAAATGTTCTGAATTGCGAGACTACGCTAAAAAGTTTAAGTTCTTTTGGTTATTTTGGTTTTAATTTTTATTTCATGGAATCACAAAAATGAAATTTCAGGCGGTAAAAGTCAGTTGAACAATTTTGACCAGAAATAAGCAAAGAGTTCGACTTGTCATCAGAGGTCGAGCTTGAACCTGGGCCCCTTGGCGGAAGCTGGCAGACGACTCGAGTCATTTTCCACCGAGGTACACAGCTTGCGAGCTTGGCTTTGCAACAATACAGTTACCTGTTCGCGCTTAAAATTTAACGCATCAGCTGCGAATTCCCCCCGACTAGAAGGCGAATTATGTTAGAGAGCCAAGCAGACACCTATAGCGAAATATTGAAACTGCTATATGTTTTTTCTTTCAGCTTAGGCTTGTGGACTTGCCTCAACATGCTTGTCAATAAACCCGGTCCGCGAGGTATTCGACACAGTTTGTTTGTTTTTATAGCGGTGTTGCTGATTATTCCGGTAAACAGTTATTTCGGGCTTGTATTAAAAGAATCGATTAGTTTGTTGGATTCGGTTGCCAGTACGCTAACCTGGTGTTACGGCCCTTTAATATTGGTGTTGGTTAGGAATGTAATTAAAGGGCAAGATCAACCTGTTTGGTCTTTCTTTCATTTCTTGCCCTTTATTATTATCGCAAGCGCACACTTTTTTCACCTTGAATCGTGGATCTTTAATTTTTATCTTTACGGCTTATTTCTTCAGGTCGCGCTTTACCTGGTTTGGTCGCTCTATTTGCTTTATCACAATCGCCAAAAGGTTTTTATGGTGGGTAAAGAGTTTAAAAATTCAGCTTACTATTGGATGTTGTATTTAGTAGCTGGTTTATTTGTTATTGCGTTATATGACATTGCCTTGATGTTTGCG